>CAJFQI010000008.1 GCA_904419005.1 Candidatus Avimonas faecium | reverse complement strand
TTGGGTTAGTGTTGTCTTATTGCTACCTACATGACGCGTTTTACCCTGTTTTACTTAATATTTTCTTGCATCACCTACTTGACTTAATACCATTGGACTCTTTAGGGCAGCGGCCGCAGGCAGGGGCGCCCGCCATCAGGGAGGGCAGCACCTGCTCCCGGGAGCCCTGGCGCTGGATCTTGCCCTCGGCAACCACGACGATTTCGTCCGCGATCGACAGGATCCGCTCCTGATGGGAGATGATCAGCAGCGCGCCGTCGAGCTTGCCGCGCAGGTCGCGGAAGGTGTCGATCAGCCCGGCAAAGCTCCATAGGTCAATGCCGGCCTCCGGCTCGTCAAATACGGACAGGCGGGTGTGCCTCGCCAGCACGGTGGCGATTTCAATCCGCTTGATCTCCCCGCCCGAAAGGCTGCCGTCCACCTCCCGGTCAATGTAGTCCCTCGCACATAGGCCGACCTTGCCCAGCAGGTCGCACAGGTCCCGCTCGCTCAGGCCGTCCCCGGCCGCCAGCTCAACCAGGTCGCGGACCGTCAGCCCTTTGAACCGTACCGGCTGCTGGAAAGCGTAGCCGATCCCGCGGCGGGCACGCTCGGTCACGTCCAGGTCGGTGATATCCTCCCCGTCCAGAAGGATCGTCCCGGCGTCCGGCTTCTCCAGTCCGGCGATCAGCTTGGCCAGCGTGGTTTTCCCGCCCCCGTTCGGGCCGGTGATCACGGTCAGCTTGCCGTCCGGAACCGTCAGGTCAATGTGGTCAAGAATCGGCTCCCCGCCCGGCGTATGCCAGGAGAGCCCTTGGATTTGCAGCATGGCGTTTCCTCTTTTCTGTGAATTGCGGTAATATAGTATCCTATTAAACAGATAGGAATTATTCCCCTGTTTTCTTTATAATCCAGTTTGCGAAAAATGTCAAGAGAGGGGCCGACGATTCGTAGATAGTATCCCAAAAAGCCGCACCGGCATCCCTGCTTTTTTCCGTTTTTTCGTATAGCGGCCTTTGTGCAGGCCGTGGCCAGGGCTTAGAGGCAATAATCAGAAAACCATTGTTACATTCAGCATGACGGAAAAAGCTCTTGACAATTTTTGACGAGGGATATACACTTTTTTCCGAAAAGAGTAAGCTTTTCGCGGCAATATTTTCATTATTCCAATGGGAGTAAAAAGAAGGGGTATCACAATGACAATGAAGAAAAATCGTAAAAACGCTTGGCTTAGTCTGATCGCCGCTGCCTGCGCGCTGCTGATGACGGCGTGTACCTCCGGCGGGCGGCCGGACGGTTCAACGCCCGCCACAACGACGCAGGCGGATACGTCCATCACCCAGGGCCAAGAAACCGAACCGGAGGCGACAGAGCCGGAAGAGGGGTCCGTGGCCCCGTCTGGAAAGTACGCGTCAATTGCCGACTATGTGTCGTCCGACCAGGTCCAGGAGCAGGTAGCCTCCTTGAATGAGACGTTCAACTCCCTGGGGATGGAAGTCGCAATGATCGGCCAGGACAACCAGATGATTTACCAGTACACCTATACGACCCAGATTGCCACCGACGGTCTGGCGGAGTCGCTGGAAGCAGGCCTGGATCAGCAGGCGAGTGTTTTTGAGTCTACGGCTTCGGCGCTGAAGCTGGCGGTAGATGTTGAGGATCCGGTCGTTGTCGTCCTTTACCGCAATGCGGACGGGTCGGAAATCTTGAGGAAAGAATTTACCGCGCAGTAAAGGACCTTAAGCAATGGGAGGTCGAAACGCGCTCCCTTTTTGTTTTCCCGATGCGGCGGAGGAGAAAATCGTTAGCGGGCCCCGATTTCGGGGCCCGCTTTCCTTGTCCCTGCCGTTGTCTTATCGGTGACCGCACAGTGAATTGCACGGGAAAATAAAAATGAAAAATTTTCTGTGCAATTCCAAAGCTGCCGCTGTGTATCGTCACAGCGCCCCGGCGCAGGCGGCGTAGACCTCCATCGCTTCCCGGACGGCGAGCGCCCCGCTGCGGCTGTCCCCCGGCACGCCCAGGAGCACCAGCAGCAGCCGCTGGCCGCCGGCTTCGGCGACCCCGAGGAAGTATCCCTGCCACTCGCCGGAGCCCTCCTCCCCCGCGCCCAGGCTGGAACCGCCGTCCGCCGGGGCCGCCCCGGCCCTGGCGCCAAGGAGGCTCACCCCCTCCGGCTCCTGCCCGGCCAGGCTGTACACGGGGTTGGCCAGCCGGAGCCCTGCCGGATGGCGGTTAGTCGGCCCGGCCAGCACGCTGCGCGCGCAAAAGGCCTGCCGGAACCCCTCCTCGCACCAGGCGGCAGACAGGAACCGGCCCAGGTCCTCCGCCGTGGTTGTCTGCTCCGGGTCGGCCCACCCGGTCACATTGGTAAAATTTGTCCCGGCCATGCCCAGGCGCGCGGCCTCCTGATTCATCGCCGCCGTCAAGCCCTCCTCCGAACCGGACGCTGCCTGCGCCAGGCCGAGGGCCGCCTCCGCGCCCGAGAGGAGGAGCGCGCCGCTCAGCAGGTCGGACGCCGTCGCTTCCTCGCCCGGCAGGAAGCCGGCGGTCGCCGCCCCCTGGAGCAGGACCCGCTCAAACAGGCTTTTGGGCAGCGGAGCTGGCGGGTTTTCCCCGTCCAGCAGGCCGAACGCCGTCCAGGCGGCCATCACCGTGGTCAGGCCGGCGGGGTCCATCGGCTCGGAAGCCGCCTTTTCCCCCAGCACCCCGCCGCTGTCCAGCGAAAGGAGCAGGGCGCTCTGGGCGGTCAGACCGGACAGAGCTGCCCGCCCGCCGGCATCCCCGCCGCCGACGCCGCTTGCACCCGTCAGGCCGGAGCCCGCTGCATCCGCTTCCGGAGCCCCCGCCGCGTCCTCGCGGGAAACGCCGCCAAGCAGCAGCGCCGTCCCCGCCCCTACGGCCAGCAGGGCCAGGCAGAGCAGCAGCGCCGCCAGGCGGCGGCCCCGTGACGGGCCCGCCGGGCGCGGGGAGGGCTGCCGGACCGAAGCGGAGTCCCGGAAGGCGGCCGGCGGCTTCCGGGATTCGCCGGGTCCCGGGGGATTCCGGAAGGCGGAGGGCTTGCGCAGATATTTCGTCACCGTGGGTCCATCCTTTCGTTTTCGCAGCGGACGCCGTCCGCCGGGCGGGCAGCGCCTATCCCTAGTAAACCACGAAACGCGAAAGGAGCCGTTAACGACTTCTTAACCGGGGATGAAGCTTTCCTTACAGATTTGTCACGCGCCGGGATACCGCGGCCGGGAAATGCGCACAGCGGGAGCCTCGTGAAGCGCCGCCGGGGAAAGCGAAAAAGGAGCCGCCAGGGGGCACAGGGGACGGGAAGAGGCAGGAAGGAAACCGAGGAGGCTCCGGCTTTCCCTTTGTCTCAGCCATGGCGGTGCAGCGGCCTGTTTCCCTGAAAAGGCGCCTTCGGATTCTTTCTGCTCGCGATATTTCCTACCGTCTCATCCTCCCCGTCTATGGCTAAAGCATGAAAAAGGCCGTCCGGGCAGAGGCTTCCCCTGCCCGGACGGCACGCAAACGGCGCCCCCTTACACAGGAAGCTCCACCGTAAATTCCGTGTAGTCGGGATTGCTCTTCGCCGTGATCGTGCCGCCGTGCTGCTGCACGATCTGCTTGGCGATCGCCAGCCCCAGCCCCGCGCCCCCGGTATTCCCGGAGCGGGCGGCATCAAGCCGGTAAAATTTTTCAAATACGGCGTCCAGCCGGTCCTGCGGGATCTCCTGCCCCCGGTTGCGGAACACGATGCGGGCCTTGCCGTCCTCAATCGCGGCGGAGACGGTGATCTCGCTCCCCTCCTCCCCGTAGGAGGAGGCGTTGCGCAGGATGTTGTTGAACACCCGCGCCAGCTTGTCCGCGTCCCCCCGGATCACCAGGTCCTCCCCGACCGTCACGGCGGCGCGCTGCCCGCGGGCCGCGAGGATGGGGTAAAACTCGTCGGTCATCTGCTGCAAAAGCAGCGAGAGGTTGAACGGCTCCAGCCTCAGCTCCATCTCCTGCAAATTAAAGCGGGTGATTTCAAAAAATTCGTTGATGAGCTGCTCCAGCCGGCAGGCCTTCTGCAGGGTGATGGCGGTATATTTTTCCCTTAACGGCTCAGGCATATCCGGCTGGTCGTTGAGCAGGTTGAGGTACCCCACCACCGAGGTCAGCGGCGTCTTGATGTCGTGCGCCAGATAGACCACCAGGTCGTTTTTGCGCTGCTCGCTCTCCTGAAGCTCCCGTTTGCGGCGGTTCAGGGTGCTTTTGACCGCATTGAGCTTGCTCTGCATAAAATCCAGCTCGCCCGGCAGGAGGATCGGCTCCTCGTCCTCGTCGGTCAGCTTTTCGACGCCGCCGATAATCAGGCGGAAATAGCGGGTGAAGCGGGACATGGCAATGTAAAACACCAGCATCAGCAGCAGGGTAAAGCCAAAGAGCAGCCAGAACTCCTTGTTGGTGCGGAAAACCCGGTGGTACAGGTGGATGGCCTCCTCGTTGCTCATGTCGAGCATGTTTTCGCAAAAGGCCACAAAGGAGTCGGCAAACGGGGCCTGGAAGATCCCGTCAATGATATAGGCCGCGATCAGATAGCCGACCAGCGCCGTCCCCGCCCCGATAAGCAGGACCTGGACGGCAATGCGCAGCTTCAGGCGGCGGAAGCTACTGTTCAACTTTATATCCCACTCCCCAAACGGTTTTGATCAGGCTGGCGCCGCCGCCCGGGCCCTGCATCTTCTCCCGCAGGTGGCGGATGTGGACCATGACGGTGTTGTTGCAGCCGGCGTAGTACTTCTCCCCCCACACCTCCTGGAACAGCCGCTCCGCGCTGATAACCTGGCCGCGGTTCTCGCACAGCAGCCAGAGGATCGAAAACTCAATCGGGGTCAGGCTGAGGGGCTTCTCGTTGAGGGTGCATTCGTGGGTGCCGCGGTTCATGACCAGGCCCGCGCATTCGAGCACGTCCTGCTCGGCCTGCGTCCCGTCGTTGTACCGGGTGTACCGGCGCAGCTGCGCCTTGACCCGGGCGACCAGCTCCAGCGGGCTGAAGGGCTTGGTGATGTAATCGTCCGCCCCCAGGGTCAGGCCCAGGATCTTGTCCATCTCCTCCCCCTTGGCGGTCAGCATAATCACCGGGAAGGTGTATTTTTCCCGGATCCGGCGGCAGATGTCAAAGCCGCTGACCCCCGGCAGCATGACGTCAAGGATCGCCAGGTCAAGGCGGGTCGCCTCAATGCAGGCCAAGGCGTCCTCCGCCGTGTAGCACTTGTATACCGTGATATCCTCGTTTTTTAAGCAGACCTCCACCAGGTCGGCAATTTCCTTTTCGTCGTCAACAACCAGCACGTTCATTTTCGGACCTCCGCCCTGCGTTACTTTATGTTTGTGCGGCGCGGGCGCCCTTTTCCCCGGAGAAGCCTGCGCCGTATCTTCATTATAGCAGAGCGGCAGGGGTTCCGGTGGAGAATTTTATGGGAAAATCCAAAGATTCTCTGAACTTTTTCTTACCTTTTTCTGTCCCTTCCGGCTTCGGCCTGTAGAAGCCATCTTCGGCCTGTAGAAGCCGCCTTCCGTCCAATCCCCTTGATCCCCCTCCATCCCTCGGATTCCTCCGGCCCTTTTTCTCCGCCTTTATGTAAGCCCGCCGCCGGAGCTTCTTCCTTGAAAGGAGGCGGCGCAGCCGGCCTCAAGGGGGGATAGACGCAGACGGGCGAAGCAGCCTTCCGGCCCTTTTTACGCCCGATTTCCCATGCAAAACGTCAAAAGCCCCGTCCTCCGCCCACCCCGAGCGGCTGCGGCCAAGCCGTCACCCCTACCGGCCCTCTCCCGCCGCTTCCGGCCGGACAAGCGTCCGCCCGGCCCGGCGGCCATAGCCCAGGTAGGCAGCAAGCAGCGCGGCCAGGGACAGCAGGGACAGCAGGAAAAACAGCGAGAACCAGCCGCTTTCCTGCAAGCAGAGGTACCGCTCCACAGCCGAAGGGAGCGGCGGCCATTTCGGCTGCATCATCGGGTACTGCTCCAGCGTATCGTCCGGAAGCATCAGGGCCGGCAGCAGGCAGCCGCACACCCCGACAGCCCCTACCCAAAGCTCCCGCCGGGTAAAGGGCTCTTCCCGCCGGATACGGCCCAGCATCCGCATCCCGCTGACGAGCGCCGGCACAAAAAACAGCAGCGAGGCCGCGGCGACCGCCGCCGTCAGCCAGAAGGCGCCGTCCCGGGGGTAGGCGCTCTCCCCGCCGCCGAAGTGCAGCGTACCCCCCAAGGTGGGGATGGCAATCGCGGCCCCCAGATAGACCCCTGCCAGCAAAAACAAGAGATAGCACACACAACCAACCAGCCCGCACCGTCGTCCTTTCATCGCCGGCCCTCCTCTCGGTCTGCACGCATTAGCCCGATGCGCCCTCAGGGAAACCGTTTTCCCCGGCTTCGCCAATCCTGCTTCCTTTCTGCCTTGTCTATTCGCTGCGTATACCCTGCCTTGCCTTTTGCGCTTTTTCCGGGTACCCGCCCCGTTTTGCCTCTTCCCTTTTATTCGTCGATTCCTGCGGATTGCTGCGAAACACGGCTCTGCCCATGCTTCCCAGCGTATATCCCCCGTTTGCGTCGGCCGGCCCCGCCGATCCGTCCCTCCGCAGCTTTGGGGAGGGCGCGAACGCCCTGGCCGGACGAACCCGCGCCGAAACCCGCGGGAGCCTGTCCCCGGAGGAAAGCCTCCACGCCGGCGAGGGACGCAGGCGGTTTTGATAAACGGCTGTTTCACCGTTTATCGTTCCTCGATATCCGTATATTCCCATATTATACCGTTTTCCGTCAATATTCAAGAGAAATTCACAAGAAATTTCTTATATAATTTTTAATTTTATGATGATAGTCCAATCCGTTCCCGCTGTTTTCCGGGAAGCGGCGTACCATGCGCCGCTTCCCGGCTGAAAAAGGCTGCGGCCGCCGTCTTCGGGCCGCTTCGGCTTGCAGGCAGGGCACGGGAGGCGGCAGGCAGCCGCCGCAGCCGGCAAAGAGGACGAAATACTGCCAAAATCCACGAAAAGCTCATAGAAATGGCCCGCCCCTTTCCTTACAATAGAGATAATCCAAGCGAGCCCTACCATACCATAATTTGACGGAAGGACGGATAACAATGAATACCAGGGCATGGCTGAACGAGCTGCTCCACGCCCCCGTAAAGCGGGCGATGCCGGTCCTCTCATTCCCCAGCACCAGCCTGATGGGGATCACGGTCCGGGAACTGATTGGCAGCAGCGACAAACAGGCGGAGGGGATGAAGCTCATCGCCGAACGGACCAAGTCCGCCGCGTCGGTCAGCATGATGGACCTGTCGGTGGAAGCAGAGGCCTTCGGTTCGGAAATCCGGATTTCCGACGACGAGGTGCCCACCGTCATCGGCGCCATCGTTGAAAGCGAAGAGGAGGCCGAGGCCCTGGCGGTTCCCGCCGTCGGCGCGGGCCGCACCGGCCGGTATATTGAGGCCATCGGCAAGGCCTGCAAGCTCATCACCGACCGCCCCGTGTTCGCAGGCGTGATCGGCCCCTTCTCCCTGGCCGGGCGGCTGATCGGGGTGTCGGATGCGCTGGCCAACTGCTACGACGAGCCGGACATGGTCCACATCACCTTGAAAAAGTCCACCGAGTTCCTGATCCGCTACATCCGCGCCTATAAAGAGAATACCGGCGCCGCCGGCGTCGTCATGGCCGAGCCGCTGACCGGCCTGCTCTCCCCCAGCCTGGCGGAGGAATTTTCGGAACCGTACGTCAAGGAGATCGTGGACGCGGTGCAGGACGACAATTTCCTGGTGATCTATCACAACTGCGGGGACAACACCATCGCGATGATCGATTCCATCCTGCGTACCGGCGCCGCCGCGTACCACTTCGGCAACTCCATTTCAATGAAGGAGATGCTCTCCCACATCCCCGACAACATCGTCGCCATGGGCAATGTCGACCCGGCCAGCCAGTTCCGCAACGGCACGCCCGCCTCCATCCGCGAGGAAACGCTGCGGGTGATGGGCGAGTGCTGCGGGCATCCCAATTTCGTCATCTCCTCCGGGTGCGATATCCCCCCGGCGAGCAGCTGGGAAAACATCGACGCCTTCTTTGCGGCGGTGGACGAATTCTATCAGAACGCGTAAACGCACTCCCCTTGATAAGAAAACGAACCAGGCCGGCGGAATCCTTCGCCGGCCTGGTTCGCTTTTTCACGAAACACCGGCGCCGCCGCCCGCGGGAACCAATCCCGCAAAGCAGCGCCGCCGGCCGCTTTGTATAATTTCTAGGGAACCGCCCTATCCCTTCAGCAGCTCCTTTGCCGCCTGGGTGAGCTGTTCCGCCAGGGCGGCCGCCTCCTCCCGGGAGCGGCCGGTCGCGGTGATGTACGCCTTGACCTTGGGCTCGGTCCCCGACGGGCGGACCACCACGCCCGCCCCGCCCTCCAGGGCAAAGGAAAGGACATTGGACTTGGGCAGGTGGATTTCGGTGCTCGCGCCGCTTGCAACGTCCACCTTCACCGAGCGCAGGTAGTCGGCAAAGCCGGTCACCCGCAGCCCGGCGATTTCCTGCGGGCGGTTTTCCCGCAGGGATTCCATCAGCTTCTGCATGGTCTCCATCCCCTGCTCGCCCTCAAACGCGGCGTTGACTTGGGCATGGAGGTAGACCCCAAACTCGGCGTACAGGGAATCCAGCACCTCAAGCAGGGTCTTGCCCTGCTTTTTGTAATAGGCGGCCATCTCGCAGATGAGCATAGACGCCACCACCGCGTCCTTATCCCGGACATAGGTGCCGGAGAGGTAGCCGTAGCTCTCCTCAAACCCGAAGATGTACCGCTCCGGATGCCCGGCCTTTTCAAGCAGGCCGATCTGCTCCCCGATATACTTGAAGCCGGTCAGCACCTCAACGAGGGTGCAGCCGTATTTTTCCGCGATGCGGGCCGCGAGGTCGGAGGTCACGATGGTTTTGACCACGACGGGATCCTGCGGCAGGTCGCCCCGCTCCGCGCGGCAGGAGAGGATGTAATTTAACAGCAGGCAGCCCACCTCGTTGCCGGTGGTCAGGACATACTCGCCCTTCCCATCCCGCACGGCGATGCCCACCCGGTCGCAGTCCGGGTCGGTGGCCAGGAGCAGGTCGGGCTTTTCCGTCTCCGCCAGCTTGAGGGCGCACTCAAACGCCTGGCGAATCTCCGGGTTCGGGTAGGGCGCGGTGGGGAAATTGCCGTCGGGCAGCTCCTGCTCCGGCACCACCGTGACCTTGCCCACGCCGATGCGGCCGAGGATCGCCCGCACCGGCTTGTTGCCGGTGCCGTTCAGGGGGGTGTATACCACGTTGAGCGGCACCTCCCGGCACAAGCCGGGGTTGACCTGCTGCGCCTGCACCCGGTCTAGGAACGCCTCAACCAGGGAATCGGGGATTTCGGCGATCCGGCCGTCCGCCTTGGCCTCCTCATAGGAGGCGGTTTTAACGTCGTTAAAAATATCCAGCCTGCGGATGCAGGCGGTCACCTCGCCCGCGTCGTGGTCGGTCATCTGGCAGCCGTCCGGCCCGTAGCATTTGTAGCCGTTGTATTTGGAGGGGTTGTGGCTGGCCGTGACCATGATACCGGCCTGGCATTCCAGCTCCCGCACCGCGAAGGAGAGCACCGGCGTGGGCTCCAGCTGCGGGAAGAGGTGGACGCGGATCCCGTTGCCTGCAAGGACGCGGGCTGCCTCCCGGGCGAAGAGGTCGGACTTGATCCGGGAGTCGAAGGAGATCGCCACGGCGGAGGAGGGGTACCGGGCGTTCAGGTAGTCCGCCAGCCCCTGCGTCGCCTTGCGCACGGTATAGATGTTCATCCGGTTGTCCCCCGCGCCGATAACGCCGCGCAGGCCGCCGGTGCCGAATTCCAGTTCCCGGTAAAAGCGGTCGCTGATCTGTTCCTCGTCGCCCTCTACGCCGCGCAGCTCCGCAAGCAGGTCGGGATCCTCCCCCGCGCATTGGAGCCAGCGTTCGTATTTTGCCTGAATCGTGCTGTCGAGCATTGCAACCATCCTTTCCCCTGCCGGGCAGGGACCGTCTTTATCTTCCGAAGCAGCAGGCCGTCTGCCGGCGCCGCCCGGGCTTCCGCCGCGCCCAAAGGCCGGCGGGGCTTTTTCCGGTATTTCCCTTACGGGGGTATTATAGCATCCCTGCCCGGCGGATTCAAGGCAGGAACCTGTCGAAAGCCCCTTTTTTCCGCCGGACACCCCTTATCCCCGGCCCGGGCCCGGAAATTTTCCGCCGGCGTTGGAAATCGGCGGGAAATCTGGTATACTAAAAAGGACATGCCCGCCGGGCCGGAGCGCCGGGCGGGCGCATCACAACGAGAAACAGGCCGGGCTTGCCGGCTCCAGAAAGGCTGGGCGTGGACTATGTGTGGATTTTGCGGGTTTACCGGGCAGGTCGTCAACCGGGAAGAGGTGCTGCGGGAGATGGCCGCGCAGATCACCCACCGCGGCCCGGACTCCGAGGGGTACTATACCGCGGGCGAGGGGGCGGACGACAGCGTCGCCATGGGGTTCCGCCGGCTGAGCATCATCGACCTGGAGGGCGGCAGCCAGCCGCTGTACAACGAGGACGGCACCCTGGTGCTGATGTTCAACGGCGAAATCTACAATTACCGCACCCTGCGGGAAGAGCTGCTGGAAAAGGGGCATGTCTTCGCCACCCAGACCGACAGCGAGGTGCTGGTGCACGGGTTTGAGGAATGGGGCGAGGGGCTGCTGACCCGGCTGCGGGGGATGTTCGCCTTCGCCATCTGGAACACACAGGACCATTCCCTCTTCCTGGCGCGGGATTATTTCGGCATCAAGCCCATGCACTACTGCCTGCTGCCGGACGGCCGGCTGCTCTGGGCCAGCGAGATCAAATGCCTGTTCAAGCACCCGGACTTTGTCAAGGAGTTCAACGAGCAGGCGCTCGACGGCTACCTTTCCTTCCAATATTCCGTCCCGCGGGAGACCTTTTTCAAAAACGTCTACTGCCTGCGCCCCGCCCATTACCTGTGGTACCGGGAGGGTAAGGTGGAGGAGCAGCGGTACTGGGAGGCGGCCTTCCATCCCGACGAGGAAATGACGCTGGAGCAGGCGGTCGACGAGATCGACCGCGCCTTTACCGACTCGGTGGAGGCCCACCGGATCAGCGATGTTGAGGTCGGCTGCTTTTTGTCCAGCGGGGTGGATTCCAGCTTCGTCGCCTCCTACTTCGGCGGGCAGAAGGCGTTCACCGTAGGCTTTGACAACGGCGGGCATTACAACGAAAGCACCTACGCTGCCGAGCTCGCGAAGGAGGTCGGCATTGAGCACTACACCCACATCATCGGCGAGGAGGAATACTGGGGCTCGCTGGAAAAGGTGCAGTACCATCTTGACCAGCCGCTGGCCGACCCCTCCTGCATTGCGCTGTACTTTGTTTCCAAGCTGGCGGCGGAGCACGTCAAGGTGGTGCTCTCGGGCGAGGGGGCGGACGAGCTGTTCGGCGGATACCGGATCTACCACGAGCCCTACTCCCTGGCCAAATACCAGAAGCTCCCCCGCTGGCTGCGCAGGGGGGCGGCGGCGTTCGTCTCCCACCTGCCCGATTTCAAGGGGAAATCCTTCCTGATCCGGGGCAGCAAGACGCTTGAGGAGCGCTTCATCGGCAACGCCTATATGTTCGGCAAGGCGGAAAAGGCCCGCCTGCTCAAAAACATCCCGGCGACCGACCCGGCGGAAAAGACGGCGGATTTCTATGCCCGCTGCCAGGGGCAGGACGATGTAACCCGGATGCAGTACCTCGACATCCACCGCTGGATGGTGGGGGATATCCTGCTCAAGGCCGACCGGATGAGCATGGCCCATTCGCTTGAGCTGCGGGTCCCCTTCCTAGATAAAGAGGTGTTCGCCGTCGCCTCCCGCATCCCGGTCAAGCACCGGATCGCGGGCGGGACCACCAAGTACGCTATGCGGCAGGCCGCCATGCGGCACATCCCCGCCTCCGCCGCCAGCAAGCCCAAGCTCGGCTTCCCGGTGCCCATCCGGGTCTGGCTGCGGCAGGAAACGTATTACAGCCGCGTCAAGCAGGCGTTCACCTCCCCGACTGCCAACCGTTTCTTCCATACGGAGGAGCTGGTCAAGTTCCTGGACCAGCACTACCACGGCAAGAAGGACAACAGCCGTAAAATCTGGACTATCTATATGTTCCTGGTCTGGTACGGCGTCTATTTCGGCCGGGACGCCGATTGAAGCGGGGGCGCTTTGCCCGTTTGCCCGGCCCCCTCTTTCCCAATTCGAGGGCGCCCGGCCGCCCCCGCCGGATACGCCGGAAGCCCTTGCCGGGAAATCCGCGCCACCCTCTGGAAAAGAGGCGGGCGCACGCTTCGGACGGCATCCTTTGACAAGCGGCGTTTTGGACAGCCTGCGGCCTCCCGGAAACCGGGAGGCCTTTTCTATTTTGGCCCGTGCTTTCGGATGCGCCCCCCGACCTGGACAGGGTGGGCAGCCCGTTTCGGCAGCCAGCACAGCAGCCGGGCCCCGCCTCCGGAAAATATCCGCCGGGCAGGTTTACGCCGCCTCCCGCAAAAATATATTGACAGCGGGGCGCTCTTTTGCTATGATCTATGTGTACTATTTTGAGTAATACAGTTTGCTGTTTCCTGCGATCTAAGGAAAGGAGGCCCGCCGTGTTCCGTATTGACGCCCTCTCACGGCAGCCGGTCTACGAGCAGATTATCGACCAGCTGGAACGGCTGGTGCTCGCCGGCGTTATCAAGCCGGGGGAACAGATCCCCTCGGTCCGCAGCCTGTCCGTCCAGCTTTCGATCAACCCCAACACTATCCAGAAGGCGTATGCCGAGCTGGACCGCCGGGGCATCCTCTGTTCGGTGCCCGGGCGGGGCTGCTATATCTCGGAAAACGCCCGCGCCCTGCTGGCGGAGTACCGCCGCCGGGACCTTGCCCAAATCGAGGAGCTCTCCCGCGGGCTGGCGCTTGCCGGCATTGAAAAGGGGGAGGCCATCGCCGCGGTCGAGCGGGGCTACCAGGCCCCTCCGTCCGCCTGGGCCCCGGCTAAGGACGGGGCGGGCGCGCCGGCCGCCGCTTCCCCGGGCGCCGCGCCGAAACCGCCGGGACGGGGAACCGCCCCGGGCCATGAGCCGGAACCGGAAAACAAACGGGGGACAGAACCTTTGGAAAGGCGGGAGAAGGGATGATCCAAACCGAAAACCTGGTCAAGCGCTTCGGGGACTTCACGGCCCTGAACGGCATCACCTGCACCATCCCGGCCGGCTGCGTATACGGGCTGGTCGGCTCCAACGGCGCGGGGAAATCCACCTTTCTCCGGCTGGTCAACGGCGTCTACCGGGCGGACCAGGGCGCCGTCTTCATCGATGGGGAGCCGGCCTACGAAAACCCCCGGGTCAAGCAGCGGGCCGCCTATGTGCCGGACGACCTGTATTTTCTGCCCGGCGCCAGCCTAAACCGGATGGCCAAGCTGTACGCGGCGGCCTATCCCGCCTTTGACGGGGAGCGCTACCGTTCGCTGGTGCGCACCTTCCGCCTTAACCCCGCCAAGCCCCTGGGCAGCTTCTCCAAGGGGATGAAGCGGCAGGCCGCCATCCTGCTGGCCCTGTCCTGCCGGGCGGAATACCTGTTCTTTGACGAAACCTTTGACGGGCTCGACCCCGTGATGCGCAACCTGGTCAAAAGCCTGATCTGCGGCGACGTGCTGGAGCGGGGGGCCACCGCCATCATCGCCTCCCACTCCCTGCGGGAGCTGGAGGACACCTGCGACCAGCTCGCCCTGCTCCATCAGGGAGGGATCGTGCTTGAAAGCGACGTGCAGAACCTCAAGACCTCGCTGTTCAAGATCCAGGTCGCCTTCACGCGGGAATACGACCGTTCCCTGTTCACCGGCTTTGACGTGCTGCACTTTTCCAAGCGGGGCTCGGTTTCCAACCTCATCGTGCGGGGGGACCGGGAGCAGGCGGTCGCCTGGCTGCGCGCCCAGCAGCCGGCAATCCTGGACGTGCTGCCGCTGACGCTTGAGGAAGTGTTCACCTACGAGATGGAGGCGCTCGGCTATTCGTTTTCCAGCGAACCGCCGGGGGGCCCGGCGAATACGGCGGAAGGGGGGCAGGGTCAATGAGCGGGCAGAACCAGACGAAATCCTTGGCCAAAACCTATGCGGATCCCCGGATGTTTTGGGAGGGGATGCGGCAGCTGCGGGTCCTCGGCGTGCTGTACCTGGTGCTGCTTGAGGTGGCGGTCCTTCTCCTCTGCTACGAGGAAGTCGGCCGGTACGCCTATCCCTACTCCTACTCTTACGCCCAATCCAACGTGACGGTCACCATCTCCTTTTCCGACTTCACGGTGCTGATCCCCCTCGCGGGGATGGCGGCGGCCCTGCTGATGACCTTGTACCTCTTCCGCTTCCAAAACCGGCGGGAGAGCGCGGACTTTTACCACGCGCTGCCCAACACCCGCGGGAGCCTGTTTATCAGCTTTTTCGCCGCCGTGCTGGCCTGGGTGTGGATCGGCGTGATTCTGGCCGCCGTGACCGCGGTGGTGGGGCTGTACCTGTTCTGCCACACGGCGCTGGTCGTTTTCCCCTCGGCGGCAAAGGTCGCCTCCTGCCTGTTCTTCGCGATGGCCTCGGGGCTGTTCAGCGCCGCCGTCACCGCCCTGGCGATGGCCTTTACCGGCACCCTGCTGTCCAACGTCCTGGTCACGGCGATGTTCGCCGCCGGGCCCCGCCTGCTGACGCTGGTGTACTTTGAGCTGCTGGGAAGCCTCGTCCCCGTCCTGCCGCCGATGGGCGACAACTCCCTGTTTGACCTGCACTACAACCCGTTTTTCTTCCTCTTCTCCCACTACAATGCGAACACCTCCGACGTCGTAACCGCCGCGCTGTATTCCCTGGTTGTCGGCGCGGTCTATGCGGTGCTGGCCTGCCTGGTCTTCCGCCGCCGGCGCAGCGAGATCGCGGGGCAGGCCGCCCCCAACCGGATTTTGCAGGCCGTTTTCCGGCTGACGATCGCCATGCTCATCTGCCTGATCCCCTGCGCCGGCATCGTAAGCGGCGGCATTGACGGCTTTGAGTGCCTGGTCTATTACCTGATCGCCCTGGCCGTCTACTTCCTGTATGAGCTCCTGACCACCCGCAAGGTGCGCAACCTCTGGAAGGCGGTGCCGGCGCTCGGCATCCTGCTGGTGCTCAACATCGCCTTTATCGGCAGCTTTTCTGTCGTCCGATCGGTCGTCAACGCCCAGCTTCCGACGGCCGACCAGATCCGCAGCGTCACCTTCCACATGGATCAATACACCGACAGCTATCTGGACGCCCGCGCCGGCAATGTGGCGCTGGAGGACGCCTCCGTCCGACGGCTGGTGGCCGACCGCCTCCGGATCCAAGTCACCGGCCAGGGAGCCACCTATTGGGGGGACGGCACCCGGCGGATGGTGGTCGACATCCGCACCGATTCCGGCACCATCACCCGCCGCCTGTCCTTCCAGTATGGGGAGAGCCAGCAGATCCTCCAAAGGATGCAGGAAAGCGAGCAGTACCAGGCTGCGTATATGGACCTCCCCCCGATCAGCGACTCCTTTTCCTTCAACGTGGCCGATTGCAGCGCCGCGCAGTGCGCCGCCCTATATGAGCGCCTGAAAGAGGACATCGCGGCGATGGGGTTTGACGCGTGGTACAGCCTGGTCAACGGCGTCACCGAATACGACAACGCCGCCATCTGGAGCAATGCCGACGGCGACGTTTTCCTGTCGACCCGGGTGTATCTGTCGGGGGACGTCGGCTCGGAGTTCTACTCCAACAGCTTCCCCCTGTCCACCCTCCTGCCCCGGACGACCGAGCTGTACCTGAAATACCGGGCCGAGGATACCATCGACGTGCAGGCCCTGCGGAAAGAGGTGTCTTCCCGCTGGTACTCGGTTTCGGTTTCGGGGCTCCATCTCTCCGACGGGGAGTCGGACGACGCCATCGTCAACTTCGACACCTCGGCCTTCTCCGAGGTGGGATACAAGAGGGCGGAAGCCTTCATCAACGAGCTACTCGACCGGTATGAGGAGAACCGGGGGACGCCGGTTGACCTAAGCCAGCCGGTCTACGCCCTCGACATCTCCTGGGAATTCCCGGTGATCTACGTCAATGTTGAAAAGGACATGGTGCCCGATTTCCTTACAGAGGAGTTTTACGAATACAATATGGAAATCGTCGCGACCGCCGACGGCGCCTACGAGCAAGCCCCCGCCGAGGATCTCACGGTTTCCGCCACCGCCCCCGAGGCCGCCCCTGCCGCCGCAGAAACCGCCCCCGACCCGGCGGCATAATCCCCAAGCCCCGGCCGGCCCGTTCCGGAACGGGCCGGGCCCGGAGCATCCGCGCGCAGAAAAGGGATCGCTGCAAAAAGACTTTGCAGCGATCCCTTTGTGTTTGTTGATTCTGTTTGCGGAGGCCCGGCGCCATCGTCCCACTGGGCAAGGGAGCCGGCGTCTGCCTTATCCGTGGGAGCGCCAGCCGGGCAGCCCCTCTTACTTTTGGGGATTCCCCTTGCGCTTCTTGAGTACGAGGGCCACGGCGACGATTACCGCGGCGGCTACGACAACCGCCGCCGCAGCGATCACCGGCACAGGGTTGAACCCCCCGTCCTTCTCTTCGTCCTCGTCCACCGTCAGCACCGCACCAACAAACGGGCCATTCTCGCCGAAGAACGTCTCTATCTTGGCGTTGCAGTCCTCAACCGATTCAAAGTCAAAGGAGAGGGTGACAGTATCGTAGTCGGAACCCGCGTTTCCCTTTAGCGAGATTTCCCTCGCCTTCCAGCCTACAGGCCTCCTTGAGCACCGCCTTAACCGGCCGGCTTTGCAAGCGAACCGGTGCAGGGCTTGTACGCGCCTGCATTCTCTGGTACAATACGGGCAGAATCGCCGCCTGCTGCAGAAAGGGGTTTCAGCCAATGAGGAGTCCAATGACGACAAAGGAACGGGTAACCCGCATGTTTGAGCACCGGGAGGCCGACCGGGTGCCGGTGATTGACACGCCCTGGCAAGGGACGCTCAACCGCTGGCACCGGGAGGGGATGCCGGCCGGCATAGACTGGCGCGACTATTTTGATATCGACAAATGCGAGCGCATCAACGTTGATATCAGCCCCCGGTACGAGCACCGCATCCTAGAGGAAACCGACCGCTATGTCATCCAGACCTCGCCCTGGGGGGTGACCACCAGGGACCTCAAGGAGGAGGACGCTACGCCGGAGTTCCTGGATTTCACCATCACCACGCCGGAAAAGTGGGAAGAGGCCAAAGCCCGCATGACGGTGGACAAGGACCGCATCGACTGGGCCTACCTTCAGGAGAATTACCCCCGCTGGAAGGCGGAGGGGCGCTGGATCCAGGCCGGCTTCTGGTTCGGCTTTGACGTCACCCATTCCTGGATGTGCGGCACCGAGACGCTGCTGATCGCGCTGATGGAGGAGCCGGAATGGGTCAAGGACATGTTCAACACCTACCTGGACCGCTCAATCGCCCATTTTGATATGCTGTGGGACGCCGGGTATACCGTGGACAGCATTTTCTGGTACGACGACATGGGCTATAAGGGGACGCCCTTCTTCTCGGAGGCGACCTACCGCGAGCTGCTCCAGCCCGTGCATAAGCGGGCGGTGGACTGGGCGCACGCCCACGGCATCCGGGCGCACCTGCATTCCTGCGGGGATATCATGCCGCTGATCCCGGCAATCCTTGAAACCGGGGTGGACGCGCTCAACCCCATTGAGATCAAGGCCGGCATGGATATCTATAAGCTGAAGGAGGAATACGGCGACCGGCTGGTCCTCCACGGCGGCGTGGATGCCTCCCGGATGGACCGCCGGGACGAGGTGCTTCCCCTGCTGGAGCAGCTGCTGCCCGTGGTCAAGGAAAACGGCGGCTATATCTTCTCCTCCGACCACTCAATCCCCAACGCGGTGAGCCTGGATACCTACCAGGCCATTATCGACACGGTCAAGAAGTACGGCGCGTATTGAGGCCCGGCTGGCGTACCGGGACGCACAAGAGCTCCGGCGCGCTGGCTATAGAATTTTTCCGGAGGTGTAACCAATGACCCCGAAAGAGCGGCTGGTAACAGCGCTGAAACGCCAAAAGGCCGACCATCTGCCGGCCACCACCCATCACCTGATGCCCTATTTCCTCAACAAATACATGGGCGGGATCGACAACCTGGCCTTTTTCCAGGAGATGGGCTTAAACCCCATCGTCTGGCTGAACGCCGACCAATACCGGCCGGAGGATCTCGAGAACTGGAGGGTGACCTCCGTGGACGACCATTCCGGCCAGTATCCGGCGACCCATTACACCATTGATACCCCGGGCGGCAGCCTGAGCCTTACCCTGGAATACAGCGAAACCACCTGCTGGCTGACCGAGCATCTAATTAAGGAGAAAAAGGACATTGAGCTGCTGGCCAAGTACATGCCCTCCCCCTATATCGACGTCGAGCAGGCCAACCGGACGGCAGACGAATACCCCGAATATCTGATCCGGGGTGCGGTGTTCAGCGGCGATATCTTCGGGCAGCCTGGATGCTGGCAGCAGGCATGCTGCCTGTACGGCGTGGAAAATATGATTATGGAATGCTACGACGACCCGCAGTGGGTGCATGAGCTGCTGGCGATTGTGCAAAAGCCGAAAATCGACCAGATGCGCTCCAGCAAGGGCGCCCGCTTCGACCTCTTCGAGCTGGGAGGCGGCGACGCGTCGACCACTGTGATCTCCCCCAAAATCTTCAACGAATTTGTCGCGCCGTATGACAGCCAAATCATCGCCGCCGCCCACGAAGCCAGCCAACGGATCGTTTACCACACCTGCGGCGGCATGATGCCGATCCTTGAGGACATCGCCGCGATGGGGACCGACGCGATGGAAACCTTTACCCCGCCCGGGATGGGCGGCGACACCGACCTGGCGGAGGCCAAGCGCCGCATTGGGGATAAGGTCTGCATGATCGGCGGCCTGGACCAGCAGCATTTCTTCCAGGGCTGCACCCCAGAGGACACCCGCCGGGAGGTGCGCCGCTGCTTTGAAGCGGCCGGCGGGGGCGGCGGCTTTATCCTCAGCCCCTCCGACCACTTTTTTGACGCCGACCCGGCGCTTATCCGCGCTTTTGCGGAAGAAGCAGCCCGCTGCGTCTATTGACCGTAAACCGCTCGGCAAAAAGGCCCGGAAGCTCTTCAGAGCCTTCCGGGCCTTTCTTTTGGATGCATGAAAGGAGCGTCCTGGCTTTGACGCGCTTCCCGCATCGGGCGAAGCGAGGGGCTATACAGACAGCCAAAAAGATGGAAGTGGTTTCCAAAAGGGCCACGCCCGTTTACGGGGGCATGACAAGCGACGCCAGGACGGGTTCTCCCATGCCTTTTGAGCAGCTGGCCGGCATCAAGCCCCAGGCTTTGCCGGGGGCGACCGCCCGCATAGGCGGAAACGCCCCTGTGCGCGGGAAAAACGTCTCCCTCCGTCTGCAGGCCGAGCAGGCGGGAATCCGGGCAAGGCGGCCGACCTGGGAAGCGAGGGCATTGCCTGCCCGGTCCCCTCCCCATCCCGCCTCATCTGCCGGGCGTCCGTTCTGCTTTCTCCCCAAAGAGAGCAGGCCTATCCCCTCGGCCGGCGAAAAAATCACCGCCTCCTGATTGCGGATGCGGTGATTTTCGCCTTTCCGCAGCGTACCCGCCTTACGTCTGGCTGTCCCGCTGCTTTCCGAGCGCCTCCTCCGGCTTCTGTGCCCCGGCCGCGCGCTCCTCCGGATGCGGGGTGTGCAGGTACTTGTTCCGGGTGGCGATCCCTCCCCGGATATGCCGCTGCGCCTTGTTCTGCTCCAGCACCCGGCGGACCCGCCCGTACAGCTGAGGATTGACCTCCCGCAGGCGGTCGGATACGTCCTTATGTACAGTGGATTTGGATATATGAAACTTCCCGGCGGCGGCGCGGACCGTCGCGTTATTTTCAATGATATACTCGCCCAGCTCAATCGCCCGTTCCTCTACGGCCCCTTTCACACTGACCACTCTCCCTTTCCCACAAGGCCGGATCCCCCGCGGGCGCCCGGCGGCCCTCCATTGTCTCCGCCTCTCCCCCGCGTCCGCCTGCCTCATCAAGGTTTACGCTTTATACCTATGCGGCGGCAAAGGCGATTATGCGGACGGGCGGCGGAACGGCCGGGCAGAATGCCGTCTTGAGGCACCGGGGCATCCGCCAGGAGCCGACCGGGAAAGAAAATCCCCGCGCGGCGCGGATGGGGCTTGCACAGCGTAGGGAAAAATGGTATGGTTAATAGTTGAGCGGCCAGGCTCTCCCGCCGCCCGCAATCCAGCCAGACATGGAGGAATCGACTTGCCCGATCAACGCCAGGAAGCCCTGCGCGCCGAAATCGAAAAGCGGCGCACCTTTGCCATCATCTCCCATCCGGACGCCGGGAAAACCACCCTGACCGAAAAGCTGCTGCTCTACGGCGGGGCCATTGCCCTGGCCGGCTCGGTCAAGGGCAAAAAGACCGCCCGGCACGCGGTTTCGGATTGGATGGAAATCGAAAAACAGCGCGGGATCTCGGTCACCTCCTCGGTCATGCAGTTCCACTACGGCGGGTACTGCATCAATATCCTAGACACCCCCGGCCACCAGGATTTTTCGGAGGATACCTACCGCACCCTGATGGCGGCGGACTCCGCCGTCATGGTCATTGACGCGGGCAAGGGCGTGGAGAACCAGACCCGCAAGCTGTTCAAGGTCTGCGTGATGCGGCATATCCCTATCTTTACCTTTATCAATAAAATGGACCGGGAGGCGCGGGACCCCTTCGACCTGCTCGACGAAATTGAAAAGGAGCTCGGCATCCGCACCACCCCGATGAATTGGCCCATCGGCTCCGGCAAGGAGTTCATGGGCGTCTACGATCGGCAGCAGGAGGAGATCCTCTCCTTTGTGGCCAACAACGGCCAGCGGGAGGTGGAAACGGTCAAAGCCACCCTGGGCGACCCCGGCTTGGACGGCCTGATTGGAGCCGACCAGCACCGGCGGCTGGCGGACGATATCGAGCTGCTGGGCGGCGCAGGGGACGAATTCGATCTCGACGCCGTGCGGGCCGGGACCCTCTCCCCGGTCTTCTTCGGCTCCGCGCTGACCAATTTCGGGGTGGAGCCCTTTCTGAAATCCTTCCTGCAAATGACCACCTCCCCCCTTCCGCGGGAGGCCGAGGACGGCGTCATCGACCCGGTGGAGCAGCCCTTCTCGGCCTTTGTGTTCAAAATCCAGGCCAACATGAACAAGGCCCACCGCGACCGGATCGCCTTTATGCGGATCTGCTCCGGGCGGTTTGAAAAGGGGATGGAGGTTCTGCATGTGCAGGGCGGCAAAAAGATCAAGCTCTCCCAGCCCCAGCAGCTCATGGCGCAGGAGCGGGAGATTATTGACGAAGCCTACGCCGGGGACATCATCGGCGTGTTTGATCCCGGGATCTTTTCCATCGGGGATACCCTGTGCGACCCTTCGGTGAAATTCCGCTTCCGGGGCATCCCCACCTTCGCACCGGAGCATTTCGCCCGGGTGCGGCAGGTGGACACCCTCAAGCGCAAGCAGTTTGTCAAGGGCGTCACCCAGATTGCGCAGGAGGGCGCCATCCAGATTTTCCACGAGCCCCACACCGGCATGGAGGAGGTCATTGTCGGCGTGGTCGGCGTGCTGCAATTTGAGGTGCTCGAGTACCGGCTGAAAAACGAATATTCGGTCGACATCCGGCGGGAGCCCCTTTCCTACCAGTACATCCGCTGGATCCAGAACGAGGACCTCGACCCCAAAACCCTCGACCTCACCTCCGACACCAAGGTGGTGCAGGACTTCCGCGACCGGTATCTGCTGCTCTTTACCAACAGCTGGAACATCACCTGGGCGACGGAGCACAACAAGGAACTGGAGCTCTCGGAATTCGGCATTGCCGAATAGGGGCCGGCGTGCTTCGGCGGGGACATTCCGACAAGAAAAGAAGGGCCTGTCTTTCAAGCAGGCCCTTCTTTTCTTGCCGCCGGATTGTGTCGGTCTACCGCTCATAGGGGGTGACCGCCCACTTTAGGCAGCCGTCCTGCCGCCCCTCAAACACGCGGTAGCCCTCCAGGATACGGTTGAGGGGGCCCCGGTGGGTAATCAGGAAGTCGGTGTTCAGCCTCCCCGCCCGGATCAGCTCCATCAGCCGGCCGCAGTGGATGGCGTCCACCCCGCCGGTCTTGAAAACCAGGTTCTTGCCGTACATCCGCGGCAGAGGGAACGCCTGGTCCCGCTCATACATTGCGACCAGGGCTACCACCGCGTTGGGACGGGCGATCCTCCACGCCGTTTCAAAGGTGTCCTCTCCGCCGGCGGCCTCAATCACCCCGTCCGCGCCCCGGCCGGTCAGCTCCAGCACCCTCCGGGCCGCGTCCTCCCGCGCGGGGTTGACCGCATCGGTGCAGAGCCCCCTGGCCTTGGCGGCGGCCAGCCGGCTCTCGTCCACATCGAGGGCGACCACCCGCCCCGCCCCAAAGAGGGTGGCGCACGCCATCGCGCACAGCCCCACCGGCCCGGCGCCGATCACCGCCACCGTGTCCCCGGGACGGATTTCGCACAGCTCCGCCCCGAAATAGCCGCTGGACAGGATATCCCCCAGGAAGAGGGCGTTCTCGTCGCTCACCCCGTCCGGGATGCGGGTCAGCCCCTGGTCGGCGAAGGGGACGCGGACATATTCCGCCTGGCAGCCGTCTATGCGGCAGCCAAGCTCCCAGCCGCCCCGCTCGCAGTTGTTGATAAACCCCCGGCGGCAAAACCAGCAGTCCCCGCAGAAGGTGATGCAGTTGGCCGCCACCCGGTCGCCGGGCCGCAGCCCGGTCAGGGCGGAGCCGGCCTGCACCACCTCCCCGACAAATTCGTGGCCGAGCACGGTGTCCGCCTTGGCCCGGGGCACCGCGCCGCGCAGGATATGCAGGTCGCTGGTGCAGATGGTCGAAAGGGTCACCCGTACCACCGCGTCCCGCGCATCCTGCAGAACGGGGACGGGGCGCTCCTCAAGGACGGCGCGGCCCGCCCCCTTGTACACCAGCGCCATCATCGTCTTGTCCACGGCGAACCCCCGTCAATGCCGCCCGCAGGCGCGGCCGTCCCCGTGGTGATGGCCGCCGCAGCCGTGATCCCCGCAGGCGTGGCCTTCCTCATGGCTGTGATGGGTGCAGGTGACGGCGGGGTTGTTCTGCAGGGTGCCGGCCAGGTAGGCGCGCACCTGCTCCTCCGCACTGCCGGCCGCACCCGCGACCAGCGCGATGCCCGCCTGCTCAAGCGCCGCCTTGGCCCCGCCGCCGATGCCGCCGCAGATCAGCACGTCCACGCCGTTCTGCTTGAGCAGCGACGCCAGCGCGCCGTGCCCGCTCCCCTGGGCATCCAGTAGGGCGGTCGTATAGGAATCCCCCTGCGTCTGGGCGATCAGGAAGGTTTGCGTATGCCCGAAGTGCTGGAATACCTGCCCGTTTTCATAAGTGACAGCGATTTTCATTGTCCTTACTCCCTTTCTCTGCGCGGAGCCAAGCTCGCGCTGTCCTAGATTCCTTCCCGCCGGCCGAGGCAGCCCCTGCGGGACGAGAAGCCGACCGCAAGGCAAGCCGCCTCCGGCAGCGTCCTTGTGCATGGCCGGCTATTCCGACGGCGGCCCGCCCTTTCCCGGCGTTTCACCGCGCGTCTCGGAGCGAGGCTCCGGCGGCGCTTTCCCGCCGGGATGCATCCCCTGGCAACAGCGCGCGCCCGGGTGGCGGCAGCCGCCGGCATGGGGGCAGCACCCCTCCCGCACGGCATAGCGCCCGCCGCCGATAGTCAGCTCCGCCCCGGTAATCAGGGCCTGGGCGGCCTTGCGCCGGGCGGCGTAAAGGATCCGCTGGAAGGTGCCGCGGGAAATCTCCATCCGGGCGGCGGCCTGCCCCTGTTCCAGTCCCTCGTAGTCGCACAGACGCAGGCTTTCCAGTTCCTCTACGCTCAGCCGCACCGGCTCCGCTTTCACCCCTTCCGAGGATGACTGCGGAAGGAAACGGCGGCAGGCCGGTTCCCCGCAGACTAGGCGGCATTTGGATTTTCGCGGCATCCCGTTTCCCCCTTCCCGCGGCAGGCGCGTACATACAAGCCGCAATGCCAATATTATATCGTGCATATGCCCATATGTCAAGGCAGCCGCCCTTGCAGAGGCATCGCCCCGGCCGGCGTTTCCCGCACACTCTGCCGCGGCAGGTGCAAAGCCGCCGAAGCCGCGTCGGCGGGGCTCTGGGAAAGGCCGGGCAGCAAAAAAAGGGGCATCCCACGATGCCCCCCTTTGCTTTTTATCGGAGCGGGCCGTCCGCCCCTTCCCACAGCGCCCTTATACGCCGGTCTCTTCCTCATCGCCGCCCTGCGCCTCCGCTGGAGCCGCCGTTCCCGCGGCCGGGGCACGATCCCGCCGGCGCGGCTGCCGGCGCCACTGCAGCGGGGAGAGGTTTCCCGCCTCATACCGGCGGCAGAGGAGGACGACCACCCCGCTGAGGGCCAGCACGCCGATCAGGTTGGGGATAACCATCAGCCCGTTGAACATATCGGAAAGGCTCCACACCAAATCCACCTTGAGGCCGGAGCCAAGGAGGATAAACAGCACCACCAGCGCCGCATAAGGCTTGACCGCCTTTTTCCCCAGCAGGTGCCGGACGTTGACCTCCCCGAAAAAGTACCAGCCGATGATGGTGGAAAAGGCGAAAAACAGCATACAAACAGCGATAAAGCCGTTGCCGAAAGCGCCGAATACCGAATTAAACGCGTGCTGGGCCAGCTCCGCCCCATCCTTGCCGGAGCTGAGCGCCCCGGTCGTCAGGATCACCAGGGCCGTCAGGGTCAGCACCACAAAGGTATCAATAAACACGCCGATCATGGCGACGACGCCCTGCTCGCAGGGGTGCTTGACCTTAGCGCGGGCGTGGGCATGGGGGGTGGAGCCCATCCCCGCCTCATTCGAAAACAGGCCGCGGGCCACCCCATAGCGGATCGCCTTCTGCACCGTCGCGCCGGCGACGCCGCCCGCGATCGCCTGCGGAGAAAAGGCCAGCACAAAAATCTGTGCAAAGGCGTCGGGAATATGCCGGAAATTGGCCGCCAGCACCACCAGCGACCCCGCCACATACAGCAGCGCCATCAGGGGGACCAGCTTTTCCGTCACCGAGCTGATCCGCTGCGCCCCGCCCAGGAAGATAAACGCGGCCACCAGCGCTACCACCGCCCCCACGGCGAGCGGGGGGAAGCCGAAGGCGGATTGAAAGGACACGCCGATGGAATTCGACTGCACCATATTGCCCATAAAGCCCAGCGCCAGGACAATCGCCACCGAAAAAAAGCCCGCGAGGAATTTCCCGAATTTCCCGGTGAAAAACGCCCGGATATAATACACCGGGCCGCCGGTAACCTCCCCGTCCACTCGGGTTTTGAACTGCTGGGCCAACGTAGCCTCCGCGAAGATGGTAGCCATCCCGAAAAAGGCGGACACCCACATCCAGAAAATCGCGCCCGGGCCGCCCGCTGCAATCGCGGTGGCGGCGCCGGCAATGTTTCCCGTCCCCACCTGCGCGGCCACCGCCGTAGTCAGGGACTGGAAGGAGCTCATCCCGTCCTTGTTGGCCTTTTCCCCCCGCAGGCGGATGTTGCCGAACACCGCCTTTATCCCGGCGATGAATTTGCGCACCTGGACAAACCGCAGCCGGATAGTAAAATAGATCCCCGTCCCGCACAACAGGAACAGCAGCGCAAAATCCCACAAAAAGCCGTTGACCGCTTCAACCGCCCGCATAATAAAATCCAAAAGGTCTCCTCCTCAAGCTACCCCGGCGCGCCGGACTACCGCCGGACCGCGCTTGTTATTTTTTTATCAGCCATCAGTATACCAAAAATCGGGCGGCGGTTCAACCCGTCAAAGCGCTGAAATCCGGCAGGAAAGCCCTGTTTTTCCTTTGTAACTCTTCGCACCCGTTCTCCTTTTTCCCTCCCGCCGTATCCTGCTGCCCGTGCCCGGCGCAGCAGCCGGAGGCGGAAAAAGCGGCGGGACGCCGTGCCGGGCTTGGGAAGGCAAAAAGCCTCCCGGGCAAACGGCCTGTCGTTTGCCCGGGAGGCTTCCCGGAAGCCGGCAGCTTGCCGCCGGCCGTTTTCCTGTTTTCCCTTTAGGCTTTCTTCGCGCATCCGGCCGAAAGCCCTGCCGGCCGGGCGGAAGGCTCAGTCCTCCTTCTGCGCTTCCTCGTCCTCGGGCTTCGCCAGCGGGATCTGGACCGGCTTCTCCGCCTCGGAGGCGCAGCAGCCGCATTCGTCGTCCTCGCCGTCATCAAAATCGTCGAAATCGTAGTCGATGGTGTCGTTATACGCGCACAGCGCCTTTTTCTTCATAAGCATCCGTGCAAAAAGGACCGCCACCGTCGTCAGCGCGGCGACAACCGCCGCCAATGTCACGATAAACGCCAGTTTGGAGCTTTTTTCCTTCATCATCTATGACCTCCTACAATCGGTATTGTGTCCAGATTTGTCTTTATCATACCGCGCGGGAGGCAACAAGTCAAGGGAAACCGCCAATTCCAACCCCGAACAGACACGATTTTTTTGTGTTGTACGCTAAAAAGGGCCCGGAGCGACCGGGCCATCAGCCGGCCGCCAAAGCCTCCTCGCCGCCGGCGTGTTCCCGCTGCACAAGGGGAAGCGGGCGTCTCCCTGCCGCACGGCGGACGCCTGCGGCATACCGAAGAAATCACGGCCTGGAACCGGCCGCCGCCCTTTTTGCCTCTCCGGCCGGCGCTGCCCCTTATAAGCCTAAGCGGGAACAGCTCTCAGGGAGCCGCTTCCCCACAAAAAGCCCTTTCCCAGACGCGGACTGGGGATGGGCTCCCCGCGCCGAACGCCGGCATGACCCCGGCGGCTGCCCGCCCGGGACATCACCGGTTGTCGACCTTGATCTCCCCCTTGACCACCACCAGTTTGATGTTCAGCTCCTCGTCAAGCGCCAGCAGGTCGGCCCGCTTACCCGGCTGGATCGAGCCGGTCACGTCGTCCGCCCGGATGGCGCGGGCGGGGTTGATGGTAGCGGACTTCACCGCTTGCTTCATCGGGACGCCGAAACGGATGACGTTCTTGAACTCCTCATAGAGGTTAGTGGTGGAGGCGGCAATCGTCCCGTCGGCCAGGAGGGCCTTGCCGTCCCGGACGGTGACGGCCTGCCCGCCGAGGTCGTACTCCCCGTCGGTATGCCCGGCGGCCCGCATCGCATCGCTGACGATGACGGAGCCGTCCTCGCCAAGCAGGCGGAACGCGATGCGCAGCGCGGCGGGATGGATGTGGAACCCGTCGCAGATCAGCTCCGCGCGCAGCCCGCAGCCCCGCGCCCGGTCAAACACCGCGCCGACCACGCCGGGCGCCCGGTGGGTCAGCCCGCTCATCGCGTTGTACAGATGGGTCACATGGCGGCAGCCATCCTCCATGGCCCGGACCGCCTCCTCGTAGCCGGCCGCCGTGTGGGCGATCGACACCGGGCAGTAGGGCTGCACCTCCCGGATGAACTCCCCTGCGCCGGGGCATTCGGGCGCGATATCGACCAGGCGGATCAGCCCGCCGCAGCCGTCGTACAGGCGGCGGAACTCCTCCTTGTCGGGGCTGCGGACATAAGCGGCGTTCTGCGCCCCCTTTTTGGAGGCGGCGATATACGGCCCTTCCATATTGATCCCCTGGATATACGCGCCGTCCACCGCCTGCATAGAGGAGGCGACGTTGGCGAAAATCCGCTCCAGCTCTTCAAACGGCAGGGTCATTGAAGTGGGGCAGAAGGAGGTGACGCCCCAGCGCACCAGGCGGTCCGACATAGCCTTTAGCGCTTCGGGCGTCGCGTCGCCCGTGTCAAACCCCGCGCAGCCGTGGATATGGATATCAATCAGACCGGGGATCACGGTGCAGCCGGTCAGGTCAATTTCCTCCCCCTGCCCGCCGGCGCTGCCGACCGAGGCGATCCATTCCCCCTCGGTTTCCACATCCGCGCGTACCGGCATAAACTCTTCATTGTATACGGTGGCGTTTTTCAGGACCATACCGCTCATATGGCTTTCCCTCCTACAAATTTACAGGCAGCCCTGGGCTTCGGGCGGCGCCGCATTTCTTTTTTTGCGGCCGCTTGGGTTATATCTTCATTATACCCTCCCCCTGCCCGGATGAAAAGAGGAAAACGGCCGGACGCCGTGCCTTTTCCGCCGCCGAGCGCCGCCCCAAAGCGGCCGGGCGCCTCCGCCTGGGGATCGGGCTGCTTACGCCCTATTTCCTCCAGCATTCGGCGATGGGCCTGCCGGGCGGCGCGCAGGCAAAAGCCGGGTGGGACGCGGCCGGTTCCCTCTTTTCCGACCGACATGGGATCTTCGGCTTCCTCGCCCTTTTCGGCGCGGCCCTCCTGGCGGGGAGCCTCCTGGCCCTGCTCCTTTACAAAGCCGTCGCAGCCGGCTGCTCGGTGAAAACCACCGGCGCAGCGATGGGGCTGTCTGCCCTGGGCGCATCGGGGGCTTACAGCGCCTTGGGCGCATATATTATCCTGGGATGGGGCGTCACAGCGCAGCATCCCCGAACCTATCCGGGCTATATGCTCGTCGGTATGCTGAGCCTCCTGGGGTTTGTCCTGCTCCTGGCCCTCTATGCCTGGCTGCGGAGAAAGCGTCCGTCTGTCCCGGGCATCCTCTTTGATATTTTTAGCGCCCTGCTCTTCTTTATCCCTTTTCTCTCAGGCTGCGTTGTCCTGGAATCCCTCCTGCGCACCGTATTTTCCAGCCCGGCCCCCTGAACCGCGGCGGGGAAGCGCCCTCCGGAGAAGCGGGCGGCGCCGCTCACGCCCATGCCGCCCGGTTTTTGTCCCTTTTCCAAAGCCAAAGGGGGCTGCTGCAAAAGGCTTCGTTTTGCAGCAGCCCCCTTAAAATTTTCCGGACCATCCCGGCGATCGCTGCGACCGGCCCCTCGGGAGGCCGCGTTACCCCTCCTTAACCAGCGAACGGTAGAGGCGGATATACTCGTTGGCCGAGCGTCCCCAGCTGAAGTCGGCCCGCATGGCGCGGTCAACCAGGACGGGCCAGTCGTGCTTATTGGCATAGGCTCCCAGGGAGCGGTGCAGGGCGTAGAGCATATCGTTGGCGTTGTAGGTTTTAAAGGTAAAGCCCAGCCCCTGCCCGTCGCCGCAGTCGGTGATGCTGTCCTTGAGGCCGCCGGTCTCCCGCACCACGGGGACGGTGCCGTACCGGCAGGCCACCATCTGGGAAAGGCCGCACGGCTCGCTCTTGGATGGCATGAGGAAGATGTCCCCCGCCGCGTAGATTTTGCGGGCCAGTTCAGGCACAAAGCCGTAGCAGTACCGCATCTTGTCCGGGAAGCGGTCCTGCATCTCCCGGAAGAAGTTTTCGTACACCCAGTCGCCGGAGCCGAGCAGCACAAACTGCACGTCCTCCTGCAGCAGCTCGCCCAGCACATATTTGACCAGGTCCAGCCCCTTGTGGGAGACCAGCCGGGTGACCATCGCAATCATCGGCACGTCGGCGCGGAGCGGGAGGCTCAGCCGCTCCTGCAGGGCGCGCTTGTTTTCCGCCTTGCCGGCCGGGTCATCCGCCGAATAGTGGGCGTAGATGTCGGGGTCGGTGGCCGGGTCGTAGCTGACGGTGTCAATCCCGTTCAAAATCCCGGTCAGCTTCCATTCCCGGGCCCGCAGGATGCTGTCCAGGCCGTGGGAATACCAGGGGTCAAGGATCTCCTTGGCATAGGTCGGGCTGACGGTCGTGACCTTGTGGGCGGTTTCAATCGCGCCCTTCATCAGGTTGACGCAGCCGTCCTGCTCGACCAGCGAGCGGGCGTCCTGCGGGATGCCGAACACATCCTCCAGGATTTCCATGCCGTATTTGCCCTGGTACTGGATGTTGTGGATGGTGAACACGGTCTTGATATTTTCATACCCCTCCCGCTGCGCATAAAACAGGGAGTAATACACCGGCACCAGCGCGCACTGCCAATCGTTAGCGTGGAGGATATCCGGCTTAAAATCAATGCAGCTGAGCATCTCCAGCGCCGCGCGGGACAGGAAGGCGAACCGCTCGGCGTCGTCGTAATGCCCGTACAGGCCGGGACGCTTGAAATAATACTGGTTGTCCAGCAGGTAGTAAATCACCCCGTTGTACCGCGCCTCAAACACGCCGCAGTACTGCCGCCGCCAGGCGACCGGCACCGACAGGCTGGTCAGGAACGTCATGTTCTCCCTGAGCTCCTGCGGCACGCTCTCATACAGCGGCAGCACCACCCGGCAGCCGACCAGCCGCTCCCGCAGCGCGTGGGGCAGCGCCCCGGATACGTCGGCCAGGCCGCCGGAAGCGGCAAAGGGGACCGCCTCGCTGGTAACAAACAACACCTTCATACGATGATTCGCTCCTTTCTCGGCGGGTACGGCGTCAGACGACGGTGCCCTTGTCAATGAAGAGGGGGTAGTCCTCCGCCCCGCTCAGGTTCCGGCTGGCCTTGATGACCACGTCCTTATCAAGCACCGCGCAGTTTAAGGAGGTCTTTTCGCAGATGATCGCCCCCTGCATTACGATGCTGTTCTCAATGTGGGTGTCCCGCGCGATCCGCACGTCGCGGAACAGGATTGAATTGCGGACCTCGCCCTCTATGAAGCAGCCGTCGGCCACCAGGGAATTGGACACCGACGCATACAGCCCGTACTTGGCCGGCGCGGCGTCCCGCACCTTGGTATAGATCGGGCGCAGCGGCTGGAACAAGGCCTCCCTCACCGCGGGGTTGAGCAGCTCCATGTTCGCGCGGAAATAGCTCTGGGGCGACGAGATCACCGCCGTATATTCCGGCACGCGGTACCCGCAGATTTTCAGGTCGTCCATATGGCGCAGGAGGATATCCCGCTCAAAATTCATCTGGTTCCGGCTGGCCGCGGCGTCAAGCAGGCGGGTGAGCAGGTCCTTGCGCAGGATGTACAGCCCCAGCCCGTAATCGCATTCCTCCGCCATGCAGTTGCCCAGCATGATGTCGTTGACCCGGCCGTCCTCCCCCATCCACAGCAGGAGGTTGTCGTTGAGCTGGGGAATATCGCCGTGCTTGCAGGCGACCGTGATGTCCGCACCGGATTCCAGATGGGCGTCAAGCATCGCGTCATAATCGATGTTGCCGACCACATGGCAGTCCGAGAGGATCACATACTCCTCCTTTGAATTGCGGAAGAAGGGACGGATCCCCCTCAGGGTAGCGATCCGCCCGGCGTACAGCTCATCGCTGACGGCGACCGGCGGGAGGAAATAGAGCCCCTCGTTTTTGCGGGAAAGGTCCCACGCCTTGCCCGAGCCGATGTGGTCCATCAGCGACTGGTAATTGTCCTTGGTGACGATCCCCACCTTGGCGATGCCCGCGTTGACCAGGTTGGACAGGGCAAAGTCGATCAGGCGGTACCGGCCTCCGAAGGGGATCGAGCCGAAGGGGCGCACACCGGTCAGGGCGGGCAGCGCCTCGTCGTGCATATTGGGGAACAAGATCCCGATGACATTGTTATTGCGCATCCTGTATTCCTTCCTTTCTGGGAAAACCCGCCCCGGAGGGCCGCCCTGTAGGCGCGGCGCCGGGAAGGCGTTCCCGAGAATCGTTTTCCGGCCGGCGGCCTTACTGCACGTCCTCCAAATCGCTGTCCACCATGCCCTTGGGCGGGACGGCGCAGCCCCGCCCGACCGTCACGCCGGAGGCCACCACCGCGACCCCCCAGTCCTCAATCTTCTCCGTCTCCTCCGGGCGGGAGCCGACCGACGCCCCCTCGCCGATCACGGCGTTTTCCGCCACGATCGCATACTGCACCTTGGCGCCGGCCTTCACCCGGGCGCCCGGCATCAGGATCGAATCCCGCACCTCGGCGCCAGCCTCCACCGTGACGCCGGAAAACAGGACCGAGAAATCGACCGTGCCGTAGATGTTGCTGCCCTCGGAGATCATGCTGTTCTGCACCACGGCGCCCTCCCCCACATAATGGGGCGGCAGGCCGGGGTTGCGGGAGTAAATCTTCCAGTCCGGCACCGACAGGTCCAGCGGCACCTTGGGGTTGAGCAGGTCCATATTCGCCTCCCACAGGGAATCGATGGTCCCGACATCCTTCCAGTAGCCGGAGAAACGGTATACATACATCCTCTCCCCGGCCTTCAGCATGGCCGGAATGACGTTCTTTCCGAAATCGTTGGAAGAGGTCGGGTCGTTCTCGTCCTCGGTCAGGTACCGGCGGAGCTTGTCCCAGGTAAAGACATAGATGCCCATAGAGGCCAGGTTGCTCTTGGGATGGGCGGGCTTCTCTTCAAATTCGTAGATCGAGCCGTCCGGGTTGGTGTTCAGGATGCCGAAGCGGCTGGCCTCGGACATCTCCACCTCAATGACGGCGATGGTGCAGTCGGCGTTGTTCTTTTTATGCGCCTCAATCATCTTGGAATAATCCATCTTGTAAATATGATCGCCGGAGAGGACCAGGACGTATTCGGGGCTGTACCGTTCAATAAATGCCATATTCTGGTAAATCGCGTTGGCCGTCCCCTTGTACCAGTCCGCCCCCTTCTTGCCCTGGTAGGGCGGAAGCACATGGACGCCCGCGTTCATCCGGTCAAGGTCCCAGGGCTGGCCGGAGCCTATGTAGTCGTTAAGCACCAGCGGCTGGTACTGGGTTAGCACCCCCACCGTCTCAATGCCGGAGTTGACGCAGTTGGACAGCGGGAAGTCAATGATCCGGTATTTGCCGCCGTACGGGACGGCCGGCTTGGCCAGGTTGCGGGTAAGCGCATACAGCCGGCTTCCCTGCCCGCCGGCCAGCAGCATGGCCACACATTCCTGTTTGCGAAACATCTTGGATTCCTCCTTGTATATCACTGCCCGGCGGCGCTTTTCGGCGCGCCGGTTTTGCTCTGCCCGGTCCATGGGGCGAGAGGCCCTTCCCGGCGGGAAAGAGGGACAGGCCGTCCCCATTCCCAGCCTATGCGGCCTGCCGGGCGGTTATTCCGCCTTCCCGGCCTTTTTCGTCCCCGTTTTTTTCGCCGGCGCCTTTTTGCCGGCCTTGCCCGAGCTGCCCGCGGCTTTGCGGCCGGCCTGGGAGGTGATGGAACGGCGGGACGGCTTGGCCTTTTTCAGCTTGAGGTACAGCACCGACAGGGGCGGCAGGGTCAGCGAGAGGGACTGGTCAAAGCCGTGCATCTCCTTGCGCTCGCTGTCAACGGTGCCGTTGAGCGCGCCGCCGCCCCCGAACTCCGCCGCGTCGGTGTTGAACACCTCGGTATAGGTGCCGTGCACCGGCACGCCGATCCGGTAGTTTTCCCGCTTTACCGGGGTAAAATTGCATACGACAATCAGCTCGCCCCCCCGGTGGTCAATCCGGCGGAAGCAGATCACGCTCTGGGTATAGTCGTCGTGGGCGATCCAGGAGAAGCCCTCCCAGGAAAAGTCGTTCTCCCAGAGCGCGGGGCTCTCAAGGTAAAAGTGGTTGAGGGACTTGGTGAAATGCCGGAGCATCCGGTGGCTCTCATAATCAAGCAGGAGCCAATCCAGCCCGCTCTCAAAATCCCATTCCTTAAACTGCCCGAATTCGCAGCCCATGAACAGCAGCTTTTTGCCGGGATGAGCCATCATATACCCCAAAAAGGCGCGCACGCTGGCAAACTTCTCCTCGTAGCTGCCGGGCATCTTGCCGATGAGCGAGCCCTTGCCGTGCACCACCTCGTCGTGGGAGACGGGGAGCACGAAATTCTCCGAAAAGGCGTAAAAGAAGGAGAAGGTCAGGCTGTCGTGGTTGTATTTGCGGGCCAGCGGGTCCAGGGACATGTACCGGAGCATATCGTTCATCCAGCCCATGTTCCACTTGTAGTTAAAGCCGAGGCCGCCCATGCTGGTCGGCCGGGACACCAGCGGCCAGGAGGTGGATTCCTCCGCGATCATCATCGCCTTGGGGTGGGCGGCAAACACCGCCTCGTTGAGCTTCCGGAGGAAGTCCACAGCCTCAAGGTTCTCCTTGCCCCCGTATTGGTTCGGGACCCACTCCCCGTCCCGGCGGTTGTAATCCAGGTACAGCATTGACGCCACCGCGTCCACCCGCAGGCCGTCGACGTGGTATTTTTCCAGCCAGAACAGCGCGTTGCTGACCAGGAAGCTGCGCACCTCGGGGCGGGCGTAGTCAAACACGCAGGTCCCCCACTCGTAATGCTCCCCCTTGCGCGGGTCGGCATACTCGTAGCACGCCGACCCGTCGTACCGGTACAGCCCGCAGGCGTCCTTCGGGAAATGGGCGGGCACCCAGTCCACAATGACGCCGATCCCCGCCTGGTGGAAGCGGTCCACAAACGCCATGAAGTCCTTGGGCGCGCCATAGCGGGAGGTGGGGGCGTAATACCCCGTCACCTGGTAGCCCCATGAACCATCGTAGGGGTATTCCATGACCGGCAGCAGCTCAATGTGGGTATAGCCCATCTCCTGCACATAGGGGATCAGCTCGTCCGCCAGCTTGCCGTAGGAAAACACGTTGCCGTCCGGGTACCGACGCCAGGAGCCGAGGTGCAGCTCGTAAATATTGACCGGGCAGTCATAGATCGTATTCTCCGCCTTGCGCCGGAACCAGTCGGCGTCCCCCCATTCGTAGCCGTCCAGCCGGTAGACGCGGGAGGAATTGGCCGGGCGGGTTTCAAAGTGAAAGCCGTAGGGGTCGGATTTCATCCGCATTTCTCCGTCCTGCCCAGTAATACAGTATTTGTAGTTGTCGTATTCCTGAAGCCCTGAAACCGTGCACTCCCATACGCCTGCCTGCGTCACCCGCTGCATCGGCGCGGCCGCGGCGTCCCAGCCGTTGAAATCGCCGGCCAGGCAGACGCTCTCGGCGCCGGGCGCCCAGGTACGGAACACATAGGTGTCCCCTCCCAGGTAATGGCAGCCCAGCCATTCGTAGGCGTTTGTATCCGTCCCCTGATGGAACAGGCGGGCGGCCTGCTCCCATTCCGGTGATACATGGTCTTTCATCCGTACCCCTTCCTTTCCGCAGCCCACGCTGGAAAATCCCGCGTCCTCCCAAGGGAAGCGGGCCGGGCGGAGCCCCGCGGGAAGCGGACGGCGCCCGGCGATTTGGGCGATGGAGAATTCTTCCTTTATTTTATCAATTAGTAAGGGAAAACGCAAGTCTTTTTGTATTTTTTCTGAAAACCTGTCCAGCAGTCCCTGGCAATGTTTGGACGTTTTGTACAACCATGACCAATTTACCCCTATTGATCCTTGAAGATCCGGGCGCCGGCTTCCCGCCGCCCGCCGGCAAATGGGGGCCGAACCGGTTTATTATATCCCGCTCCGGGTAAAAACCATGTCGAATTCCCGTAAAAAACCGGTTAGAAAAATCTCCCGCCAAGCTGTGCGAAAACCGTCGCGTTTTGGCCCGCCTTCTGGTATAATACCCGTAAAGACGGCAGACGGCCGGGCGGCCGTACAAAAAGGAGGCTTTTTGATGAACGATCAGAACCGCAACGGCATTCCGGACGAGATTGAGCAGCCGGAGGAGGATTTTGAATGGACGGAGCGCAAGCGCCTCCTCTTTTTCGGGCTCCCCTTTACCTTTACCACCTATACCCTTTCCCCCAAAAAGCTGGAGCTGAAAACCGGGTTCTTTACCACTGTGATCAACGACATCCTGCTGTACCGGGTGATGGACACCACCTTAAGCCGCAACCTGCTTCAGAAGCTCTTCGGCTTAGGCAGCGTGCAGGTGATATCCTCGGACAAGACCCACCCCAACCTCTGCATCCACAACATCCGCAACTCCAAGGATTTTAAGGAAGCGCTCGACGAGCAGGTGGAGCGGGAGCGGCTGCGGATGCGCTTCCGCACCGGGGAATACATCGACAACGACGGGATAGGCTTGGATATGGATATGCCGGAATAAACGCGGCGGGGCCGGCCCGCCTTCGGCCAGCGTTGAAAGGCCGTCCAACAGGGCCTTTTGCCCCGGACAGGCACGCGGAAGCGCCGTTTTGCATAGGATGGGAATGGAACCACGGAATGAAGAATTGGAGGTACGTCCCATGCTGCTTGAACTGCTCAATTCCCTTTCCCATATCTTTTATATGGCGCTTCATGTGGTCAATTCCGGCTCCTTCCCCCGCCCCCTCCCCGCCGCGGAGGAACGCCGCTGCCTGGAGGCCTACCGGCAGCACGGCGATCTGGACGCCCGCAACCATCTGATTGAGCATAACCTGCGGCTGGTCGCCCACATCATCAAAAAGTATTACAGCTCGGTCCGGGATCAGGACGACCTGATCTCAATCGGCACCATCGGGCTGATCAAGGCGGTCAATACCTTTGACTACACCAAGGGCACCCGCCTGGCGACCTACGCCTCCCGCTGCATTGAAAACGAGATCCTGATGCACTTCCGGGCGGGGAAGAAAACGGCACAGGATGTTTCCTTTTCCGAACCGATCGACACCGATAAGGACGGGCATCCCCTCACCCTCAGCGACGTAATCGCACAGGACGACACCATTGTGGAAGACATTGACCGGAAGATCAACGCCGAAAAGCTGTACCGCTACATCCGGGAAATCCTCGACGACCGGGAACGGGAAATCGTCGAGCTGCGGTACGGGCTGACGGGCGACCCTCTCACCCAGCGGGAGGTCGCCGCCAGGCTGAACATCTCCCGCTCCTATGTATCGCGGCGCGCTTACCGTAAGCGGCGGCCCTCCAGGCCGGAGCGGGCCGCCGCACCGAACAAGCCGCCCCGCCGTCCGCGAACCCGTCCGCCGCTGGATGCCCTATCCTCCCACCTGCCGCCGGGCAAAGGAAAAGCGGCCGGCGGACAAGCCTGCCGCCTCCCCTGCCCGCGCTTGAGGATGGCAGGGCCGGACAGGCCGGCGGGCCAAATGGGAAGCCCAGCGCGTCTGGCTTCCTTGCGAGCCGAAATCCCCGCCTTCCGCCGCCCCGCCGCAGGATCAGCCGCAGAGGGAGAGCCGGAAGGCAGAGGAAAAGATTGCCTTTCGACAATTTTCGTGGTATAATTGCCAAATCTAAAGAGAAAAGCCCATTTTCGTGTTTATTTTTCACAAAATCGGCCTCTGGCCGCACAGCCCCGCTTCCCACCGATCCTTTACTTTGGAAAGGCGGCGAGAACCCGTGAATATAAAAGAGGCGATCGTCGCCGTGCTCTCTGCGGAAAAGCACGGCATGACGGTTAAGGAAATCTACGAGCGCATTGCCGAAAAGGGGCTGTGCCGGTTCCACGCAAAGGACCCGCGGCACACCGTCTATATCACGTTGACGCGCTCCCTCCATTCCCAGGGAGACCGGCCTGCCGCCGTGTGCCTGGAGGACGAGCAGGAGCCGGGGAAGAGGTCGTGGGCCAAGCGCTATCGCCTCAACCTTCCGGAGTCCGTCCGGGATAAGGAAGAGCCTCTGCTGGACCAGCTTCTTAACCGGATCCGCGCCGATTACCCAAACGGCTTCTATTTTTCCTCCACCGCGCTGAGGCTGCTTTCCTCCAAGACAGGGGTCACGGTGGACGGCGCGCTGCAGGAGGCGCTCAGGCGGCGGATGATCCCCCGGGCCGACGGCGTCTGGCTGCTGCCCGACCGGCTGGCAAAGCCGGAAAATCAGGCGCGCCTGCGGGAAACGGCCGCCCGCTGGATCCGGGAATACGGCTTTTTCCAGGCGGACGCCCTGCTTGCCTTTGCCGCCCCGGAGCTGGAGGACGTGGACCTGGGCCCCGGCGGCCGGGAAACATTCCTGGCCTGTCTGCTGGAGCAGGGGGAGGAGACGGCGGATCTGCGCGCCGTGACCTTTTTGTACCAGTACCGTCTGATGCTCCGGAAGGAGACCCCTCTCGCCCCGGTGCTGTCCGCCTTCGCAGGCGGAGCGCTGCGGGACGCAATAGCGGAATCCTCCGGCATGCCGACCCAGGCGGCGCTGCTCCGGCGCCTGCCTTTGATCAACGCGCCGCTGCTGAAGGCGCTTGTACGGACCTACCTGCCGGGAATTCTCTGCTCAGAAAGCGATGGCGTCGTTTTCTTCCAGAGCGAGGACGCCCTGGGGCTCCCTGCGGATTTTGACGAGCACGTTTTCGCTGCGGTCCAAGCCTTGGAAGCACTCGGCCTGCCGGTGTCCGAGGACAACCTGCACACCGCCCTGAGCCTGCGCCTGGGCGTCAACCTGCGCAGCGAGTGCGGCCTGTCCTCAAAGAAGAATTTCCGCCGGCTGGTGGAACGCCATTATCCAGGCGAGCCCAAGCGGGCGTGGAAAGCCGGGATATTCGGCGAAGAACAGGACTGAAGCATGTACGATTATCAGTGGGACCCGGAGACGCGCGGCTACCGGCTGACCACGCAGGCCAGCAAATTCGTCGCCAACGAGATACGTCCCGTGTTCGCGCCCGAGCTCACCCTCATCGGCTTTGACGCCCGGTTTTCCTACGATAAAGAGGAGACGCGCCCCCTCCTGTGGGCGCTGAAAAGCCAGTATTTCTACCAGGGGGTAAAGGTCGCGCAGCTCAAGGGCACGAAATACGGCCAACAGCTGTCCCCCGAGTTCTTTTTTGAAGGCGTCCTCCCCCTCCAGCCAGTCGACGTTGCGGGGATGGTGAGGAAAAACGCCGCGGTCATGAGCCTGCTTGTCGCGGATACCAAGCGCCGGATCAAGGAGCTGTACGATCAGGATATCGCCCGGTGCGACACCGCTTATATTGCATTCTCCGGAGGCAAGGATTCCGCCGTGCTGCTGGACCTCTGCCACCGTGTCCTTCCCCGCAGCGTGCCAGTGGTATTCAGCGACACCGATATGGAGCTGCCGGACACCGTCGCCCTATGGCGGGAGATCCCGCAGCGGTACCCGGACCGGGAGTTCCTCACCGCGTCCGCCGGCACCCCCGCGCTGGAAAACTGGCGGGTTTTCGGCCCCCCGTCGCGGGCGATCCGCTGGTGCTGCTCGGTGTATAAAAGCGCGCCGGCCATCGTCCTACTGAAAAAAAGGCAGAAAAAGGCCGCTATCCTGGCCATGGGCTTCGTCGGGGTGCGCAGCGAGGAAGGCTACGCCCGCTCGGCCTACCGGGACAGCAGCTTCGGAGTAAAAAACGCGTCGCAGATCAACCAGATGCCGCTGCTTGAATGGGGCGCGCACGAGATCTGGCTTTACATTTTCGCCAACCGCCTGCCGGTTAACCGCGCCTACCTCTTCGGGCTGAGCCGGGTCGGCTGCGTCATGTGCCCGGAATCCTCGGACAAATACCAGTGGTATGTCGACCATATTTACCCCGGGCTTGTGCGGCCGTACAGGGACGTTATCCTACAGACCAGCCGCAAGGTTTTCCGCTCGGAAAAGGAACGCGGCGCCTTCCTGGGCAACGCCAACTGGCAGGCCCGCAGCAGCGGGATGACGCTGAGGGACAGCATTACCAGCCCCGTTGAGGAGCACAACGGGCTGAACGCGACCTGGAGGGCGGCGGGCCTGCGGGAGACGCGGTTCCACGAATGGGTCAAGACCCTGAAAAAGGCGGACTACTTTTTTGCCGACGGCAATACCGTGACGTTCCGCTTCCGGTCCCTGCCGGAAAAGGCGGCGATGGCCCCCCGCATCCGGACGGTGCTGAAAAAATCGCTGGCCTGCGTGGGCTGCTACAGCTGCGAGGCGGAATGCCCCTCCGGCGCCATCCGCCGCACCGGGCCGGGGATCCGGATTAACGGGGCCCAATGCACCGGATGCCTGAAATGCCATGCCGTCGACTACGGCTGCTGGAGGTTCAAATCGATGCGAGAGACCGAAAATCCACAGAAGCTTCTCAATGGGATCAACTGTTACTTTAACTTCGGCCTGCGCGAGGTCTTTGTCGAAAAGCTGGTCAAGATGCGGGCCGGTTTCTTCCCCTGGACGGACGAACACCCCTTGGGCATCAAAATGGTCCCCTCGGCCGCTGCCTGGTTCCCGCAGGCCATGCTGATTGACGCGGACAAACGCCCAACGGCGCTGCTGAATGTATTTGACGCCTTTGGCTGCGATGCGCCGATCGGGTGGGACTGCATCTGGATGGCGCTGGCCAATAACGCGCCGGTGGTGCGCTGGCTGGTCACCGCCACGGCCTGCGGCACGCCGTACAGCGCCGCGGCGCTTCCCGACCTGTTCAGCCAAAGCTTCCCTGACCTCAAGCCCACGGCGGTCGACTGCGGCATCGCCTCTCTCAAGGATACGATCACCAAATCCCCGCTCGGAGGGGAAAGAGGAGTGATCGCCTACGGCATGCAGGGCAAAAAGCTCCTTTGGATTGAGCGACGGAGCAAGGAGGCTGCCCCGCTGGCGGTCCTGTACGGGCTGTACCTCATTGCCGGCAAGGCGGACCGGCGCGCCTTCACGGTGCGAGAGCTGATGACGGCGGATTTTTCCTCCGCGTTCCTGTCCCCCCTTGTGGCCTTCGGCATAGAGCCGGAAACCTTTAAGCAGCAGTGCCGGGGGCTGGAATCCCGGTATCCCGGCTACCTCCTATGCACCTTTGCCGCCGGCCTGGACGAGGTGGCTGTTTTCCCGGACAAGCATACGCTGGACGATATCGCCGCATTGATGTTAGGAGAGACGCTATGAGCCGACGCTACGCTGATTACCTGTCGATCCCCGAGGATTATTCGCCCACCATGACGCGCGAGGTGCTTGAGAAGAACCCGGATGCCTGGATGTCCTTCCTCCCCCACCCTAAGTTTGTCGAGCTCCTGCGCGCCTTTTTAAACGCCCTCTGCCACGCCCAGCGCTCGGTATGGACCATGGGCAACTACGGCACCGGCAAAAGCTTTGCCGTACTGACCATCCGGATGCTGTTTCTTGATACGGAAGACCGGGTGCGGTCCTGGTTTTCCAAGCACCGCAAAGTCCTCCCGCCTGAGCTGCTGGACACCATTCTCGCGCTGCGCCAAAGGGGCGTCCTGTTCGTCTACGACTACAACGCCGACGGCCTTGACCCGCACAAGGAATTCCTGGTGCGCCTGGAACGCCGCATCGTCGACGCCTTGCAGGACGCCGGGAAAAAGGTCCCGCCCCGCACGCAGCTGAGCACAATGCTTGAGCGCATCCGGGAGGAAGGGGACAACTTCTTCAAAACGCGGGACGAAATCCAAAGCCGCCTCCCGGCGCTGCATCCGGGCATCGCCACCATGGAGCAGCTGGAAGCGGCGCTGACGCAGAGAGATATCCCCGAAGGGCTGCTGGCAGACATACAGCAGGTGCTGTACGCCCGTTCGATCTACCTGGAGGTATCCGCGGTCAACCTCAAAAGCTGGATGCAGCAGGCGGCGGCGGAGAACGGGCTTGAAAAAATCGTCTATGTCTTTGACGAATTTTCCAGCTTCATTGACGCCAACAAGGCGGAGCTGAAAACCTTTGAGCAGGTGGCGGAGTATTCCGAGCTGGGGCTGTTTTACTTCGTCCCCGTCACCCATATGAGTATTGACGCCTACTGGGCGGAGGGATCGGCCAACCCCTTAAAATCCAACGAGCGTTTCGATTTCCAGGACCTGCAGATGCCGGACGACACCGCCTTCCGCCTGGTGGGAAACGCCATCCATGTAAACCAGGCGCTTGAAAAGGAATGGCGGGCGGAAAAGGCCCAGCTCTGGAGCGCTGTCAGCGATTTTGCAGGAATCCATCTCCGGGGCGACGAGGTCAGCCGGGAATCTCTGCAGGCGATCCTGCCCCTCCATCCGATGGCCGCCTTCCTGCTCAAATACCTCTGCACCTCCGTCGGATCGGACCAGCGCAGCCTGTTTGAATACCTGAAGGGGGGCGCCAACGAAAAAACCTTTCAAAAATTCCTGCGGGAAGGGGGCCCTGATGTCCCCGGCAAGCAATTCCTGACCGCGGATTACCTTTGGAGCTATTTCCTTGAGCAGGAGAAGCAGGGGACAAAAGCCGAGGTCAAGGAGATCCGGGCCGCCTTCCAGCGGATCCGGAGGCGGGAATTCCCCAACCGGGACGAGGACGACGAGGAAATCCGCGTGCTGAAGGTCGTCCTGCTCTTCTGCCTGCTGGACCGGCTGTACCCGGAAGGGCACGAGCTGCTGCGGCCCACCATAGCGAACGTCGAGCTGGCGTTCAAGGGAGACGGCGCCATCGTGGGGGTGCGCGGCATCGTCCACAGTCTCGCCGACCGGCAGTGCTTCTCCCTCATCGGGGAAAATATTGAGCTGTTCCGTTCTGCCGTCGGCGGCGCCGAGCTGGAAAAGCGGGTAGCGGAATATGAAAACCAGTTTCACGAGCTGCTTTCCGAAAAGCTGCTTGAGAAGCTGAAGAAAAGCCTTCCCGGCCCCGCCCTGCGCTATGCCGCCCTCGCCGCGGACGTGGCCCATTTGAAGGCCGGCCTGCTGTCCGCCGCCGAACGCCGCCGCTTCTCGCAGGAGGACGGCAAGGTGCTGGTCTGCTTTGTGCCGGCCAAAAACCGGGAGGAACAGCTGGCCATCCCGGAGAGAATTCAGAATTTCCTGAAGCATTACTACGACCACCGCCTGATCTGCGTCAGCTTTCCGGATATCACCTTCTGCTCGGAAAACGCCAATGCGTGGAAGGACTATGTGCATGCCTACGCCCAGCGGATGCTGGCCAACGACGACCTGGCCAAAAACCAGTACGACCATACGCTGGAAAAAATGGTCCAGTCCTGGATCGGCCGGATCCAGTCTAAGCAAGCCTCCCTGCTGGCGTTCTGCGCCAACGGCAAAGAGGCCTGTACCCGCACCTCCTTAAGCTGGGATAACTTTGACGCCTACCTGTCCAACTATGTGAGCCGGAGCCTGCCGCTGTGCCTGGAACAGCTGGGTACCGCCGACCTTGTCATCGCCACCCAGACCTCCGGCTTCGTCCCGTGGGCCAAGGCGGGGCTCCTGTTTGAAACGGTCACTAAGGGCAGCGGCGCACAGCTGGTCGCCTTTCTGCGCAAGCAGGGCGTTGCCGCGGACGGCGCCTGGTTTGACGGCCATCCGGAGCATCCGCTGGCCCAGCTGCGCGCGTTTTTGCAGGAACGCGTCGCCAGCGCCCTCCAGGCGCAGCGGCCGTTTTCCCTGTGCCGGGAGTACCGGGCGCTCAAGCGGCCTCCCTACGGGATGCTGCCCTACGCGCTGACGGCCTTCGCGCTCGGCTTTGCGCTGCGCTTCCTGCTGTCGCAGGGGTACCAGCGGACCAACGGCCAGGGCACCTGGCCGCTTGATACCGACTCGCTGGCATCTATCATCAGCGACGCCGTGAAGGACGACGGAAGCTGCCAGCTCAAAAACGAGCAGCGGATCTGCGAAATTTCGCCGGAGGAACGCCGGTTTGTCACGCTGGTTCCCCGGATTTTTGGGCTCCGGGGAGATCCGAACGGCACGGTTGAAGACGCGCTGAACAAGGTGGCCCAGCGGATTGAAACGGTCTCCTGCCGCGTGCCGCTTTGGGTGCTTCCCGAATACGACGCCCTGCAGGCGGAGCCGGACGGGGAGCCGATCGGCCGGCTCGTCGACCTGCTCTGCCATGCGTTCCTGATCAGCTCCAAAAGCGACGTAGCGGGACGGACGAACTGCGCCCGGGAAATCGGCCGGATGCTTTTGCAGGAGCCGGCGATGGCAGACCGGCTTTCCCCTTACGTCCAGGCGGGCGCCTTCCAGTCGGCCTTCCGGCAGTACATCGACCGGGAGGAGCCCGCCCTGGGCCGGCTGGCGCAGCGCGTAGGCGACCGCGCGGGGGAATACTGCGGCAGCATCTTGGCCAAGGCAAGCGAGGCGGCTGGGTGGCTATGGAAAAAGACCGATATCCACAGCGCCGCCGCCGAGGTTGCCGCTGAATACGAGGTCATCGCGCAGGTGCAGAAGCTGGCCCACATTGAAGGCTTCCTCCCGTACCCGGACGCCCTGGCCCACCTGTACCAGGCCGCAGCGGAGAAAAACCGGCTGCCGAGGGAAACGCTGCTTCTCTGCTATCCGGAGCTTGCGGAGTTCCTGCGGACGGTCGGCGAGCCGGCGGAGGCCGGGATCGCCCCGCAGGTCAGCGCGGCGCTGTCCCGCAGCCCGGAGCGGATCAAGGAGGTCTTCTTTTCGGCGGACGCCGGCGCCCAGCTGGCCATTATCCGGGAGCGGCTGGCCAAAAGCCAGGCTCTCCCGGACGACCGCCTGAGGGAGCTGTACTACCAAGCCGACAGCGGCTTTTTCGATCGGGAGCCGGCCTTTTTCTCCGACTTCCAGCGGCGTATTGACGAATGCCTGAAAACTGAGGCGATCGGCCGGCTTTCCGAGGAGTGGAAGGCCTTTTCCGGCAGCGCTTCGCCCGACGACTGGTCTGCAGGCAGCCATCTGCCCGCCTGGACGCTGTTTGAGCGGCCGGAGGACGCCCAGGAGATCCTGCGGGTCCTTCAAAGCCCGCGGGCCTACGCCTCCGAAAAGCTGGAGGACACCCTCTCCCGGCTGTCCGGGCAGGAGGCCCGCGCGATCCCCCGCTGCCAGCAGGCGTTTTTGCAGCGGGTGGTCCCCCGCCGGTACCGGCGTTTTGATATCGGCCTGGCCTCCCTGCTGGAATATATGAACCGGGAATACGGCGGCTGCCCGAACCGCTGGCCCCTTGACGCCGACATCACGCCGTATATTGAGGGGCAGTACCAGGCGGCTATCGCCCCCCGGATTGTCAGCGAGCTGAAAAACACGCCCAGCGACCGGCTGAAGCGGTCACTCCTCCGTTTTGCGGCGGAAAACCCCGACATCGGGCTGGCCTTTTGGGAGAGTATTTATGACCACCATGAAGAAGACAACGCTCAATGAATACGCCGGCTTCTGCTCCGCAAGGGCCGGACGGCTCCTGTTCTACCCAAACCCCGCCGTCGGGACCCAGATCCTCTCCCTGCACGAGCCATGCTGTGCGGCCGTGTCGGTGGCCGACTGCGTAGAGGAGCTGCTGGGCGGCCGGGAATGCCGGCTGCCGGTGCCTGCCGAGCTTTTCGGACGCCTGCGGGAAAAAATCGAGCAGGCGGGCCGCAAGGCCTTGGTCCGCGGGCTGGACGCCTATCTCTCCCTATGGAATGCCCAGGGCGTCCGGCAGGCGGCGCGGGAGCTCTCCCGGCTTCTGGACCAAAGCGGCGGCGATTTCTGCATCCTGCTTTCCTCCTCCTGGCAGGAGGAGATGACGGCCGGGCTGCTCAAAAACCCGAAATACGCCGGCGCCCGGAAGCTGCTGCTCTTTGACGGGGACTGCGAGGCCTGGGCGATCCCGCCGGTCACCCTCCTGCCCGCGGCCTGGTGCCGGGACGGCTTGGCCGGCTTTACCGGCCTGCTGCGGGTGCTGTCCGACCTGCAGCCCCATACCGAGGGGAAAACCGTCCTGCTGCAAGACTACCGGGCGCCGCTGGCGGGGCTGAACGACGCGGTGCGGCAGCTGGCCGACCTGCGCAGCTTGATGCGGGCCCAGTACGGGGTGGACGACGCGGGCCTGTCCGAAGCCGCGCTGCAATATATCCTGGACAAAACGCAGGAGTACGCCCTCCCCGCCTTGGCGGCGGTGGCCCAAGCGTTCGGCTTTGAGGGCACGGACCCGCTCAAGGACGCGCCGGCTCGGCTGGGGCGGGCGGCCGACCCGGCCCAGTGGCAGGCGTTTGCCTGGATGCTGCGCCGCCGGCTCCCCCGCAGCTCCTACCTGTCGGCCGTGCTCCGCCGGCCGGACACCGGCCCGGACAATTTCCTGCGTCAGTATATCGCAGACGCCGCGCTGGACGCGGTCGGATCTGCCGGCGCCGGTTCCTACCTCCGCGAACGCCGGGACGCCGTCTCCGCCATGTCCTCCGCCGTCCGGCCGCTGATCGCCTATTTCCTTAGCCAAGGGCGGGAACGGGGGCTGGCGGACGCCGACTTCCTGCCCTGGATGAACGCCGGCACCCCGCTGGAACACGCGGAAATCCTCCGCCGCCTGCCCGCCGCCGACCTAACGGCCGGCGTGCCGGCGCATATCGCAGAGGCCTTCCCCCTGATCGCGGAATACCTATCCCCCGCCGATTCCCTGGGCGACGGCGAATACACCCGCTATTTCCGCGCATACCGGCGGCTGAAAGCCCAGAACCGGATCACCCGGGAATTTGCGGACCTGGCTTACGCATACAGCCCCAAAGACGGCGTACCGCCCCGCACATCGCCTCAGGAGCTGCTCCTGAGGCCGTTCGACGACGCGCAGACGGGGCTGCTGGTCGTGGACGGGCTGGGGGTGGAATACCTGCCCCTCCTGCTCGGGCTGGCGGGCCAGGCGGGCCTGACAGCCGAATACACGGCGCTCGGCTATGTGTCGCTTCCGACCGAGTCGAGCAGCAATCCCCCGGATTATTGGCATACCGGGGGATTCCTTCCCAAGGTGATGGTGGTGGACAACGTGGCGCACGACGGCGCGCAGCGGTATGAGCGGACCGATTTTGCCGAGGATTTCGCCGCCTGCCTTGATGCTTTTCCCGAACGGATCCTGCCGGCGGTCCTGCAGGGCCTCCAGCGGTACCGGCGCGTAGCCGTAACGGCGGACCACGGCTCCTCCAGGCTGGCGGTGCTCGCCTACCAAAACGGCCTGTGCGAAACCCTTCCCGCGTGCGGGAAGGCTGTGGACTGGCGCTACGCTGTGGCCGACCCACACCAGGCGGTGCCCGAGAAGATGGCAAGCACAATCAAAGGAGAATTTTGGGCCGTGCGCGGCTACCACCGCCTGAGATATCCCGGCGGCAAAAAGAACGAGATGCACGGCGGGGCTACGCTGGAGGAGCTGCTTGTGCCCGTCGTCGTCCTGCGCGCGGCGGATTCCAAGGCGCCGGCGGGCCGGGCGGCCGAACCCCGGCGGGAACAGATGATTGACGTCATGGACAGCGACATATAAAGGGGAGCGGAGATGTACAATACCGAAAAGCTGCGGGAGTTTTTCCCCGCCACCACCGTATACAAGGATTCCGCCGTGATGGCAAATTTCCGTTCCGCCGCCATCCCGGCGTTCCTGCGCGACTGGATCGTCCGGCGCAAGGCCGGGCCGGACGGCCGGATCGCCGACCCCGCCCAGCTGAGCGACTACGTCGCCGCCGTCATCCCCCGCCGGGAGGAACGGCAGCAGCTGGAGGACGAGGCGCGCACCTGCGGCCAGACGCGCAAATTCCTGGCGAACATCTCGGTCCAGTTCAACTCCAAGGCGAATTACTACACCTTTGAGCTGGCGGACCTCGGCTTTACCCACGGCCGGACCATCATTGAGGACTATGTGTGGGACCGGGTAAAGCACGAGCTGCTCGGCGCCTCCGGAAGCTGGGGGCTGATGCGGCTGGGCTATATGCCCCCGTCCGACGGCAAAAGGAACGGGAGATTCACCCTGCTGGATTACCAGAGCTTTTGCCCCTACCGGGTCGACCTGGACCTGTTCCGGCAGGCGCGGGCGCATTTCACCACCGAGGAATGGATCGATATCCTGCTGGGCGCGATTGATTACAACCCGGACGGGTACGACGGCGCGGACGGCGACGCCGGCCCCTACGAGGCCTGGGAGGCCAAGCACACCATGCTGACCCGGCTGCTCCCCTTTGTGGAGCCGCGGCTGAACCTGGTGGAGCTGGCGCCCAAGGGGACGGGCAAATCCTACGTTTTCGGCAAGGTGTGCAAATACGGATGGATTGTGGGCGGCAGCGGCATCACCCGCGCCACCCTGTTTTACAACAAGGCCAAGGGGCAGGCGGGGCTGATTGAGGTCAAGGACTTCATCGCGATGGACGAAATCCAGTCGGTGGATTTCGGCAGCCAGCGCCTTGAGATGCAGGACGCGTTCAAGCAGTATATGGAGGGCGGCGTCATCCATTTCGGCCCGGCTACCGTCAAGGGGGATGCGGGGATCATCCTGCTGGGCAACATTGACCGTAGGGATATGGACATCGGCACGGATATGTTCCGCACCCTTCCCCCCGCCTTTCATGAATCCGCCCTGCTCGACCGGTTCCACGGGTTTATCCAGGGCAGCAAGATCCCCCGGCTGACCGAAAAGATGACCAAGCTGAACACCTGGGCGCTGAACACCGAGTATTTCACCGAGATCATGCACCTGCTGCGTTCCCCGTCCGAAACGCTGCGCTACCGCGCGGTGGTTGAGGAGCTGGTGCAGTATCCCGAGGATGCCGACAAACGGGACACCGACGCGGTCCTGCGGCTCTGCACCGCCTACCTCAAGCTGTTTTTCCCCCATATCACCGGGGCGGACGCCTGCGGCGGCCCCCGGTTCCGGCAGGAGTTCAACCAATACTGCCTCCGCCCCGCAAGGACGATGCGGGGGATTATCCGCAAGCAGCTGAGGATCATTGACCCGGCCGAGTTCGGCGGCCGGGACATCGCGACCTACCGCCTGAGGGGGATTTCATGAACGGAGCAAGGATCTGCCGGCTCTGCGGCCGGCGGGGGCTGAGCAAGAACGAGATCGGCCTGAATAAAAAGCTGCTGGACCCGGACGCCAAACGGTTTTTCTGCCTGGCGTGCCTGGCCGGCTATCTGGAAACCGAGCCGGAAGTGCTCAAGGAGAAGGCCCGGGAATTCAAGCGCCAGGGCTGCCCCCTGTTCGGCTAGGGGAAGGGGCGGCCCATGATCTATCTGGACAACGCGGCGACCACCCCCCTTTCCGAAGCCGCCCTCGCCCGGATGCTCCCCTTCCTGCGGGAGCAGTATGGGAACGCGTCCTCCCTGCATTCGCTCGGGACGGCCGCACGGCGGGCGGTGGACGGGGCGCGCGCCCAGGTCGCGGCGGCGCTCGGCGCGCAGCCGGGGGAAATCGTCTTTACCTCCGGCGGCACCGAGGGGGACAACGGGGTGCTCCGCGGCGTCTGCCGGCGCTTTGCGGCGGAGCCGGTACACCTGGTCGTCTCCTGCATTGAGCACCCCGCCGTCCTTGCAGCCTGCCGGGCGCTTGAGGAGGACGGCGTCCGCGTCACCTACCTGCCGGTGGACAGACTGGGGCGGGTGTCGCCCGACGACGTTTCCGCCGCCCTGAGCCCGCAAACCAAGCTGGTCTCCGTCATGCTGGCAAACAACGAGGTGGGCACTATCGAGCCGGTGGCGGAAATCGCGCGGCGGCTGCGGGGGAGGGGCGTGCTGCTCCATACGGACGCGGTGCAGGCGGTCGGCCATATCCCGGTTGACGTGCGCGCCCTGGGGGTGGATTACCTGACCGCGTCGGCCCATAAGTTTAACGGCCCCAAAGGCACGGGGATCCTGTACCAGCGTGCCGGCGCCGAGCTCCCCCCTCTTGCAGAGGGAGGCGGGCAGGAGCAGGGACGGCGGGCGGGGACGGAAAACGTCGCCGGCATCGTCGCCGCGGGCTGTGCGCTTAAGGAAAGCGTGGCGGAGATGCCCGCATCCATCCGCCGCCTTGAGGCCCTCGCGCGGCTCACGATAGAGCGGCTGCGCGCGCAGATCCCCGGGCTGCGGGTCAACGGCGACCCGGACAACCGGCTGCCTGGCCTGTTAAGCCTGACCTTCCCCGGCGTTTCGGGGGAGGCGCTGATGCACCTGCTCGACCTCAAGGGGATCTGCGTCTCCACCGGCTCCGCCTGCGCGGCCGGCCGCCAAGCGCCGTCGTCCGTGCTGCTGGCGCTCGGCCTGACGCGGCGGCAGGCCGAAGGGACGGTCCGCCTGTCCTTCGGCCGGTACAATACGGTCCAAGAGGCGGAAACCGCCGCCGATACCCTCTGCCGGCTTTATTCCACCCTCCGGCGGCCTCCCGGAGGGGATTAGCACCATCCGCCGGCACCGGCGGATGGTGGCAGCTTGGCCCGCGCCGCCCCCTGAGCAGAACGGGGGAGCCGCGCGGCCGGAGGACAGATTACCCTCTTCGGCCCCTGCCCGACCGTATCCGGCAGGCCGGGGCCTTTCTCCCTCTTTTCGCCCTTGCTTCCCTCCCCTGCCTCCCGGCGGGGGCGGAAGCCCCAAAGCCGCCCAAGGAGCGCCGCCCCGCGAGACGGGGCGGCGCTTGCTTTGCGGACAAGCAAAATCCGGCGTTTTCCCGCATATCCTTTACCATTCCACAGAAAGGAGACGCAACGATGGGAAAACGCCAATTACGGGTGAGCTGCCGCTTCGGACAGGAGGAGGCGGAAGCGCTCCTTTTGCAATCCTTCGCCCTGTTTATCCGCCGGGAGCTGGGCCATGACCGCTGAGCCCGCCCGCCGCCGGCGCGGCGCGCACGGCGGGGAAGCGCCGGGGCCCCGCGGCATAGGAGGCGGAATATGGCCTTAGAAATACGCAGCCCTGGGAATTACTGCGCCGGCTTATACATCCGGCTGTCCAAGGAGGACGAGAGCGAGGGGCCGTCCGAAAGCGTCACCAACCAGAAATCCCTGCTGGAGGATTTCGTCCGGCGGCAGGGACTGCGGGTCTTTGACGTCTATATTGACGACGGCTGGAGCGGGACGAACTTCGACCGGCCCGCGTTCCGGCGGATGCTGCGGGACATTGAGGACGGGAAGGTCAACCTGGTCGTCACCAAGGACCTGTCCCGCCTGGGCAGGGACTATATCCTGACCGGCCATTATATGGAACGCTACTTTCCCGAGCACCGGGTGCGGTATGTCTCCCTGCTGGACGGCATTGACACCGGCGTGGATTCCTCCGCCAACGACATCACCCCCTTCCGCGCGATCATGAACGACATGTACGCCAAGGACATCTCCAAAAAAATCGCCAGCGTCAAGCACGACAAGCAGCGCAAGGGGCTGTTCATCGGCGGCAAGCCGGTCTACGGCTACAAGATGCACCCGGCCGAGAAAAACAAGATCGTGATCGACGAGGGGGCCGCCCCCACGGTGCGGCGCATCTTCGCCATGGCGCAGGAGGGGATCAGCTGCCGACAGATCGCCGCCCGGCTCAACGGGGAGGGCGTTCCCACCCCGGCCGTATACGCCCGTCTGCCCGCCGGCAGGCCCGGCGCCTCGCTGTGGAGCGGCGAACGCATCGCCGACATGCTGCGCAACGAGACCTATGCCGGCAATATGGTGCAGGGACGGAGCCGCAAGGTCAGCTACAAAAGCAAAAAATGCCGGCGCCTGGCCCCCGAGGACTGGGTGGTGGTGGCCGGCACCCATGAGCCGCTGATCAGCCGGGAAGCCTTTGACCAGGTACAGCGGCTGCTCGAAAGCCGCCGGCATACCCGCAGCCGGACCTACGATTTCCCCCTCAAGGGGCTGATCTTCTGCCACGAATGCGGCCGCCCGCTGGCGGTCGTCAACCGCAAGAACGCGAAGGGGGAGGACGTCCTGTATTTTGTCTGCCGCACCTACCAGCGCTTCACCAAGGCTGGGGGCTGCACCTGCCATTCCGTCAAGGAAGCGGCCGTGATGGAGGCGGTGGCGGGCACCCTGCGGCGGCTCTGCGGGCAGTACCTGCTCCCCCAAACGCTGCTGCCGGCCGCCCGGGAGGCCCTCCGGCAGGCGGCAGGCGGCGGGCAGAGCGTCAAGGGCCAGATGCAGGAACTGCAAAAGCGGCTCGAGCTTCTGAACGCCCGCTTGGAAAGGCTGTACGGCGACCGCCTCAGCGGATTGCTGGACGAGGAGGATTTCCGCCGCCTCTATGAGCGGTACCGGGAGGAACGGGCCGCCCTGGCGCAGCGGCAGCAAGCCCTGGCGCAGGAGGAGGCCCCCGCCTCCGGCCGGGACGCGGCCGAATCGCTGGCGCGCCGCTTCGCGGACGGGGCCTTCACCAGCCGGGAGCTGCTGGTCCGCCTGATTGAACGGGTGGAGCTGACCGAGGATAAGGAGCTCCTCATCGCCTTCCGCTTTCGGGAGCCGGAAAATCCTCCCGCCGGATAAAGCCTGCCCGGCAGGCAGCCCCTCCCTCTCGGCCGCCCGCGGCCCCGCTGCTTGCATTAGCCGCGCCGCTATGTATCGCGCATTGAAAAAAAGGCCCTTGAAAAGCTGAAAAAGCGCTTTGACCAAGGGGATTCCCCCCGGCCTCCCGCCCGCAGGCACTCCCCCTGACCGCGGGAAAAGACGGGCGGGCGGCGGCCGAGGGTGGGCAAAATAAGCCAAACCGGCGCAAAACCGTCGCGATGCGCCAAGAGGCCCTCCGGCCATTGACAAGCCGGGCTTTCCCGTTTATGCTTAACTTGAAAAGGGCGGCTGTTGCCAAGCCTGCGTGAAACCAACGACAACAGAAAAGGAGAA
>CAJFQI010000007.1 GCA_904419005.1 Candidatus Avimonas faecium | reverse complement strand
ATACCGCGAGCAGATCTTCCTCCCGCAGCGCGGACAGGGCGGCAAACTGCGCGTAGGGGACGATCTTGACCCCCGCCTGCCGGGCCAGGAACACCGGGTTCAGAGGGAAAGCGGAAACCCCGCTTTCCCGCAGGATCCGTCCGGCCAGTTCGGTAGCGCGCAGGTAGCTTTGCGAGCCGACCATCAGAAATCCTCGCCCTGGATTCCTTCCACCTCTTGCGGGTCAAAGCGTCGTCCCTGCATCGCTTTCCCGCCGGCTTCCCGGCTGCGGGCGACGGCGTAGAACTGCATTTGGCCCTTGGAAGGACGGTAACGCCCGCCCGCGACCATATCCTCGGAAAGACGCACCAGCGTTTCCCGGCCCTCCTTGTTCATGGCGCGGTAATTGTCGGCCAGCACCTCCAGGGGCTTTTCCTCCTCGCTTTCCGCCAGCTGGGGCCGGGCCGGCTCGCCCGCCCGGCGGAGAGTGGAGCGGCCGATGCTGTCCATATCAAGCCCCAGGGTGCGGAAGACCTTGGCAACCGTGATGACCGCGGTCCCGTTGATGCCGCGCTTGAAAATATTGTCAATGGTTGAGTAGGGCAGGCCGATCTCTTTGGTGAAGGCGCGGATGCTGCGGTACTGGTCCAGGATTTCTCGTTTCAGCTGTTCTTCCAGGGACAGGGGCATGGCTTTCACTCTCCGTTCCGTAAAGGCGTGTTCCCGCGCTGTATGGCCTGTTTGCGAAACAGGCGGCTTGCTACTGCTTTAAGTATACTGTTATTTTAAATAAAAGCAAGCGGTTTCTTATTATTGAGGAAATCTTTCACAGCCTCGCTTGAGTTTCACCGGATCTGGTGCGCTTTTTTTGCAAGCGGGAACCGGGTGGAGTCCGGGTAACAAATGCATCCCTCACAGCATAGCCTGGACTGTGAGGGGAGGTGAATTCCATGAACCGAAGGAACCCATCGTCCCGCTGCGGCTCGTGCGGCTGCCCGTGCCGCAGCCAGCGCTCTGCCTTGGGGGAAACGCCCTGTGAAACCGTCTCCGACAGCTGTGGGGGAACCATGAACATTTACCGGATGGCCGCGACGCCGTGGTATCCCTGCGCCCCGGGCACTGTGGCGGCGGATATCCTCAGCCTCCGTCAGGCGCACCGTGAAAACGCCGATTCTCTGCGGCGGGACGTCGGCTGCCCGTATGCCGGCTCGTCCGGAGGCAGCGGCTGCCCCTGCGGCACGGGAGAAAACGACGCCTGCGAAAGCGTGTCCGACCTCCGCAGCGCCGTTGAGCGGTGCGAGGCCGCTGCCCGCGAGGCCTGCCAGGCGGCCAAGGAAGCTAGCCAAGCTGCCTGTGAGGCCCGCGAATCCGCCTTTGAAAGCCACGCTGCTGCCGAGCGCGCGGAGCGCGCCGCCTGTGAAAGCTGCGAATGTGCACAGGCTGCTCAGAAGGGCTGCCGCTGTGGCAGCAACTGCGGCAGCGGCCGGTGCAATACCTGCCGCTGAGCGGGCCATAGCACAAGGAAGCCGGTCAGACAACAGGAAGGGGATGCCGCTTTTCGGCGGTATCCCCTTTTGGCAAGGCTTCTGTGTAATATTGTTGGAATAAAAACGAGGGCGCCTGTTGGGCCTTGCCCGCTTCCTCCGCATTTGCCGCCTCTAAATTAGGAGAAAGGCGTTGCAGTTTTGCTACAAAACAGTATAATAAATACGACTCCGGGCATTTGGACGGGCCGCTTCCGACGACGCGCTTTTGGCCGGATAATTTGGAAAGGATTGGGAAAGGAGAAGGCAGTATGCAGGCATATAATCCCATGCAGGACCGTATTGATAAGCTGGTTTTGTTTTACATTGCCCATCACTATGACGTCGCCGCCATGGAGCCGGAGGAGTTTGTGGACAAGTTCAACGAAACCGCTCACCGTGTGGTGGACTATCTCAACCGGGACAAAGCGGTGCCGCCCGCAGCTGAAAAGGCGGCGGAGTAATTCCGGCAGTGCTGCGTGCCGATTGCGCAGCAGGCCGGGAGGGGAAGCCGTCAACGGCTTCCCCTCCCGGCCTTTTGCGTTATCATGCTAAAATAAACAAGCCGGAAATCCGTAATTTTAATATACTGATAAAATTCAGAGATTAGGGCCAAAACCCAATGCAGGGCATTCGCAGGCGAACATAAGGAGGACTGCCGCCGAAACAACGGGGTTCGGCCGGCGCGGTTTGCAGGGACAGGAATGGACAACCGCCTGCTTTCCGGCCATAAATGAACTGAAATTTTCCGGGCAAGGAGAGGGCAACGCAGACGCTTGCAGGTAAATAATGCGTTACCCGCTGCCTCCGCAACGGCTTTTCCAATCTTCTTTTGAACCTGGCATTGTTTCATGCCGAATACCGCCATCCGCAAAAAATCGAGCTTATTGAGCTTTTATGAACCGGCTGCGTTTATGGGGGCTTGTATTTCCCGTCGTGTTTAGCGGCGGCGCTTTTCTACCCGACGCCGATGCCGGCGAAAATGGTTCGCATTGGCTCAGCCAGAGGGCTTGGAAGTGATTTGTTGAATGTAAAAGCACAGAAAGATATGGGAGGTGAATGAAAAGCTATATCCGAAGCCTGTGTAATGGACCCTATGGAATCCCTCCGGGCGCGGCTTTCGCCCGGCCGTGGGTCGGTGCGATGCTGGACGGGATTTTCGCCTCCCGCGGCGCGAACCTTGTCAGCAACCGGATCAGACGGCCGCTTCTTGGATACAACAAAGCCGGGGGATCCCCCGGCGGTTTTTGCTTTTTGGGGGGTGGGATGGAGGCGGAAGCTGCCGCGATCCAATAACGACGTTTTATGCCGTTTCGTAAAAATAACGACCAAACAACGACCAAAGCCCTGAATAAGCAAAGAGAAAACCTGTGAAAACCAAGTGTTCAAGCCGATTTTCACAGGCATTTTTGTAAAGGTAACGCAAAAAGATCCCGCTCAAGGTCGAGCTGCACGATGAAAAAGCGGCCGGCAACCCATCACGAATTGCCGACCGTAGGTCTGTAAAGATGATACAAAAAAGATCGGCTTAAGCGCGGGTCGCAACATTTATTATAAAGAAAAACCTGCGGTGTGCGACTTGCTCACCGCAGGTGGTCCGAGTGACAGGGTTCGAACCTGCGGCCTGATGGTCCCAAACCACCCGCGCTACCAGCTGCGCCACACCCGGAGATTACCCACCGATTATAGCGCACCGGCCGGGCGGTGTCAAGCGGCCGGCAGGACATCGCCGCCTCCTTCGCCGCGCCGCATGCCGCCGCAGAAGGAGGCCGGCGGGCGGACAAGCGGGAAAGGAACGCGGAAAGGCTTACGGCTCCCCCAGCAGGACGCGGAGCGTTTCCTCCGGCTTATTCAAAAAGCCGCGGACCACCTGATAGTGGGCGGTTTCCTGGTAGGGTGTGAGCCGCGGCCCGCTTCCCAGGAATTCATACACCTCGGAATCCGGGCAGGTAATCAGCAGGGGGGAGTGGGTGGCGATCAGGAACTGCGCCCCTTGGCCGGCCAAAGCGTGGATACGGGCAAGCAACGTCATCTGCCCGATGGGGGAGAGTGCGGCCTCCGGCTCGTCCAGGAGATAAAGCCCCCCGCCATGGAACCGGTTTTGCACCAAGGCCAGGAAGCTTTCCCCGTGGGACTGCTCGTGCAGGCTCTTCCCCCCGTATGCGCCGATGATCGGGGGCGAGCCGTCCCGCGGATTGGCGTCGAGCTCTTCTATATACGTCGCGGCGTTATACAGGCTTTCCGCCCGCAGGAAAAAAGCGTCCCGCGGCGTCAGCGGGTTTTTCTCCAGCGTCAGCGCCCGGTAAAGCGGGGAGTGGGTATCCCGGGTGGAAAAGCGGAAACTGCGGCTCCCGCCCTCCGGGTTGAGGCCGAAGGCGACGGCGATCGCCTCCATTAGGGTGGATTTCCCCGTGCCGTTTTCCCCCACAAAAAAGGTGACCGGCCGATGGAAGGCCAGCGAGCCGCGCCGGACGGCCGCCAGGCCGCGCAGGTAGCTGCCCGCCGGCAAAGCCTCGCGGTCAATGGACAGCCTGCGGATAAACAGCGGGTTCATAGCGCCGCGCCCCCTTAAGATGCTACAGCATCCGGGTTTCGTTGATGATCAGCTCGAAGGTCATGCCTAAAAAGGCGGCGGCCGAACGGCAGAGGGTCATGCGGTTTAAGAAGATTTCGAAATAATCCATCACCGCGCAAATCGACGTGTCGATTTGAAGGCAAAGGGAAATGATTTTTTCGTCTTTATCCACCGATAAAGAGGAATCCACCACAGCGTAATTGACCCGGTCGTGGATATCAAACGACTCCTCCTTGCTGCGCACGCGGGAGCGGCGCACATCGCTTTTATCTGCCAGGATCAGCGCCGCGCTCAGCGGGGTGACCGGGGCGGCGGTGCCCTCGTCGTGGTTTCCAATTGCGGTCATGATGGCGGCCGCCTCGCGCACGTCCATATGCAGCCCCTTCAGGATGTCGAACGCCAGCAGCGCGCCGGACATGGCGTGGTTGCTGCGGTTGATCGCATTGCCGATATCGTGCATATACCCGGCGATGCGGGCCAGCTCGCAGGTGCGTTCATCGTAGCCCAGGGTTTCCAGCAGGTCCCCGGCGTTTTTGGAGGTTAAGCCTGCGTGGGCGTAGCCGTGGTCGGTAAAGCCCAGTACGCCGAGGGCATTGTTGCCGGCTTCAATCAGGGCGTTCACATCGTCGTTATGGCGGATGTCGTTGTAGGTAAGCATTGGATGGGATTCCTGCCTTTCTGGTCATCAATGTGGGATTTCCGCGGAAACAGCTGGGCTGGGCGGCCGTCAGCCGACAAGGATCCCGGCCGCGTTCATCGCTAGGCCGAGTAGCAGCGTGACGGTGTTAGCCAGCAGGGTATAGGCGGCGATCTTCCGGCGGGATGTGCCGTGGAACAGGGAGAGGTAGGCGATAAATTCCGCCAGGTAAACCACGATCTCCCCCATAAACAGCGCGGCATAATATACGGCCGAGCCGGAGAACATCAGGACCACCAGCAAAATCTGTGTGATGAGGTTGACCACGGCGATTTTCCAAAGCGGGCGCAGGCGGAAGGGGAGCGCCAGCAGCGTCTCCACCGCAATCGACAAGGCCATGCGCGCAAGGATACAGAGGAGGAGGGACACCGTCAGCGGCGCGTCCGAAGACGACCCGGTGTATACCGGGACAAACGTGATTTCCAGCGTGTCCGCCGCCGCGTCGTACCGCAGGGTGCGGGGGAAGGCGTTTTCCTCCGTAGGCAGAAGGCTGGCCGCCGGCGAAACCTGGAGGATATTGCCCTCGCCGTCCAGCAGCGCCACCTTCAGCGAAGGGGCGAGGTCGTCCAGCGACAGGGAGCTGCTCTCCAGGGTGAAAAAGCAATCGGGAAGCGCGCAGTTCTCCGCGTCCACCCCGCGGCAGTGGAAGAACAGGCTGCGGTAGCCGCCCTCGGCATACTGGACGATGGGGGAATCGGCGGTGACGTTTCCAAGCCGCTGCTCCTGAAATTCTACATACCGCTCGTCCGACGGATCCAGCGGGATGAGGATATCAATAAAAACGGCCTCCGGCGGGGCGTTCACGATCTCGCCGTAAACATAGGAGGGCGGCGGAGGGGCGTTGGCCTGCACGGTGAGCGCGGGCCAGCCGGGAAGGAAGGCGGGGAGGAGCATAAGCAGCATAAGAGGAAGCCAAAGCGCCGGCAGGGGCCGCGGGCTGCCTGTATGACACTGCCGGAAGGAAACGGCGCACCGGCCGGAAAAACGCGACTGCTTTTCCATCGGGGATTCTCCTTTCTGCACCATTCACTGGGAACAGCGAGACGCTCCTTTGCCGCTTTTATTGTATCTCTTTTTCCTAGGGGGCGCAAGGGGGGACGCGCAGAACCTCCGCGGAGGATAATGCGGCCCCCAGCTGGCCGGCGATTCGGCAGTTTGCTCAAGGGAACAGGACGTGCAGGGAGAAGACCGGACGGTTTAGAGATTGACAAAATTGCGACAATCGCTTTATAATAAGCAATTAGAATATGTGTTTAGGCATTTTTACATTTCATCACGACAAAGCGCAGCAGGGACGCGGGGGTAATGCGGGCTCGGAGCGGGCCGCCGTCCCTCTCGGCTGCGCCGGCACAAGCAGGCGAGAAAGGATGACAGCAAGTATGGGGTACACACTGGCGCAAAAGCTCATCAAGGCCCATCTGGTCGATGGGGACATGTCCAAGCCCGGCAATGAAATCGGGCTGCGGATTGACCAAACGCTGACCCAGGATGCCACCGGGACGATGGCGTATCTTGAGTTTGAGGCGATGGGCGTCCCGCGCGTCAAAACGGAGCGTTCGGTTGCGTATATTGACCACAACACCCTACAGACCGGCTTTGAAAACGCTGACGACCATCGCTATATCCAAACCGTATGCAAAAAGCACGGGCTGTATTTTTCCCGCCCCGGCAACGGCATCTGCCACCAGGTGCATCTGGAGCGGTTCGGCATCCCCGGCAAGACCCTGATCGGCTCGGACAGCCATACCCCCACCGGCGGCGGCATCGGGATGCTCGCCTTCGGCGCGGGCGGGCTGGACGTGGCGGTGGCCATGGGCGGCGGCCCCTATTATATCTCTATGCCGAAGATGGTACGGGTCAACCTGACCGGGCGCCTGCAGCCCTGGGTGGCGGCCAAGGACGTCATCCTTGAGGTGCTGCGACGGATGTCGGTGAAAGGCGGCGTGGGCAAAATTATTGAGTACGGCGGCGAGGGCGTCAAGACCCTGTCGGTGCCGGAGCGCGCGACCATCACCAATATGGGCGCGGAGCTGGGGGCGTCCACCTCCATCTTCCCGTCGGATGAAATCACCCGTGACTTTATGCGCGCCCAGGGCCGGGAGGCCGACTGGGTGGCGGTCGGGCCGGACGACGACGCGGTATATGATGAGGTGCTGGATATTGACCTTTCGGCCCTTTGCCCGCTGGCGGCCTGCCCCCATTCCCCCGACGCGGTCAAGCCGGTTGAGGAGCTGGGGGGGATCAAAGTCGATCAGTGCTGCATTGGCTCCTGCACCAACTCGTCCCTGATGGATATGCTCAAGGTGGCTGCAATCCTTAAGGGCAAGACCGTCCATCCCGACGTGTCCCTGTCGATCGCACCTGGTTCCAAGCAGGTGTACAACATGCTGGCGGAAAACGGCGCGCTGGCCGACCTGATCGCGGCGGGCGCCCGGATCCTTGAATGCGCCTGCGGCCCCTGCATCGGCATGGGCCAGTCCCCGAATTCGGGCGGCGTGTCCCTGCGCACCTTCAACCGCAATTTTGAGGGCCGCTCCGGCACCGCCGACGCGCAGGTGTACCTCGTCAGCCCCGAAACCGCCGCCGCCTCCGCGCTGGCCGGGGTGTTTACCGACCCCCGCTCCCTGGGCGAGCCGCCGGTGATTACGATGCCCGACCATTTCCTCATTAACGACAACATGATCGTGCCGCCGGCCGACGAAGCGGATATGGACAAGGTGGAAATCGTCCGCGGCCCGAATATCAAGCCCTTCCCCAAAACCTCGCCGCTGTCCGAGACGATTGACGCGCCGGTGCTGCTCAAGGTGGGGGACAACATCACCACCGACCACATCATGCCGGCTGGGGCGAAGATCCTGCCCCTGCGCTCCAACATCCCGGCGATTTCCGAGCATTGCTTTGTGAGGTGCGACCCGGAATTCCCCGCCCGCTGCAAGGCGGCCGGCAAGGGGATCATCATCGGCGGTTCAAACTATGGGCAGGGCAGCTCCCGTGAGCACGCCGCCCTGGCGCCGCTGTACCTCGGCATTAAGGCCGTGATCGTCAAATCCTTCGCCCGCATCCATGCGGCCAACCTGATCAATGCGGGTATCCTGCCCCTGACGTTTGAAAACGAGGCGGATTACGACCGGATCTCCCTGGGCGACGAGCTCTGCCTGCCCAACGTGCGGGAACGGCTGCAAAAGGGCGAGCCGATCGTGCTGGAGAATAAGACCACCGGGGAGACGATTCCTTTGGCCTCGCAGTTCTCCGCCCGGCAGGTCGCGATGCTGCTGGCCGGCGGCCTGCTGGACTACACCCGCGAAAGCAAGGCGTAACCGGCCCGGCCGGAAAGCGGCGGCCCTTGGCAACGGCTCCGTTTCCCTGCCGCCCCGCCTTCCGCCGGGGCGGAACCGCGCAGTTTTTTTAGGAAGGATCGCTATGGCTAGGAACGAACACATTTCCATGTCGGTAGTGCGCCGGCTGCCGCGATACTACCGCTTTCTGTATGACCTTAAAGAAAATGGGATCACCCGCATTTCTTCCCGGGAGCTGAGCCAGCGCATGGGCCTGACCGCTTCCCAGATCCGGCAGGATCTCAACTGCTTCGGCGGCTTTGGCCAGCAGGGCTACGGCTATATTGTGGAGCAGCTCTATGAGGAAATCGGTCATATCCTGGGGATGGACCGCCTTTCCCCGACGGTGATGCTCGGCGCGGGGAACATGGGGCGCGCCATCATCAACCATATGGATTTTGAGCACCGCGGCATCCGCTTGATCGGGGTGTTTGACGACTCCCCCCAGGTGGCCGGGCAGGTGATCCGCGGGATGACCGTCCTCCCGACGCAGGAGTTGGACGCTTTCTGTGAGCGGGAGCATCCGGAGGTGGCGATCCTCTGCATCCCAAAGGAAGCGGCCCCCGCCATTGTGGAGACGCTGATCCGGCACGGGGTGCGCGGTTTCTGGAACTTCAGCCATTACGACATCAATTACCATTATCCGGAGGCAGTGGTGGAGAACGTGCATCTGGGCGACAGCCTGATGACCCTCTCTTATCAGTTGAAGCAGCCGGACCGCGCCCAGGCATAAAGCAGGCGCTCAAAGGGGGCCGGACGGGAATTCCCGTCCGGCCCCCTTTTGTCCCGGATTGGATCGCGAGCCTGCCCCGACGGCCTGCCCGGGTGCCTGCGCCGCTGCATATGGAATGAAGAAACGGACGTTGATTACAGGAAAAAGGAGCCTGCCCGGAGGATATAGATCCTCCGGGCGGGCTCCTTTTCCATAGCGTGCTCAGCCGCTGCCTTATGCTTTCGATTCGGTTTCGCAGGCCGGCGCCTCTTTTCCGCCGGCTTTGCCGCGCGGCTTGCTGTCGCCGAACATCACGATGCCCCGCTCCGCGTCCAGGGTGACGGTCGTGCCGCTTTTCAGGATGCTGGTAGCCCCATGGGCGGCCACGACCACCGGCTTTTCAAGCGCCATGCCCACGATCGCGGCGTGGCTGTTCATCCCCGGCTGTTCGGTCACGATGCCGGCGGCTTCCCGCAGAAGGTGCAGGATATTGTTGGAGGTCTGCGGGATCACCAGGATATCGCCGGGCCGGAAATTCTGCTGTGCTTCCTCCTCGTCCCGCGCGACGCAGAGGTTGCCGCAGGCGCTGTATTTGGTCGCGCCCTTGCCCTGCACCAGGATGTTGCCCACCAGATGCACCTTTAGGAGGTTGGTAGTGCCGGAAATGCCCAGCGGCGCGCCGGCGGTGATTACCACCAGGTCGCCGCTTTTGAGCAGGCCGGCCTGGGTGGCGAGGCCCACTGCGTGGTCAAACAGGTCGTCCATGCTGGTTTTCATCTCGGCCAGCAGCGGGATAACGCCCCAGGAGAGGTTCATCTGGCGCTGGTACACCGGGCTGGTGGTGCAGCAGATGATGGGGCAGGCCGGGCGGTATTTGGAGATCATCCGGGCGGTGGAGCCGGACTTGGAAACCGTCAGGATCGCCCGGGCCCCCAGGTCGTGGGCGGTGGTCACCGTCGCATGGGAAATCGCGTTGGTCACATTGGGGGATTCATGGATATCCCGCGTGGCGAACCGCTTGCAGTAGTTGATATCCTGCTCGGTGCGGCAGGCGATGCGCGCCATGGTCCGGAGCGCTTCCACCGGGTAGGCGCCGGCCGCCGTCTCCCCCGAAAGCATGATGGCGCTGGTCCCGTCGTAAATAGCGTTGGCTACGTCGGTCGTCTCCGCCCGGGTGGGGCGGGGGTTTTTCATCATCGAATCGAGCATCTGGGTGGCGGTGATGACCTGGAGCCCCGCGTTGTACCCCTTGTGGATCAGCTTTTTCTGGATGCTGGGGATTTCCTCAAAGGCGATTTCCACCCCCATATCGCCGCGGGCCACCATGATGCCGTCGGAAACCTTGATGATGTCGTCAATGTTTTCAACGCCCTCCGCATTTTCAATCTTAGCGATGATGCGGATGGTGTGGTTGTCGTTCTTTTCCAGCTCCTGCCGGATCTGCAGCACGTCGTCCGCCCGGCGGGTAAAGGAGGCGGCGATGAATTCCGCCTCCACTTCGCAGGCGAAACGGATGTCCTCGCGGTCCCGCTCGCTCATAAAGGGCATGGACAGCTGGGCGCCCGGCACATTGATCCCCTTATGGGAGGAAACCATGCCGCCGTTTATAACGGTGCAGTGGATTTCCGTCGGGGTGGTTTTTTCCACCCGCAGCTCAATCAGCCCGTCGTCAATCAGGATGGTGCCGCCCGGCTTCACGTCGTTCGGCAGCCCGGCAAAGCTGATGGATGCCTGCTGGGCGTTGCCTTCCACGGCTTTGGTGGTCAGGGTAAAGGGGGAGCCGGCGGTAAGCTCCACCTTTTCCGGGAAATTGCCAAGCCGGATTTCGGGTCCTTTGGTGTCAATCAGGACCGCTATGGGCAGGTTGAGCTCCTCCCGCAGCTTTTTGACCTGATTGATCCGCGCCAGCTGGTGCGCATGATCCTGGTGGGACATGTTGATCCGGACAACGTCCATCCCGGACAGCATCAGCTCCCGCAGGACTGCCGGGTCGTCGGTGGAGGGGCCAAGCGTACAGATGATTTTTGTTTTCCTCATAACGGAGACCATGCCTTTCTCACAGAGACTTTTCTGCGTTTTTGGTGCAGCGTACAGGGCGCCGCCCGCCGGGAGATGCGCAGGGAGATAGCCGGGCGGCAATGGGCAGCAAGGAGGAACCGCGTTGATGCGCCAAGCATCGATTCATCCGAATTTTTCCCTTACTTTATCATAACATAAAAATGCCTGTAAATAAAGGAAAAACGTGCCTTTTGCCGCCCTTGCCCGGTTTTTCTGGGATATTGCTAAAATATGCCGGCCCGGCAGGCCGACTTTTTACAGACGCAGTTTTCGGTCCGGCCCCAGGGACCGAAAATTCAGGAATCTTTCCGATTCGGTTGCATTCTGCGCAGGATTTGTGTAAACTGATAGAGTTGCTACGATGGATAAGGAAAGCTTTCGCGCCCGGCGCAAAGCTATCCAGGGATACCAGAGAAAGGACGAATGCAGCACCATGGGGAACCCAAACCGTTCAAGCCATAAAAATACGAATACGCCGTATTCCGGCGGCGCACAGCGGCCCTCTTCGCCGCGGAAAAAGCCGAAGCGCGGGCGCTGGGTCCTGTTGATCATCATCCTGCTGCTGATTGGGGCGGCGGCGTTTATCCTGTGGGGGATTTTCGGCAGGGTGGAGCTTGGCTCGGACGATGTCAGCCGGCCGGCCAGCTCGGACACGGCGCCCTCGGCCGGTGGGAGCACCACCGAGGGGAGCGCCACGGAGGAAGGCACACAGACGACCGCGCCCTCAACGACTGCCGGCACCACGGCGCTCAGCCCTGAAGGGGCCAAGCTGTACCGGCAGCCGGCCGGCGCGGCCTGGAACCTGATCCTGGTCAACGATTATAACGCTGTGCCGGACGGCTATGAGGAAACCACCGCGATGGCAAGCGTGTCCGGCGGGCAGATGGACGCGCGGGCGGCGGAGGCTTACCGGCAGATGCTGGCCGACGGCGCGGCGTACGATATCCGGGGCGTCTCCCTTTTCCGGCCCCAGTCGCTTCAGGAATCCCTGTTTGCTCGCGAGGTGGAGAAGTGGAAGGGACAGGGCTACGGCCAGGAAGAGGCGGAGCAGAAGGCCAACACCGTGGTCAAGCGCCCGGGGTACAGCGAGCATAACACCGGCTTGGCGGCCGACGTGGGCGGCAGCGGCAATTACAGCCTGAACCAGGACTTTGAAAACACCGAGGCCTATGCCTGGCTGATTGAGCACTGCGCGGATTACGGCTTTATCCTCCGCTTCCCCAAGGACAAGGAGGATATCACCGGCGTGATTTTCGAGCCGTGGCATTACCGCTATGTCGGGGTGGAGGCGGCGCAGGAAATCATGAGCCGCGGCCTGTGCCTGGAGGAATATCTCTACGAAAAGGGGCTGTAAGAGGCAGGATCGGCGCCTGCCTGGGCCTATGTAAAGGAAAAGGAGAGCGAGTATTGTGGGAGGCAGCATGGCAAAATCCGGCCGCCGGACGGCCGCGGTCTATCAATTGACCCTGGGGGCGCTGTATGTGGCGTTTTTCGCCCTGGCGGGCAATGTCCCGTTCTTATCCGCCATCCAGCTGATCCCCGGCGTGCCGATCACCCTCCAGGTCTTCCTGGTGGCGATGATGGGGCTGACCCTCGGCGTGCGGGGCGGGCTGACCAGCCTTGGCGCCGTGTGGGTGCTGACCTTCTGCGGGCTGCCGATGATGGCGGGAGGCAAAGGCGGCCCGGCGGTATTCGCCGGCCCGACGGCGGGATATATCCTCGGCTGGGTGTTCATCGTGCTGCTGACCGGGCTGTATTCGGACCTGGTGATGAAAAAGCTGCTGCGCAAAAGATGGCGCGGGGTCCCGCTGCATATTCCGGCGGCGTTCCTGGCCGGCATGGCGGGGGTGCTGGCGGATTACCTCTGCGGTTCCCTGATGCTGGCCGCCGTGGGGGGGAGATCCCTGGCGGAGATCCCGGCGCTGCTGTGGTCCAACGCCGCGTTCCTGCCCGGGGATGTGGTGAAGGTCGGCCTGGCAGCCGTGCTGTCGCTCTCCCTGTTTGCCGCGCCCGCGCTGCGGGGGATCCGGCCGACGCTGGGGAAAACGCCGCGGTAAACCAGGGCGGGCGCAAAACGGGTGCGCGGGCGTCTGCCGCCCGATACTTTCCAAAGGACGTGGGATGTTATGAGGCTGAAGCTGCTTGCCTGCAAGGCGTTGTCCCGGGAGCTCTCCTATTTATCCGCCCTTTCCCCCAACAATATTGACATAACGTGGATCCGGCAGGGCTACCACAACGCGCCGGACGTCCTTCGCCGCGTGCTCCAGGAGGAGATCGACGCGGTGGAATCCGGGCAGGACCGCCATACCAACGAGCTCGGCGGGGTGGGGGAGGGGATCACCCCGCGCCTGCCGGAGGATTTTGACGCCATTCTGATCGGCTACGGGCTCTGCTCCAATGGGACGGCGGGGCTGCGCAGCCGGCGCCATCGACTGGTAATCCCCCGCGCCCACGACTGCATCACCCTCTTCCTGGGCTCCAAGGAGCGCTACGCCCATTTTTTCCAGGAGCTGCCCGGCTGCTTTTGGTATACCGCGAGCTGGATTGAAAACGCCGAAATGCCCTGCGAGGCGGTTCAGAAACGGCAGGCGGACTATTACCGGGAAAAAGGGTACGATGAGGAGGACCTGGATTTCTTCCTGGAAAGCATGAACGGCTGGACCAGGGATTACCGGCACGCCGCGTATATCCAAATGCCGTTTTACGATAAGGCGGAGCATCAGGAGTTCACCAAGCGGGCGGCGGAATTTTTTCACTGGCAGTATCATCGGGTGGAAGGCCGCATGGATTTGCTGGAGCGCTTCCTTTCCGGCAGCTGGAATGAGGAGGATTTTCTGGTGGTCCCGCCGGGGGCGGAGATCGCCCCCTCCTACGACGAAGGGATCGTGCGGTCCGTCTAGGCCTCCCTGCGCAGCGGCCGCGGCAAGAGGCCCGCGCGGCGGATGGGTGTTTGTGGCGGGCAGACGCCTGCCATAAAGTTTGAGCGGAACGAGAAAAATGCGAAAGGAAGATGTACGAAAAGTGGGAGAGAGTCGTCGCAGAGAAAAACAGGCGAAACGATTATATTTCAAAACAGCGGCGAGGCAAAGGACGGAAAGCGAGTTCACGGCTTGTATTTTCACGCCGTCGGTTTGTGGGGGATATTATCTGCCAGGCGAATCAAAAAGCATAAAAACCACCCTGATTCGTATTTTTTTCAGACGATATCTTTTGGAAAAGCTCGGATATATTATGTCCGCAATGATGCCGGGGAACTGATGCATACCTCTTACGTTGTGCCAAGGTGTTTTAAATTTCCATTTCTTGGTCGGGGCGATTATGAAATCGGCCCATGCTATACCTATCCGTTGCACCGCGGCAAAGGACTCTATCCTGCCACGCTTCGTTTTATTTGTGAAAACCTAGGCGGGGAAGGCACTACGTTTTATATCATCGTCCGCAATGAGAATACGCCGTCGATCCGAGGCATCGAAAAAGCTGGCTTTGAATACTGCGGTGACATTCGTGAATCGGGTATTTTTAAGCGTTATCTGCGTAAGCAATAAAGCCCGAACGGCGGCTGCGAGGTACGCGGCGCCGGTGTCCCTTCTAGGGGAATTCTTCCCCCGGAAAAATTCACCCCGCAGGTCTTGACAGAGGGCGGCGCGGCTGGTATAATACTCTGGAAATAAACAAAGCAGAGCGTTTGCCCGCTCTCACCCTCCGGATTCCGTTCCGGCCGGTCAATACGGTTGTCGCGCTGTCCCCGCCGTGGCGGGGAGGGCTGTGTGCGGTTGTTGTCGCGGGCAGAAAGATTCTGCCCGCGTTTTTATCAACTTCAGTTAGGTGGAGGTGCTTAACCATAGCAAGTAAGGAACTGCAGATCAACGAACAAATCCGAGACAGCGAAGTCCGTGTCATCGGCTCTGACGGCGAGCAGATGGGGATTATGCCCACCCGCGAGGCCCAGAAGATCGCCGACGACAAAAATCTCGACCTGGTCAAGATCGCGCCGGCCGCTCAGCCCCCGGTATGCCGTATTATGGATTACGGCAAGTACCGCTTTGAACAGTCCAAGCGCGAGAAGGAAGCCCGCAAAAACCAGCGTGTTGTGGAAATCAAGGAGGTCCGCCTGGGCCTGAACACCGATGTCGGGGATTTCAACACGAAGGTCAAGCACGCCGCCCGTTTTCTCGGGGACGGCAACAAGGTCAAGGTTTCCATCCGCTTTCGCGGGCGGGAATTAGGGCATCCGGAAATCGGGCAGGAGGCCATGAAGCGTTTTGCCGAGGCCTGCGCGGAATTCGGTGTGGTGGAACGGCCCGCCAAAATGGAAGGCCGTCATATGCTGATGTTCCTTGCCCCGAAGCCGGCGAAGTAAACGAAGTCATTAAGGAGGACAAGACGATGCCGAAGATCAAGACGCATACCGGCGCGAAGAAACGCTTTAAACTCTCCAAAAACGGCAAGCCGATCCGCGCAAAGGCTTACAAATCCCACATCCTGAACAAGAAATCGACCAAGCGCAAGAGGAATCTCCGCAAGACCCGGGTGGCCGACGTCACCAACACGCGGCAGATTAAGCGCCTGATCCCCTACAAATAATCAACGTTTTGGATGGAGGTAACGTAAGATGGCTCGTATAAAGGGCGCGATGATGACGCGCAAAAGAAGGAAAAAGACCGTAAAGCTCGCCAAGGGCTATTATGGCGCAAAATCCAAGTTGTTCAAGATGGCGAAACAGGCCGTGATGAAGTCCGGCCAGTACGCCTATATCGGCCGTAAGCAGAGAAAGCGCGATTTCCGCCGTCTGTGGATCACCCGCATCTCTGCCGCTGCCAAGCTCAACGGTATGAACTATTCCACCTTCATGAACGGCCTGAAGAAGGCGAACATCCCCCTCAACCGCAAGATGCTTGCCGAGCTCGCCGTGTCCGATGCCGCCGCCTTCACCGCTTTGGCGGAAAAGGCGAAGGCCGCTTTATAAAAAGCTGTATCTGCGCCCGCCGGACCCTTCCGGCGGGCGTCTCTTACTTCTTACGGCGCCCGGCCGGCGGCTCTTCAGCGGCCGGGCACATCCTGCATGAAAGGAGAGAGCCCCCTTGCTGATTACCAGCCGCGACAATCCGACGGTCCGCCTTTTCCGCCGCCTTCTCTCGGGGGGGAAGGCCCGGCGGGAGGAGGGCGCGTTTGTAATTGAGGGCGCCCGGCTGTGCCAAGACGCCGTCCTGTCCGGTGTGGAAGTCCGCGCCGTCCTGTATACCGCCCGGGCGGCGGAGACGTATGCCTCCCAGCTGGAACCGGTGCGCGCCGCCTGCCCGCAGGCGTATGAGATCCCGGAGCCGCTGGCCAAATCCCTGGCGGATACGGCCTCGCCGCAGGGGATCTTCTGCCTGTGCGGGATGCTTGACAATCGGGGAGCTTTCGCTAAAATAGGAAACAACCCGCCCCGCCGCGGCTACCTGGCGCTTGAAAATATGCAGGACCCGGCCAACCTCGGCGCGGTAATCCGCACCGCGGAGGCGTTTGGGCTGGACGGCCTGCTGCTGTCGGAGGGCTGCTGCGACCTGTATAACCCCAAGGTGCTGCGGGCCAGCATGGGCGGCGTGTTCCGCCTGCCGGCGGCCTTCGTCGGGGGGATGCCGGAGGCGGTCCGCACCCTTCAGGCACGGGGGCTGGAATGCTGGGCCTGCGTGGTTGACAGGGACGCCGTCCCGCTTTCCCAGGCGGAGCTCGGCCCGCGCAGCGTCTGCGTCATCGGCAACGAGGGCGCGGGGCTCCTGCCCCAGACGGCGGCGGCCTGCGCCCATCGCTTGACCATCCCGATGGCCGGGCGGGCGGAATCCCTCAACGCGTCAATGGCGGCGGGGATCGTGATGTGGGAGATGACCCGGCAGAGCATGGCGGCACCGGCGGCGGAATGACGGCAGCGCCGGCGCCCTTTGGAAATCTGGACGGCGCGCCGTCCTTGTCCGGCGGATGGGCTGGCCGCACGGAACCGCCGGCGGCAATACGATAGGAGGGGATCCCGTATGGATGCGCGGCTGGATTGGATTTGGATGCAGACGGCCCTCGGGCCGGGGAGCCCGCGGTCGGACAGCCTGCTGCGCGCCTTCGGCCGCCCCTCCGCTCTGCGGGAGGCACGCGGCCAGGGGCTGGAGGCTTTTGGCCTCAGCCAAACGCAGCGGCAGCGGCTGGCGGATCCCGGCCTCAAGGAGGCGGAGGCGATCCTGAAGCGCGCCAAAGAGCTGGGCGTTTGGCTCCTGACGCCGGAGGATGCGCTGTATCCGTCCCTGCTTCGCGGCATCCCCGGCCTCCCGCTGGTGCTGTACGGCCTGGGGAGTATGCCGGATCTTGAGCTGGCGCCGCCGATCGCCGTCGCCGGGACGCGCAGCATCAGCGAATACGGCCGGCGGGTGACCGGCTTAATCGCCGGGGGCCTGGTGCGGGGAGGGGCGGCGCTGATCGCCGGCGGAGCGCTCGGGACCGAGGCGTTGGCCCACGAGGCCGCGCTTAACGAGGGCGGGGTCACGGTTTCCGTGCAGGCGACCGGCCTGGCTTTGGAATATCCCGGCCGGAACAAGGAGCTCCGCCGCCGTATTTTGTCGTCCGGCGGGGCGCTGCTTTCCGAATACCCGCCGGACGAGCCGGCCCGCCGCCTGACATACGAGGATTTCCGGATGTGCAACCGGATCATCAGCGGGATGGCCCTTGGCGTCTGTGTGGTTGAAGCCGGGGAAAACAGCGGGTCGCTGATGATCGCCCGCCACGCGCGGGAGCAGGGACGCGATGTGTACGCTGTGGCCGGGGATATCCTCACCGGGCGGAGCGCCGGCACCGACAGCCTGATCCGTGATGGGGCGCGGCTGGTCCGCGGGCCGGAGGAAATCCTTGAGGAATACGCCGATCGATACCCTCTGGTGCTGGATCCCGAGGCGGCGCGCGCCGGAAAGCCGGCGCCGTCCCGCCCCGCCAAGGCCGGGAAGCCGGCTGAACCGCCCAAAGAACCGGCGCCGCCGGCTGACCTATCCGGGCTTTCCGAAGGTGCCCGCCGGGTATGGGACGCGCTGGAGGACGGCCCGCTGCTGACCGGCGCCTTGGCTGAGCGCTGCGGGATGCCGGTCCCGCTGGTGGCGGCGGCCCTGACCGAGCTGGAGATGCGGCAGGCGGCCAAACGGCTGCCCGGCCAGCTGTACGGCCGGGGATAAGCGGCCGGTTCCGGGCATAGAATACCACACAGGCGGCCTTACAGCCCCTGTTTTCCTAGTCTACCTTAGAAGGAGCGGTGATGCCGCGTGTCAAAGCTTGTGATCGTCGAATCGCCGGCGAAAGCGAAAACCATTCAGAAATATCTGGGCCCCGGTTACGAGGTGATGGCCTCCATGGGCCATATCCGCGACCTGCCCAAAACCCTGCTCGGGGTGGATATTGAGCACGGCTTCAAGCCGCGGTATATGGATATCCCGGGGAAAACCGCCCTGATCCGCCAGCTCAAAAACGCGGCGGCGGACAGCGATGGCGTCATCCTGGCGACCGACCCTGACCGCGAGGGGGAGGCGATTTCCTGGCATCTTGCCCAGCTCCTGAAGGTCGATCCCAATCAAAACAACCGCGTGACCTTTAACGAGATCACGAAAAGCGGCGTAACCCAGGGGATGGAGCATCCCCGCAAGCTGGATATGAACCTGGTCAATGCGCAGCAGGCGCGCCGCATCCTTGACCGGATCGTGGGCTATAAGATCAGCCCGTTTTTGTGGAAGAAGATCCGGAAGGGCCTCTCCGCCGGACGGGTGCAGTCGGCAGCGGTGCGCATCATCGTGGACCGCGAGGAGGAAATCCGCGCCTTTATCAGCGAGGAATATTGGACGATTGACGCCATGCTGGCTGCGGACGAAAAAGGCCGGGCTTTCCCGGCCCGCCTGCACGGCACCAAGAAGGGCAAGCTGAAAATTGAAAAGAAGGAGGACGCCGACCGCATCCTGGCGGAGCTGCGTCAGGCGGCCTTCCTGGTCGATAAGGTCAAGAGAGGCACCCGGCAGATTTCGCCGGCGCCCCCCTTCATCACCTCCACTTTGCAGCAGGAGGCGAGCCGGAAGCTCGGCTTTGCCGCCCGCCGCACGATGAAGGCGGCGCAGGAGCTGTACGAGGGCGTGGAAATCCCCCAGATGGGCGCGGTCGGCTTGATCACCTACATGCGCACCGACTCCCTGCGGATTTCGGACGATGCGCGGCGGGACGGCACCGCCTTTATCCGGGAGCGGTACGGGGACAAATACCTGCCGGAGAAGCCCCGCGTGTTCAAATCCCGCTCCTCGGCCCAGGACGCTCACGAGGCGATCCGGCCGTCAATGCCCGCCCTGACGCCCGAGCAGGTCAAGGACTCCCTGACGTCCGACCAATATAAGCTGTATAAGCTGATTTGGGAGCGCTTTACCGCCAGCCTGATGGCCAACTGCGTCCACGACACCTGCCAGATGGATATCACGGCCGGCGATTACCTGTTCAAGGCTTCCGGCTACACGGTCCGATTTGACGGCTATACCGTGCTGTATGTCGAGGGCAAGGACGAGGAGGACGAAACCGGCGGGCCGCTCCCGGCCCTTGAGGAGGGGCAGGCCCTGGTCGCCCGGGAGCTCAAGGGCAACCAGCATTTCACCCAGCCCCCTCCCCGCTACACCGAGGCGACCCTGATTAAGGCGCTTGAGGAGAACGGCATCGGCCGGCCGTCCACCTACGCGCCGACGATTACCACCATCCTGGCCCGCGAATATGTCGAGCGGGAGGGGAAAGCCCTCAAGCCCACCCCTCTCGGGGAGGTCACGACCAAGCTGATGAAGGAGCAGTTCCCGGAAATTGTGGATGTAGACTTCACGGCGAATATGGAGCGGGAGCTGGACGACGTGGACTCGGGCAAAACCGACTGGGTGCAGACCCTTGACCATTTTTATAAGGGCTTTGCCCAGACGCTGGAAAACGCCGAAAAGAACATGTCGGGGGAGAAGATCACCGTTCCCGAGGAGGAAAGCGACGAGGTTTGCGAATTCTGCGGGCGCAAAATGGTGGTCAAGACCGGGAGGTACGGTAAATTCCTCGCCTGTCCCGGCTATCCGGAATGTAAGAACACCAAAAAGATCGTCAAGGATACCGGCGGGATCTGCCCAAAATGCGGCGGGGCGATCATCGCCAAGAAATCCAAGAGCAACCGGGTTTTTTACGGCTGCGCCAACTACCCAAAATGCGATTTTGTGACTTGGAACGAACCGGCGCATAAGATGTGCCCTCGGTGCGGCAAAAACCTGTTCAAGAAGAAGGGACGTTCCGGCGGCCTGTTCTGCCTGACGGAGGGATGCGGCTATACCTCCGACGAAAAGGATGAAAAGGAATCCGCCGGGACGGAAGGCCCGGAGAAGGGGAAGCAGGGCAGCGGGAAATAAGCCGCGCCGTTCTGGCACAGGCCGGCGCGATGGCGGACAGCGGGCTGCGCAGGCAGAGGGCCGCCGTGGGCCGTATTTTCCAGCGCCTTGCTGGCTTCGGGCGAATTTTGCCGTTTCAGCGGGAACAGAGGGCACAGGGAAAAGCCCGGCGCTTTTGTGAAGGAGTGGACATGAAAAAGGGACAGGTAGCAGAAGGGTTCGTTAAAACCGTTCAATTCCCGAACAAGGGGATCATAGAGCTCCCGGGAGAAGACAAGACGGTCGTGGTAAAGGATGCCATAGCGGGGCAGAAGGTGCGCGTTCTTATCCAGAAAATCCGCAGGGGGCAGGCGCAGGGACGGCTGCTTGAGGTGCTTGAGAAGGCGCCCGGCGAAATCGCCCCGGCTTGCCCGCATTTTGGCGTCTGCGGCGGCTGTACCTATCAGAACCTTGCCTACGACCGGCAGCTGGCGATGAAAGCGGAGCAGGTAAGGGCTATGATGGACCGCGCGGTAAAGGGCGGGTACGTCTGGGAGGGGATCCTCCCCAGCCCCGTCGTCCGCGGGTACCGCAACAAGATGGAGTTTACCTTTGGCGACGAATATAAGGACGGCCCCATGGCGCTCGGTATGCATAAAAGGGGCAGCTTTCACGATATCGTGAGCGTTTCCCAATGCCAGATTGTTGATGAAGATTACCGCAAAATCCTTGTATGTACGCTGGAGACGGCCAGGGAAAGCGGATTGCCCTATTATCACCGCCTGCGTCACACCGGCTTTTTCCGGCATCTTCTGGTCCGCAAGGCGGCCAAAACGGGAGAAATCCTGATTGATTTGGTCACCGCATCGGGAAAGGACGGCGGCAACCCGGTCCCCGGCGCGGCGGCGGAGCGCTTTTTCCGCCGCTGGACAGAGAGGCTGTGCGCGCTTTCGCTGGATGGAACCATCGCGGGGATCCTGCATACGGGGAATGACAGCATTGCCGACGCCGTAAAGGACGAAGGGACCCGGGTATTGTACGGGAAAGACAGCTTTTATGAGGAATTGTTAGGGCTGAAATTCAAAATCACGCCGTTTTCCTTCTTCCAGACCAATTCCCTCGGGGCCGAGGTCCTGTATGAAAAGGCCAGGGAGTACATCGGCGATACCAGGGACAAGGTCGTGTTCGACCTATACAGCGGGACCGGGACCATCGCGCAGATCCTCGCGCCGGTAGCCAAACGGGTGGTCGGCGTTGAAATTGTGCAGGAGGCCGTAGAAGCCGCCAAGGAAAACGCCAGGCTCAACGGCTTAGCGAATTGCACCTTCTGGGCGGGGGATGTGCTGAAGGTCATTGACGAGCTCGGGGAAGTGCCGGACCTGATTGTGCTTGATCCTCCGAGGGACGGCGTACACCCCAAAGCGCTTGAGAAGATCATCGGCTTCGGCGTGGACCGGCTGGTGTATATCGCCTGCAAGCCGACCAGCCTGGCCAGGGACTTGGGGGTGCTTCAGGAATTTGGATACCGGGTGGAACGGATCGGGTGCGTGGATTTGTTCCCATCAACGTATCATGTCGAAACCATTTGCCAGCTTATCCGGCAAAAAGAGACGGCCGGCGATTGATGAAAGGCCGGCCATTTCAACAAAACGCGCTAAAATCAAAAGATTTTAGCGCGTTTTGTTTTTTCGGTACGTTCGGAAGTTTGGAAAGAGTCAATACACAATTTTCCCCGTGAGCTCCGCCAGGGTGGTTTCCCCCCAGCTGTAATTGGTCAGGTAGCTGCCCTTGAACAGCTGCGAATATTCCGGCTTTCCGGAAAGGTAGTCGTAAAGGTCGCACTTTACTTTTTCGGCAGCGATCCGCCGTTTCCCGTCTACCGATTCGACAACGTCCGAGATTCCGTATTCCGCTAAAAGGTTTTTGAGCCTGAGCGCCACCTTCCTGTATCGTGCCAGCGTTACGGAATTGACCGGTTCGTCCTCCCACAAAAAGCTGATCGCCTCTTCCGAGGACACATACCCGCCGCGGCGGTCTACCAGCAGGGCGAACAGCTCCTTCGATTTTTTATTGCGGAAAGCGATCGGCTTTCCATTAACGAATACGTCAAAATATCCGAAGGTGCGGATAGACACCCTCCTGCCTGCAGAGGGTTCCCTGCCTTTCGGGGCTCCGGTCTCGTCCATGTTGAAAAGCAGCACATAACGGGGTGACGCGGCAGGCGACTTGGGGGAGCAGATGGCTTTGATGTGCCGTTGGCTTTCGGTAGCAACATCGTAATAGGTAAACTCCGCCTCCCCGCTTTGGAGAAGTTCGGCGAAATCCTCGTAAGCCACGTTGCTGCGGGCAACAAAATCCTTGAGGAGCGTGCTTTTGTTCATAAGCGGCAGCCAATCCTCTTGGCGGATCCCGAAAAAGCGGCAGACATTTTCGCTCGCGTAAAGCGGGGTAACATATTGGCCGGACACCTCAAAGGCGGCAATGCCCTCGGTAAACTGCATCACGAGCTCCTGGATATTTTCCTTTAAAGAAACGTTTTCGTTTCGCAAAGCGTCTGCTTCCTGGGCGTCGGGAACACAACGGCAGCAGTATAGGCTGATAGAATCGTCTATTTTCAAAAAAATGCCGCTGTACGTTTTGATTTCGCCGCTTGAGGACCTCGCCCGGTAGGAGATCTGCGGCGGCTTTTCGCCGGGCTTATACAGCTTTTTCTGACAGAATGCCTGAAAGAAGGAGCGCACCCGTTCCCGTTCTTCGCCGACCACCGTATCGGTGATCCACTTTTCGGTTGCCTCCTGCATCTGCATCGGGATTTTTTCCAGCCACTTGAACATCGGGGAATTGTTGCTGTACAAGCAGTTTACGGTGTTATTCGCCAGGTCGTATTCAAACACCTTATCGTAAATATCGGTAAGGGCCTTCAGGTAGCGCTTGGCCGCGTCGGCCTTTTTCGCCTGATGCCTTTCGGTCACATCTATACAGACGCTTTGGAACTCTTCCGCGCCCTGCTCGTTTGTGCATTTGGCCACCCATCCGAAAATGTGCGCTTTTGTCCCGTCGCACCGCAGGATGGACATATCGCCGGCAATCGGCGCGCCGGCCGAATAAACGCGCTCTAAATATGCAGCAAACCGGCGGCGTTCTTCGATGGGGATCATCAGGAATAGATTGTCCTTATACATTTCCATGTAGTCCATTTCGCCGTCCCGGGCCTCGGGGATCCGCAGGAGCTCCCGCATCCTTTTATTGATATACGTCACCTTAGGCTGCTTTTCACAGGTGTACTTCAAAAATCCGCAGGGGACCGTTTCGTTCAGGAAGCGCAGGCTGCGGTTTTCGTTTTTGATAGCGGTAATGTCCGTCAGTACGGAATAGCCGACGAGCGTGCCGTCCTCCCGCTTCTCCGTAGTGATCGTATCGCTTATATAAAGCGCCGTCCCGTCCTTTCTCATAAGGCGGTATTCACAGGTAAGGGCTTGCTCCTTGGCCTGCGCGCGGCGTAGGAATTGGGCGTAGCGCTCCCGGTCGGCCGGATGTACCAAGGCCGCGTATATATCCTTGGTTTCGCTGAGCAGCTCGTTTTCCTCAAAGCCGACCATATCGCAGAGGTTCCTGCTCACATATCCCAGATGGACCGGGTCGGTGAACACATATTGGTGAAAGCCGGGAATATGGCGGTTGGCGATTTCCGCCCAATTGTCGATTGTGTTTTTCATAGCATCTCCTTATAGGCGGAGATAGTCACGCCCCGCTGAGCGGGGCAGGACATCCGGGAAGGGTGAGAATTCCATTGTACCATCCTGCTTGGCGCTGAAAGCGCCTCCTGCGCCGTCCGGCGTGCGGAGGGGCGGCGCAGGATTATCATACCATATTTTTTTCCCATATACAATTGCCTCCCGTTTCCCAACCGCAATTGGGAAACGGGAGGCAATTGTATGCGGCGGTTTCCGCCGCCGTTCTGACAGCAGGGGAATCCCGCGCCTGAAATGGGAGCAGGGCTTAGCCCTGCTCCCGTTGCACATGCTTTTGGATCTTGCCGCTGATGGTTTTCGGCATTTCCGTCACAAATTCAACGATGCGGATCCACTTGTATTCCGCCAGCTTCTGGTTGCAGAAATCTTTGATTTCCAGCTCCAGTTCCTTGGAGGGGGTATATCCCTGGCCGAGTACGATTACCGCTTTGATCGCCTGGCCGCGGAGGGAATCCGGAACGCCGATCACGCTGCACTCCACGACGGCGGGATGCTCCATCAAAACGTTTTCGACCTCATAGGGGCCCACGCGGAAGCCGCCTGTTTTAATGATATCGTCAAACCGGCCATGAAACCAGTAAAGGCCGTTTTCGTCAATATACGCCGCGTCGCCGGTGTGGTACACGCCGCCGCGCCATACATAATTGTACTGCTCTTCATTATCCAGATAGGCGCAGAAGACGCCCGGCTGCCTGCCGTTTTCGGGCGGCACGATAACCACCTCGCCGATCTCGCCCGCAGGGGTGGGTTCCCCGTTCTTGCCCCGGAGCTCAATGTGATAGAAGGGCGATATGGTCCCCATAGAGCCGGCGACCGGGTCCCTGCCCTTGAAGTTCGCCATGAGCAGCGTGGTTTCGGTCTGCCCGTAGCCTTCGCACAGGGGGAGCCCCGTTCGTTCGGAAAATTTGCGGAACACCTCGGGCGCCAGCATTTCGCCGGCGGTGGAAGCGTGCTTTAAGGTCGGCATATCCGGGATGCCCTTGCGCACCAGATAGCGGTATACCGTAGGCGGCGCGCAGAAGGAGGTGACGCCGTACCGGTTGATCACCGTGGTAAGCTGCTTGGGGTCGAAATTGTCAAAATCATAAACCATTACCGCGCTGCCGACCAGCCACTGCCCGTAAATTTTCCCCCAGGATGCCTTCGCCCAGCCGGTTTCAGCCACCGTAAAATGCAGGCCGTCCTCTTCGGCCTGCTGCCAGTATTTGGCGGTAACGATATGGGCCAAGGGGTACGCATAGTCGTGGATAACCCCCTTGGGATAACCGGTGGTCCCGGAGGTGAAGTAGAGGAGCATCGGGTCGGTGGCCAGCGTTTGGACTCGGGGAAAATCGTCGGACGCTTCTCTCATAGCGGCCGTGAGATTCTCAAAGCCCTTCACATCCGACTGCACGCACCAGAGCAGCGCCGTCTGCCCGGCTTCTTTCAGGGCGGACTGTATTTTTTCGGGTACCTCATTCTGCGGGGTGCAGACAATTGCCTTGACCTTGGAAACCTTGATGCGGTACACAAGGTCGCTCACGGTCAGCATGTGGGTCGCAGGGATCATGACGGCGCCGATTTTGTGCAGGGCCACGGCGGCAAACCAGTATTCATAATGGCGCTTGAGCACCACCATGACCCGGTCCCCCCGGGCAATCCCGGCATTCTGGAAGACGTTCGCCATTTGGTTGCTGTATTTCCGGATATCCGCAAAGGTAAAAATATGCTCCTCGTTTTCGGTGTTGCACCAAACCAGGGCTTTTTTTCCCGGCGTTTCCTCGGCAAGGGCGTCGACCACATCATACCCGAAATTGAAATTGTCGGGATAGGTGAGGGTGAATTCCTTCAGGCTTCCCCTTTCGTCGGTGATTTCGGTACAGTATTTTTGATAGATGCTCATAGTGACTCCTTCACTACCGCCTCCGCGCCGATGTGGCGGAAGCGGTCATAGCGCTTGCCGATTAAATCCGGGTCGCTGGACAGCTCGCTCAGTTCCTCGGCCAGAAGCATACGGATATGGTCGTAAAACTCCTTTTTGCCGATGTCGTTCTCCGAAAGGATGCGCTCCACAACGCCAAGGCCTTTGGCGTCTTCCGCCGTCAGCTTCAGGCTTGCCGCCGCCGCTTCGGCTTTGGTGGAATCTTTCCAGAGGATACTGGCGCAGCCCTCCGGCGAGATGACGGAATAGACTGCGTTTTGCAGCATCCATACGCGGTCGGCCACCGCCAGCGCCAGCGCGCCGCCGCTGCCGCCTTCGCCGATCAGGATGGAAATAATGGGGACGCAGAGGGTGGACATTTCCATCAGGTTTTCGGCAATCGCCTGCCCCTGCCCGCGTTCTTCGGCGCCGATCCCGCAGTAGGCGCCGGAGGTATCAATAAAGCAGATGACCGGCCTGCCGAATTTTTCCGCCTGTTTCATCAGGCGCAGCGCCTTGCGATATCCCTCGGGGTGGGGGGCGCCGAAATTCCGGTGGCTCCGCTCTTTGGCCGTGTGGCCCTTTTCAATGGCGATCACCGTCACCGGGCTGCCGTTCAGCCGCGCGATCCCGCCGACAATGGCGGGATCGTCCGCAAAGCGGCGGTCGCCGTGGAGTTCAATAAACCCTCTGAAAATATTTCGAATATAATCCAGCCCGGTAGGCCGGCTGCTGTTGCGGGCAAGCTTTACGCGCTCATATGGTGCCTGATTCATCGCCTTATCCTCCGTTATGCAATTTCAGAAGCTCCGTCAGCAATTTTTTCTGGCTGCCGCGGGCCACGATGCTGTCGACGAATCCGTGCTCCAATACGAACTCCGCCTTTTGGAATTCCTTGGGCAAAGCCTTCCGGGTGGTCTGCTCAATGACCCTGGCGCCTGCAAAGCCGACCGTCGCTCCCGGCTCGGCCAGAATGATGTCGGCCTCCATTGCAAAGCTGGCGGTAACGCCGCCGGTGGTGGGATCGGTCAGCACGGCGAGGTATAAGAGGCCCGCGTCGCTGTGCCGCTTGACGGCCGCGCTGGTTTTGGCCATCTGCATCAGCGACAGCAGCCCTTCCTGCATCCGCGCCCCTCCCGAAACCGTAAAGCCGACGACCGGCAGGCGGTGCTCGGTGGCATATTCAAACAAAGCGGTGATTTTTTCTCCCACGGCGCTCCCCATGCTGCCCATCATAAAGTAGGATTCCATAATAAACAGGCAGCAGCTCTGCCTGCCGATTGTCGCCGTGCCGCAGATCACCGCTTCCTCTTCGCCGCTGGCCGTGCGCACGGTTTCCACCTTCTCCGTATATCCGGGGAAATCGAGCGGGTTTCCGGATTTGATATTGGCATACAGCTCGTGGAAGCTGTCTTTATCGGCGATCATCTTCATCCGCTGGCGGGCCTTCATGCGGAAATGGTAACCGCAGGGACAGACTAGGTTGTTTGCCCAAAGCCGGCTTAAAGGGATGCCTTTATGGCAGTTGGGGCAGGTCTTCTCCGGCTCGCCTTCGTCCCGCTGCACGGGAGCGGCCGTGCGGCCGCCTTCCTCAAGCTGGTTTTTCGGTTTTAAAAAATTGATCAAGGCCATGACGTCACCTATTCCCCATAAACGTTAAATCGTAATTCCCCGATGTAAACCTCTCGTCTTCCACAATACGCAGCTGTTCCTGAATATTGGTGGGGATGCCTTCAATCACCAATTCGCACAAGGCGGCGCGCATCTTCCGCAGCGCCTCCTCCCGGGTTTTGGCGTAAACGACCAGTTTGCCCAGCAGGGAATCGTAATAGGGCGATACGGTGGCCCCTTGAATAAGGCTGGTATCAAACCGGACGGAAGGGCCTCCGGGGACATGCAGCATCTGGAGGGTGCCGCAGCTTGCGGCGTTGATACGGCATTCAATGGCCGAACCCTGCATGGGGATTTCCTCCTGCGCAAAGCTCAGCGGGATGCCGGCCGCAATGCGGATCTGCCACTTGACAAGGTCAATGCCGGTCAGCATTTCGGTAATGCAATGCTCCACCTGCAAGCGGACGTTCATTTCCATAAACCAGAAATTCCCCTGCGTGTCAAGGAGGAATTCCAGCGTCCCCGCGCCGATATACCCGATCTTTTTGACCGCCTCCACCGCAAGCCGGATGATTTGGCTCCTTTGCCCGGCGTTTACGGCGGGGGAAGGCGTTTCCTCAATCAGCTTTTGATTGCGCCGCTGCAAAGAGCAGTCCCGGTCGCCCAGGCAGACGACATTCCCCTGCTCGTCGGCCAGGATCTGCAATTCGACGTGCCGGGCCGGGAATATATATTTTTCCAGATAGACGCTGCCGTCCCCAAAGGCGCCGACGGCCTCGCTGGTCGCCTGTAGGTAGGCTTCCTCAAGGTCCTCGGCGGCCCGTATCAGGCGGATGCCCCGGCCGCCGCCGCCCGCGCACGCTTTGAGCATCACGGGATAGCCGATTTTGTCGGCGGCTTTCCCGGCCTCTTCCGCCGAAGCCACCGCTTTGGTGCCGGGGATGACCGAAAGCCCAGTGCCGCGGATAAGCTCCTTCAATACGGCCTTATCGCTGAGCCGTTCCATGCTTTCGGGGTCGGGGCCGATAAATACCAGCCCGTTCTTTCTGCAAAGCCGGGCGAAATGCGCGTTTTCCGAAAGGAAGCCGTAGCCGGGGTGGATCGCCTGCGCGCCCGCCAAAATGGCGGCGCTGATGATCTGGTTTTGGTTTAGATAGCTCTCCGAGGCTTCCGGGCCGCCGATGCAGTAGCTTTGGTCGGCCAGCGCCACGTGAAGGGCATTGCGGTCCGCCTCGGAATATACGGCGACGGTGGCGACCCCCATCTCTTTGCAGGCCCGGATAATCCGCACGGCGATTTCGCCGCGGTTGGCAATCAGGATCTTTGAGAACATACTTTACTCTCCCATAATGGCGAACGAAAACTCCGCGGATACGCAAAGCCTGCCGTCCACGGTGACCGTGCCCTCCGCAAAATAAAAGGGATGCTTCGCCCGCTTGATATGGCACCGGGTTTCGACCGTATCGCCGGGCTTGACCGGGGAACGGAATTTCACATTGTTCAGCCCCGTGTAGACGGGAAGCTTCCCCTCGCCCATGGCGTCCTGCATCAGGACGCAGGCGGACTGCGCCAGGATCTCGCAGAGAATAACGCCGGGGACAATGGGGTTGTTCGGGAAATGGCCCTTCAGGAAAAACTCATCGCCGCGCACGGTATAATGTCCGACGGCGCTGCCGTCCTCCTCCGTAACGTCGTCCAGCAAGAGCATGGCGTCCCTGTGGGGCAGTATCCTCATAATCTCTTCTTTGTTCATGCGCTTACCTCTTTATGCGGAATAATTCGGTGCCGAATTCCACCACCTGGCCGTTGGTGACGCAGATTTCCGAGATCACGCCGTCCTCTTCGGCGGTGATTTCATTCATCAGCTTCATCGCTTCGACGATGCAGAGGATCTGGCCCTTTCTCACCCGGTCGCCGAGGGCGACGTAGGGCGCGGCGTTTTCGGCGGGCGAGGCATAAAATACACCGACAAGGGGGGATTTCACACTGATCTCGTTCGTGTTTTCCCTGGCGGCCGGCGCGGCCGGCGCAGCCGGGATCACGGCGCTGACCGCCGCGGATTCCTTCACCACCGCCGGGGCGGTGCGCTCAAGGCGCACCACCCTATTGTCCTCGGTGATTTCCAGGCCGGTAAGCCCAAGCTCCTGCATCAGCCCCGCATATTTGCGGATATCCGACTCGTTCATCATTACACCTTCCTAAAAGCAAGACAAGCGTTATGGCCGCCGAATCCCAGGGAGTTGGACAAAGCCAGCGTGAGATCGGCTTTTACCGCGGTATTCGGCACGCAGTTAAGGTCGCAGGCCTCATCCTGCTCCTTCAGGTTGATGGTGGGCGGGATAACCCCTTCCTTTAGGGCCAATAGGCAGGCCAGCGCCTCAATCGCTCCCGCTGCGCCGAGCATATGCCCGGTCATGGACTTGGTGGAGCTCACATACGCCCTTCTCGCCGCGTCTTCGCCGAGTGCCTTTTTGATGGCGATCGTTTCCACCGCGTCGTTCATCGGCGTGCCGGTGCCGTGCGCGTTGATGTATACCGTATCCTCCTCGGTGTATCCGGCCTCCCGCATGGCGTCAACCATCGCCTGGGCGCCGCCTCGGGCTTCCGGATGGGGGGCGGTGATATGGTATGCGTCACAGGTGGATCCGTAGCCGCAGACCTCTCCGTAGATTTTGGCGCCCCTGGCCTTGGCGTGCTCGTATTCTTCCAGCACAAGCGCCACCGCGCCTTCGCCGATGACAAAGCCGCCCCGGCGCTTGTCAAAGGGCAGGGATGCTTCGTCCGGGTTTTCGGCGGTTGACAGCGCCTGCATATTCACAAACCCCGCAATGGCCGAGGGGCAAATCGCCGCCTCCGCGCCGCCGGTGATCACGGCGTCGGCATAGCCGTGGCGGATCAGGCGCAGCGCCTCCCCAATGGCGTTGGAGCCGGAGGCGCAGGCGGTAACAGCCGGCATGGCGGGGCCGCGGCAGTCGTAGCGGATCGCAATCAAACCGGCCGCCATGTTGGAAATCATCATGGGGACAAACAGGGGGGAAACGCGGCGGGGCCCCTTTTCCAGCAGCTTGGTGTGCTCTGCCTCAAAGGTGCGGATGCCGCCGATGCCCGTGCCGAACAGGACGGCGAAGCGCTCGGGCGTCACCTTGCCCGCCGCGCCGCTTTCGTCCATAGCCTGCTGCGCCGCGGCGATGGCGAACTGCGCATAGCGGTCGGTGCGCAGGGTTTCGTTGATCTCCATATACTCCTTCGGGTCAAAGCCCTTGACCTCGGCGCCGAGCTTGGCCTTGAATTTTTCGGTATCAAACGCGCCGATGGGCGCGATGCCGTTTTTACCGGCCTTTAGGCTTTCCCAGGTCTCCTTCACCGTGTTCCCCAGGGGGGTGACGGCGCCGATTCCGGTAACGACGGCTCTCCTGTTTTCATTCATCACGGATTCTCCTTACATGGCGATGCCGCCGTCCACGCGGAGCACTTCGCCGGTTACATAGTTGGCGGTTGCCAGATAGGCCGCGGCGTCCGCCACGTCGGCGGCTTCGCCCATGCGGCCCAGGGGGACCAGCTTCAGCAGCGGGTTGTCCGCCTGCCCGCCGGTCATATCGGTGGCGATAAAGCCGGGAGCAATCGCGTTGCAGCGGATACCCCGGGGGGCCAGCTCCTTGGCCACCGATTTTGTCAGGCCGATAAGGCCCGCTTTGGAGGCGGCATAATTGCTCTGCCCCGCGTTCCCGGTCAGGCCCACGACGGACGCGATGTTGATGATGCAGCCCTCGCGGCTGCGCAGGAACAGGCCGGTGCAGTGGCGGATCATATTGAACGCGCCCTTGAGGTTGGTATCAAGCACCGCGTCGTAATCCTCCTCTTTCATCATCGCGACCAGGCCGTCGCGGGTGATGCCCGCGTTGTTGACTAAGATATGCACGGTCTGGAAGTCCGCCTTGATTTTAGCCACCGTCTCTTTCACGGCTTCAAAGCTGGACACATCGCACCGGTACGCCCTGGCGGTTACGCCGTACTCCTCGCTGCATTGGCGGCAGACCTCTTCCGCCGCCTGCTCGCTGCCCGCATAAATTGCCGCGATATCGGCGCCAAGGGATGCCAGCTTATCCGCGATGGCTTTCCCGATGCCGCGGGAGGCGCCGGTCACCACCGCCACTTTTCCCTTTAACATGCCTCTACCTCCGCCAGGAACTCCGTCACGGTCAAAGCCTTGACCGCGGGATCGATTTTTTTCATCATATTGGTCAGGGTCCGGCCGGGCCCGATTTCCACGAAGGTCTCCATGCCGCCGGCAATCATGCCTCGGATCAGCTTTTCCCACTGCACGGGGCTGCAAATCTGCTGCGACAGCAGGCCCGCGACGTCCTCCGTATACGGCTCCGCCGTCATGTTTGAATACAGGGGGATCGTGCCGCGCCGGATATCGCTCTTGGCCAGCTCTGCGGCAAAGGCGCTGGCCGCCTCTTTCATGAAGGGGGAGTGGAAGGCGCCCTTTACCTTGAGCGGGATCGCCTTGCCTCCCGCAGCCTTTACCTCGGCGAAAAAAGCCGGCATCTGGGAGGCTAAGCCGGAAACCGTGATCTGCCCGGGGCAGTTGAAGTTCACGGGATATACCTCGGGGTAACGGCTGCAAATCTCCTGCACCTGTTCCGGGGTCAGCTTCACGACGGCCGCCATGGCCGTGTCAAACTTCTCCGCCTCCTGCTGCATCAGCTCGCCGCGCCGGCACACCAGGCGGAACCCGGTTTCCCGGTCAAAAATCCCGGCAGCCGTTGCCGCCGTCACCTCGCCCAGGGAAAAGCCGGCCACCGCGTCGGGCTGGATCCCCTTTTCCGTCAGCACGGCCGCCGCCGCCAGCTCCATGGCGAAGAGGCAGGGCTGCGTATTCTTGGTTTCTTTCAGTTCCTCCTCCGTGCCTTCAAAGCACTGGGAGGACGTGCCGGGCCGGATGCCGTCGCACATCCGGTAAACCGAGGCGGCGGCGGGATAGTTCTCGGCGAGCGCTTTGCCCATTCCGGGGTACTGGTCCCCTTGGCCGGAAAAAAGGAATGCTATTCTACCCATTGCGATGCCCTCCGAAGGATTGGTTCCGCTTCTTCCATGACTTCCTTAACGATCTCGGCGGCAGGCTGCTCCTTTTTGACCATGGCGGCGATTTGCCCGGAAAGGAAGCAGCCCTTTTCGTTGTCGCCCTCCTGTACGGCGCGCCGCAGAGCGCCCGTCGCCAGGGCCTCCAGCTCGTCGTCGGGCATACCGCCGTATTCCGCTTTGGCATATTCCCTGGCAAAGGGGGTGCGCAGGCTGCGGACAGGATGCCCCAGCCGCTTGCCGGTGACCATGGTACACAGGTCCGTGGCCTTCAAAATCTTTTCCTTATAATTGGGATGGATGGTGCACTCATAGGCGCTCAGAAAGCGGGTGCCCATCTGGACGCCCTGGGCCCCCAGCAGGAAGGCGGCGGCAACCCCCCGGCCGTCGGCAATGCCGCCGGCGGCAATTACCGGCAGGGTGGTTGCGTCGCAGACCTGGGGAACCAGCACGATCGTGGTCAGCTCCCCGACATGGCCGCCGCTTTCCCCGCCCTCGGCAATGAGGGCCGAGGCGCCGAGACGGGTCATCAGCTTGGCCATAGCGACCGAAGCCACGACCGGTATCACCCGGATGCCGGCTTCCTTCCACGCCTTCATATATCGCGAGGGGTTGCCGGCGCCGGTCGTCACGACCTCAACCTTTTCCTCCGTCACGACCTGCGCCACGTCGTCCGCAAAGGGGCTCAGCAGCATAACGTTTACCCCGATGGGCTTGGAGGTGAGGGACCGGGCGATTTTTATCTGCTCCCGCACATAATCGCCGGGGGCGTTTCCCGCCGCGATAATGCCAAGGCCGCCGCCATCGGACACGGCAGCGGCCAGTTTACCGTCAGCGATCCAAGCCATACCGCCTTGAAACACCGGGTACTGGATACCCAGCATCTCACAAATCTCTGACTTTATCATGATTCTTAACCCTGCTTGCTCTGGATGAACTTGTCCAGATCGTCGACGGTCTCCACCTTCTGATCCAGCTCGATCTCAATGCCGATCTCGTCCTCGAGGTTCATCAGAAGCTCCACCGTATCCAGGGAGTCGATCCCCAGCTCAGAGAACTTGCTCTCCGGCTTTACAGCGGAGATGTCGCAGCCGGTGCGTTCCGAAATAATTTTAGCGATGGCGTCAAAGTACATAATCCTTATGCCTCCCAAAAATTTTTCATGCGGCATCTCGCCGCTGACTGGGAAATATTATGCCGCAGGCCGTGTTCCACTAGAACGCCTGCGGAGTTCCTCCAGCGTTCCAAAACGATAAAATTTTCGTGAACGCCCCGTTCCTGCGCCGCCAAAGCGCGGGGCAGCAGCCACGGCGTGCAGGAGCGACCGACCGGCGGGGGCGCAATCGCCTGACGGCTCTCTCTGCCGTGCTGAAAATGAGCACGCCCCTTGCGGAGAGCAGGGAGGGCTTGCTCCACGGCGCCCGGAACGGTGCAATATGGCTTGAAAAAAGCTTCATTCCTTGATAATATAAAAGAATGGACTGCTGCCCAGAGGGCCCTGCGGAAATAGGCACGGGGTGCCCAGGCGCCGCCGCATGGCGGGTCTGCCTGGCCGGCGATTTCAGCGGCAAGCAAAACCAAGGACAGAAAGGAAGGTTGCGCCATGCGCGTGATTGTTGATGCGTTCGGCGGGGACAACGCCCCGCTTGAAGTGATCAAGGGGGCGGCGCTCGCCCGCGAGGAATACAAGGTGGAGGTCGCCCTGGTCGGCCGGGAGGGGGAAATCCGCCGGGTCGCGCAGGAGAACGGCATTTCCCTGGACGGGATTGCCATCCTTGATGCGCCCGACGTCATCAGGATGGAGGACGAGCCCAAGAGCATTCTCAAGGAAAAGAAAAACTGCTCAATGGCCGAAGGGCTCCGCCGCCTGGCGGCGGGCGAGGGGGACGCCTTTGTCAGCGCCGGCAGCACCGGGGCCCTGATTATGGGGGCGACCTTCCTGGTCAAGCGGATCAAGGGGGTGTCCCGCGCCGCCCTGGCCGCGCTGATGCCGGGCGATAAGGGCCCCTTTATGCTGATCGACTCCGGCGCCAACGTGGAATGCCGGCCGGAGATGCTGCTGCAGTTCGCCCATATGGGCAGCATTTATATGAGCAGCGTGCTCGGCGGCGGCAAGCCGGCCCGGGTCGGCCTGATGAACGTCGGCACCGAGGATACCAAGGGCGGCGAGCTGCAGCACACGGCGTTCGCCCTGCTCAAGGAAAGCGGCCTCACTTTTGTGGGCAACGTCGAGGCGCGCGACGTGCCCGACAATGTGGCGGACGTGGTAGTGGCCGACGGCTTTACCGGCAACGTCTTCCTCAAAACGATGGAGGGCACCGCCGATATCGTGATGCGCAACATCAAAGGGCTGTTTTTAACCAACCTGCGCACCAAGATCGCCGCGCTGCTGGTCAAGCCCTACCTCAAGGGCTTCAAAAAGAAGATGGATACCTCCGAATACGGCGGGGCCCCCCTCCTGGGCGTGAGCAAGCCGGTCATCAAGACCCACGGCAACTCCAAAGCGCCGGCGGTGAAAAATGCGATCCGGGTGGCGGCGGATTTCGCTGCCAAGGGCGTGATTGACCAGATCGCTGCGGCCGTCCGGCCTGCGGAAAAGGCGGATCGGCCGGAGCAACAGCAGGGCTGACCGCCGGGCCGCTCTCCTCTTCGGAAAAGCGCAAGGGCATGTTTCCCTTCTTTCGCCTGTCTTAAGCCCTTCCTAAGCCCTTTTTATGCGCCGGCCGCCGTCGGTCCTTGCGGACTCATCCCCAAAAATGGTAGGATGAGGGCGGGATCCGGCAGCGTTTTGAAACGCTCTGAAGAGCCAAGAAAAGGGAGGATGACCAAATGGCGGAAACGGCAAAGCGCACCGACGCGGAGGAATACCGCCGGAAGCATCGGCTCCATAAAGCGCTGGCTGCGGCGATTGCGGGCCTTGTCCTAATCGCGGCGCTTTTTTCCCTTTGCGCCCAGCTCTTGACCACCGATACGATAAATGGCTGGGCGGGCCTTGGCATGGGATTTTCCCTCACGGTGAGCGGCGAACCGTATATTGAGATGCCGGGCAAGCCGCTGCGGTATTTTACCCGGTATATGGATTCCCGGGCGCTGGCGGAGATTGACGGCGTGGTTATGGACAGGGAAAGCCCTGGAAGCTCCGGGCATCTGCTCTTGGACGGACGGGTCTATTCCTATGGCGGCGGCGCGTTTACCTCCCACTTCTGGATCTGGACGCTGAAGCCGGAGCAGCGCGGCCCGGAGATTGTGGTGACGAGGTATTTACAGGCATATTTAGAAAATCCGGAGATCCCCAAGGTGCCGCTGGCTACGGACGCCCTGTCCGAATGGCTGGCGGAGGAGGAACGCCGGATGCTTGCGGAGGCGCTTGAAGGGCACTTCGGCGTCCAGCTGACAGGGAAAGGCGTCGCCGGCTGGACAACGGTGGGCGATGTCGTGTCCGATGTGTCGGAGCGGCTGGGGGAAGGCGCTTCCTAAGCGGCGTGTGGAGGGATGCAGAAATGGTATGGGAATTTGTGCAGGCGCTGCTGCGGCAGCATATGGTGCAGTTTGACGGCCCTGCCCCGGAGGTGGAGATCACCGACGAGCTGCGGTACTACAACCTGGACGACGACGACCTCAAGGAAATCGCCGCCCTGCTGTCGGAGGAATTCGGGGTAGAGCTGGGCGACGAGGAGGTTTCCGGCTGGGAGACGGTTGAGGACATCGTGGCCTGCGTCGGGGACAAGCTGTAACGGCGGCAAGCGGGTGAACAGAAAGGCGGGACGACAATGCATACGGCGGATAAAACGGATACGCAGCCTTTGCAGGAGCTGATGGGCAAGCTGGGATATACCTTCCAGAACCCCCGGCTCCTGGAGAATGCGCTGACCCATTCCTCCTTCGCCAATGAGCGCCGGGCGGGGGAGTACAAAAGCAACGAGCGGCTGGAATTCCTGGGGGATTCGGTGCTCGGCATGGTGACGGCGGTCCATCTTTTTCACAACGAAACCGGCCCGGAGGGGGAGCTGACCAAGCTGCGGGCGGCGCTGGTCTGCGAAAAGGCGCTTTTCGCCTATGCGCAGGAGCTGGAACTGGGCAAATACCTGCTGCTGGGCAAGGGGGAGGCCCGCACCGGCGGGGCGCAGCGGCCGTCGATCCTTGCCGACGCGTTTGAAGCGGTCACGGCGGCGATTTTTTTGGACGGCGGGATGCCGGCCGCCCGGGACTTTCTGCTCCCCTTCCTGAAAAAAGAGCTGGCCAACCACCGGCGGCTTCCCTTTAAGGATTATAAGACCACCCTCCAGGAGATTATCCAGCAGAACCCCGAAGAGCGGCTGGATTATGTCCTGACGGGTGAGAGCGGGCCGGACCACGACAAAACCTTCCGGGTCGAAGTGCATCTCAATTCCAACGTCATCGGCAAGGGCCGCGGACGGAGCAAAAAGGAGGCCGAGCAGCAGGCGGCGCGCGAGGCTCTCCAGCTGATGGGGTATGACGATATCGGGCGGTAGGCCGCCGCTGGGGGCGGCCTAACCCGCCCGATGAGGAGGGGTGGCTGTGACGACATGCCTTGAGACCGAACGCCTGCTGCTCCGGCGGTTCCGGGCTTCGGATTGGGCCGACCTGTACCGGTACCTGTCGGACGACGGGGTGGTGCGGTACGAGCCGTATGAAACCTATACCGAGAAGGAATGCCGTAAGGAAGCGGCCGCCCGGGCGCGGGACCGCAGCTTTATCGCCGTCTGCCTGAAGGAAGAGGGCGGGCCGATGATCGGCAACCTGTACTTTGCGCCGCGTCCGTTTGAGGCGTTTGAAATCGGCTTTGTGTTCGCCGCACGGTTCCAACGGCAGGGCTATGCGTATGAGAGCGCCCGCGCCTTGATGGACGCAGCCTTTGAAAGCGGCAAAGCGCGGCGGATTGTCGCCGCGTGCAGCCCGCTCAACACCGCTTCCTGGCGTCTGCTGGAAAAGCTCGGCCTGCGCCGGGAGGGGCATCTCAGGCAGAATGTCTGGTATAAGCGGGACCGGGAAGGGCGGCCGCTTTGGCAGGATACCTACGAATACGCCATCCTGCGCGAGGAGTGGGCGCAGGCCCGCGCGGCGGCTCCGGTCGCCGTCCCGGCCGGGCGGGGATAGGGCACTGGGAAGGCACCGGGCGGCGGCCGCCGCCTGCCGCCGCCTGCCGGGATTCTGCCGCGGCCCCCTTTTGGCTCTGACGCTGCGGGGGCCTAGCCGGGGCGGTTTTCCACCAAATCCCGGCTCCGGGTGGAAAAATGTGAAATTGGTGGACAGGCGGAAATCGCCTGTGCGGCAGGCGGGAACCGGGTAGGATAGGGGCGGCCGGCGGCGGATCTCCTCCCGGAATTTCCGGGATTTCCGACTACATCCGTGCGGTTACGGCGTTTTTTCCACAAAATCCGGCTTCAGGTGGAAAAATGTGAAATCGGTGGACAGGCGGAACCTGCCTATACGATACGCAGAATCCGCCTGCCGTTCCCTCCAAAAACCGCGCGCGGCTTCTGCAAAATCCGTGAAAATACGGCGTTTTTTCCACAAAATCGGCCCCTGCGTGGAAAAATGTGAAATTGGTGGACAGGCGGGAAACGCCTGCCTAGGCTGCGGGATAGGCGGGAGAGAAGGAGGGGCCGACTCTGCCGAACGCCTTTGTTTTTTGGGAAAATGGAGGGCCGGTCGAGCCAGGCGCAGCGAAGCTGTCCGGCAGGAAAAGGAATCAAAAATCCGCGGGACGGTTATCCGGATTTTCCCGTCTTGTTCCGTAATTTGAATCTTTTCGCTTAGTCCGTTACTGTCTGCACTGAAAAACGCGGCCTTTTTGTGCCGGAATGGGAGGAATTCCCATTCCGAAATCTGCGGCACGGGAACGAAGCGGCGATATCTTTAGCTTGGGAGGTATTCACCCCGATGATTCTCAAATCCCTGGAATTGCAGGGCTTCAAGTCCTTTCCCGACAAAACGGTGCTGACCTTTAGCCAAGGGATGACCGCCGTCGTCGGCCCGAACGGCAGCGGCAAATCGAATATCAGCGACGCCATCCGCTGGGTGCTCGGCGAGCAGTCCACCAAAAACCTGCGCGGCTCCAAAATGGAGGACGTGATCTTCAACGGGACCGCCACCCGCCGCGGCGTGGGCTTTGCGGAGGTTTCCCTGGTGATTGACAACACCGCCCGCCGGCTGGACTACGACAGCGACGAGGTCAAGGTGACCCGCCGGTATTACCGGTCGGGGGAGAGCGAGTACCTCTTAGGCGGCGCGACCGTCCGCCTGAAGGACGTGCAGATGCTCTTTATGGATACCGGCCTTGGACGGGACGGGTATTCAATCATCGGCCAGGGGCGGATCGGCGATATCGTCGCCTCCAAATCGGAGGAGAGGCGGGAGATTTTCGAGGAAGCCGCCGGGATTGCGAAATACCGCTACCGCAAGACGGAGGCGGAGCGCCGGCTCAATTCCACCGAGGAGAACCTGCTGCGGCTGCGGGATATCCTCCAGGAGCTCGAGGACCGGGTCGGCCCTCTGGCCCAGCAGGCGGAAAAGGCGAAGAAATTCCTGGAGTACGCCGGCGAGAAAAAGGAGCTGGAAATCGGCCTCTGGCTGCATACCCTGGAGGTATCGCGGGAATCCCTGCGGGAGCTGAACTCAAAGCTGGAGCTGGCCCGCACCCAGTACGACGGGGCCGGCGAGGCCATTGACGGGCTGGAGCAGGAAATTGAGGAAATCGCGCAGCAGGCCCAGCGGATCGCGGCGCAGATTGAGGAGGTCCGCCGCGGCGCGCAGGCGCTGGAAGAGGAGGCCGCCCGCTGCGACGGGGACGCGGCCGTGCTGCGCAACGATATCTACCACAACACCGACAACATTTCCCGCCTGCAGGAGGAGATTGAGCAGTCCCGCGCGGGCGGGCAGGAGTTTGACCGGGAGATCGCCCGCCTGCTTCAAGAGGTGGAGGAAAAGCGGACGGCCATTGCGGCGGCGGAAAAGGAGCAGCGGGAGCTCAGCGAACAGATGCAGGGGCTTTCCCGCTCAAGCGACGAGGTGTCCGGGCAGATGGAGGCGCTTTCCAAGCAGGCGTCGGACATCGCGCTGAAAATTGCGGATATCCGGGTCAAGGGGGTCACCAGCGAGTCGTCGCTGCAGGAGATTACCCTGCGGCTTTCCCAGCTCACCGCCGGCGCTGCGGTGCGCGCCTCCCAAAACGAGGCGGCCAAAAAGGAGGCGGCGGAATGCGCCGAGGCCCTGCGTGCGTGCGAGGAAAAGGTGGAAAGCCTGCAAAACGCGGTCAAGGGGTACGAGCTGCGCTACCAATCCCGCGCCTCCCGCCTGGAGGCCGCCAAGCAGGAGGCCGACCGGCTCGGCTTGGATGCGGAGGAAAAACGCCGCCGCGCCCGCCTGCTGGCCGACCTGGAGCGCAATATGGAGGGCTTTGCCGGCAGCGTCAAAACCGTCATGCGGCAGGCCGAGCGGGGGACGCTGCGGGGGATCCGCGGCCCGGTGACCCGGCTGATTGAAACCGCGGCGGATACGGCTTTGGCGGTGGAAACCGCCCTGGGGGCCGCCGCCCAAAACATCGTGGTGGAAAATGAGGACAACGCCAAGCGGGCGATCCAATACCTCAAGGACAACAACGGCGGGCGGGCAACCTTCCTGCCCCTCACCTCGGTCAAGGGCAGCCTGCTGGCCGAACCGGGGCTGCCGGCGGAGCCCGGCTTCGTCGGCATCGCGGCGGATCTGGTGAAATACGACGCCGAATACGAGGGCGCGGTGCGCAGCCTCCTGGGCCGCACCGCGGTGGCGGAGGATATGGACTACGCGGTGGCCATCGCCCGCAGGTACCGCTACCGTTTCCGGGTGGTTACGCTGGACGGGCAGGTGGTCAACGCCGGCGGCTCGCTGACCGGCGGATCGAGCGTCAAAAGCGCCGGCCTGCTTTCCCGCCGGGCGGAGATTGAGAAAATCGAGGCGCAGGCCGCCTCCCTTGCCGCCAAAGCGGAAAAGGCGCGGGAGGCGTGGAAGGCCGCCGGGCAGGAGGCCGCCGCCGCCGAAGCCGCCTTAAGCGGCACCCGCGGCGAGCTTGCCACCGCGCAGGAGGACCGCATCCGGTTTGAAGGGGAGCTCCGCCGCCTGAGCGAGCAGGCGCAGGCCGGCGAGAAGGCGGCCCAGGAGGCCGCCGCCGAAATGCAGGAGCTGGGCCGCCGGGCGGAGGAATGCCGCCGCCTGGCCGGCCAGGCCCAGGAGGAGGCCGGGCGGGCCGAAGAGGAAAAAGCGGCGGTGGAGGAAAAGCTCGCCGCCCTGACCGGCGGCCGGCAGGAGCTGGCGGAGCAGCGGGAGGCGCTTTCCGCCCGGGTGACGGAAAACAAGCTGCGGGTCCTCACGCTGCATAAGGAGATTGAAGCCGCCGAGGCGGCGGCGGAGACGCTGCGCGCCCGGCAGGCGGACGCCGCCGGCCGGCAGGAGGCGCTGCTGGCCCGCATCGCCGAGCTTGAGGGGTCGAATGCGGACATTGAGGCCCGGATCGCGGCCCTGAGCCAGGAGGCGGAGGACCGCCGCGCCCGCGCCGCGCAGACGGCCGGACAGGTGGAGGCCCTGGTCGCCCGCCGCGCCGAAGGGGAGCAGAAGCAGACCGAGCTCCGCCGCTTATCCCGGGAGAAGGCGGACGAGCGGGAACAGGCGGGCCGCGAGATCGCCCGGCTGGAGGAAAAAGCCGCCGCCGTGGAAAAGGACAGCGACGACGTCATCCGCCGTTTATACGAGGAGTATGAGCTTACCCGCATGGAAGCGGAGGCCGCCGCCAAGCCGATTGAGGACGCGGGAAAGGCCAACCGCCGGCTGAGCGAGCTCAAGGGGAAAATCCGCGCCCTGGGCAGCGTCAACGTTGATGCGATTGAGGAATATAAGGAGGTCAGCGAGCGCTACGAATTCCTTTCCGCCCAGGTCAAGGACGTGGAGGTTTCCCGCGACGAGCTGCTGAAGCTCATTGGGGAGCTGACCGTGCAGATGCGGGAAATTTTCCTGGACCGCTTCAACCAGATCAATTATCACTATGGAGAGGTGTTCGCCGAGCTGTTCGGCGGCGGCAAGGCCGACCTCAAGCTGACCGATCCGGACGATATCCTCCATTCCGGCATTGAGATGCATGTGCAGCCGCCCGGCAAGGTGATCCTGAATATGGACGCGCTCTCGGGCGGTGAAAAGGCGCTGGCCGCCATTGCGCTGCTGTTCGCCATCCTCAAGGTCAGCCCGTCCCCCTTCTGCGTCCTTGACGAGATTGAGGCCGCGCTGGACGACGTGAACGTAGACCGCTACGCCGCGTATCTGCGGCGGATGTCGGACAAGACGCAGTTTATCGTCATCACCCACCGCCGCGGCACGATGGAGGAGGCCGACGTGCTCTACGGCGTAACCATGCAAGAGCAGGGCGTCTCCAAGCTGCTCGAGCTGCGCGCCAGCGAGGTGGAGGAGAAGCTCGGGCTTTCCGCCTCCTCCCTGTAGGGCAGGCAGTGCGGTTTCTCCCGGCGCCGGAGCGCGTTCCCGAGCCGCCGGGCCGTCCTGCAGGCCGCGGCCATGTTGCGCAGCGGCGGATTTTCCTTTGCGAATGGGCGGCAATGTGGTATACTATACTCGCTTTGCCCCTTCCGGGATAAGCCGCGCCGGCAGACGCCGGCCGCGTCCGGCGGGCGGCGGGGCGGACTGGGCGCCCTCGGGCGGCCTCAAAACAACGAGAACGAAGAGGAACTGGTCTATGGGCTTTTTTGAAAAAATCAGCGCGGGGCTGAAAAAAACCCGCGATTCGATCGTCGGCTCGGTCACGACGATGCTCCGCTCCTTTACCAAGATTGACGAGGAGCTGTTTGAGGAGCTGGAGGAAATCCTGATCCTGGGGGACGCGGGGGCGCACACCGCCGCCCGCATCTGCGAGGAGCTGCGGGGCAAGGTCAAGCAGCGGGGCGTCACCGACCCGAACGAGGTGCGGGGCCTGCTTAAGGAAACGGTGGCGGAGCTTCTGCGCGGCGGGCAGGAAATGCACCTGTCCACCAAGCCGTCGGTGATCCTGGTGATCGGGGTCAACGGGGTGGGGAAAACCACCACCATCGGCAAGCTGGCCGCCCGGTATAAGGCGGAGGGCAAAAAGGTCATCTTGGCCGCGGCGGACACCTTCCGGGCGGCGGCGATTGAGCAGCTGGACATCTGGGCCGAGCGGGCCGGGGCGGACATCGTGAAGCACGCGCCGAATTCGGATCCCGCGGCGGTGGTGTTTGACGCGGCGGCCGCCGCCAAAGCGCGGGGCGCGGATATCCTGATCTGCGATACGGCCGGACGGCTGCACAATAAGAAGAACCTGATGGACGAGCTTTCCAAAATCGGCAGGGTGCTTGACCGGGAGCTTCCCGGCGCGGACAAGGAGGTCCTGCTGGTGCTGGACGCCACCACCGGGCAGAACGCTGTCAACCAGGCGCGGGAATTCAAAAACGCCGCCGGCATCACCGGCATCGTGCTGACCAAGCTGGACGGCACCGCGCGCGGCGGGGTGATCCTGGCCATCCGGGAGGACTTGGACGTGCCGGTGAAGTTTGTCGGCGTGGGCGAGGGGATTGACGACCTGCTCCCCTTTGACCCGGAGGAGTTTACCGAGGGCCTGTTCAGCGAATAAGCGCGCTTGCCGGGAAAGCGGACCGGCGGGGCGGTCTTCCCAAAACGCCGGAGAGTTTCAGGAAGGAGAAATCCTTATGCAGATGATCATCGCGACCCACAATTATAAAAAGCTGGCGGAGCTTTCCCGCATCCTCAAGCCGCTCGGCGTTGACGCGGTGACCGACGCGGAGGTCGGCATCAAGCTGGACGAGGTGGAGGAGACGGGTGTTACGTTTGAGGAAAACGCCTATTTGAAGGCGGCCGCCGCCTGCCGGCAGGCGGGCCTTCCCGCCGTGGCGGACGACTCGGGCCTGATGGTGGATGCGCTGGACGGCGCGCCGGGGGTGTATTCCGCCCGCTTTGCCGGGCCGGGCGCTTCCGATGCCGACCGGAACCGCAAGCTCCTCCGGGAGCTGGAGGGGGTGCCGGAGGAAGGGCGGGGGGCGAAATTCGTTTCCGCCATCTGCTGCGTGTTCCCAAACGGGGATAGGGTGGAGGCCCAGGGCGAGTGCCCGGGCCGGATCGGCTTTACCCCGGTCGGGGAAAACGGCTTTGGCTACGACCCGCTGTTCGTCATTGACGGCGGCATGTCCTATGCGGAGCTGTCCGACGAGGAAAAGGACGCGATCAGCCACCGCGGCAACGCCCTGCGCCTGTTTTCCGCCCGGCTGGAGGAATATTTGCTGAAAAGCAGGGCGTAAAGGGCGGCAAAAGCGGCAGAATAAAACCGATGCGGCGGGAACGCCGAACATAGACGAAGGTAGGAGATTGGATTTGCTGACGAGTAAACAACGCGCGTTTCTGCGCTCTATGGCCAATTCCCTGGACCCCATTCTCCATGTGGGGAAGGGCGAGCTTTCCGACGCGCTGTATAAGCAGGCGGACGACGCGCTGACCGCCCGGGAGCTTCTCAAGGGCAAGGCGCTGGAGGCCTGCCCCCTGACCTCCCGCGAGGCGGCGGAGCGGATTGCCCAGGCGGTGGGCGCCGAGGTGGTGCAGGTGATCGGCCGCACCTTTGTGCTTTACCGCCCCAATCCGAAGGAGCCGAAAATCCAGCTCCCGCGGGAGGCCCGCCGCGGCTGATCTCGGCCGCGGGGCTTTTCGCCGCAGCGGAGGCGGCGCGGAAGGCAGAGAAGCAACGGGAAGGGAGGCCGGATGGCATGAAGGATAACAAGCGCCGGGCTGCCGGTCCCTCCCGGCGGTACGCTTTGTTCGGGGGGACCTTTGACCCGATCCACGAGGGGCATCTGCGGCTCGCGCGGGAATTTGCCCGCCGGCTGGGGCTGGACCGGGTGGTGCTGATGCCCACCTCCGTCCCCCCCCATAAGCTGAAGGCGTATATGGCCCCGTCGGAGGACCGGCTGGCGATGTGCCGCCTGGCGGCAGGGGACGACCCGCTTTTTGCGGTGTCCGACCTGGAGATCCGCCGGGGCGGGGCGAGCTTTACGGCCGATACCCTCGCGGCCCTGCACGAGCGGGAGCCGGGCGTCTCCTGGTATCTGATTACCGGAGCGGACATGTTTTTGACCCTCGGCACCTGGAACCGCTTTGAGGAGATTGCCAGGCTGGCGGTGCTCTGCGCCGCGCCGCGGGACGGCGTGGGGCCGGAGGCGCTGCGGGAATGCGCCGCGGCGCTTGAAAGGCGGGGCGCCCGCTGCATCGTTGAGGACATCCCCGAATTCCCGGTTTCCTCTACCGAGCTCCGGCAGCGGCTGCGGGAGGGGCCGGACGCCGTGCGGCGCCTGTCGGCGGAGGGGCAGCTGCCGCCGGCGGTGGCCGAATATATCGTGGAACACCAGCTGTATACCAGGAAAGGGCCGATGAAAACGATGCAGACCGATGAGCAGTTTATAGAGATTATCCGGGGCCGCCTGTCGGACAAGCGGTTCCGCCACTCCTTGGCGGTGGCGGATCAAGCGGCGCATCTGGCCCCTTTGTACGGGGCGGACGCGGGGAAAGCGCGCACCGCCGGGATCCTTCACGATATCCTGAAGGATGAGAAGCCGGCAGCGTTGTTGCAAATGATCCGCGATTTTGGTATAATGCTTGACAGCGTTGAGGAGGTTACCCCCAATCTTTGGCATGCGATCGCCGGGGCGGCGTTTATTGAGCGGGTGCTGCATGTGGACGATCCCGACATCGTCACGGCTGTGCGGTACCACACCACCGGCCGGGCCGGGATGTCCCCCCTGGAAAAAACGCTTTTCCTTGCGGATTTCACCTCGGCCGACCGGAAGTACGACGATGTGCAGGAGATGCGCCGCCTGGCGGAAACAGGCAGCGCTCCCGCGATGGAGTACGCGCTGTCTTACACCATCCGTGACCTGGCGGAGCGGGGGCTCGCAATTCATCCCGATGCGGTGCACGCCTACAACGAACTGGTCGCCGGCCGCCTGAAGAAAGAGGCGGCGGCCGGCGGAACGGCCTGAGAGACGGCTCCCGTCCCCGGTTTTTCGCGGGAGGGGCCGGCTCCGGCCCGTATGAAAGGATGATAGGGCTTTGCCGAACGCAAACAACCGCAATAACACCGGCAGCCGCGGCGGGAAGGGCCGGGGCCGCGCACAGCCGGCGAAAAAGGCCTCGGCTGCGCAGCGCCCGGGCGGCAAGGCCGCCCCGCGGACCGCGGCGCAGAAGGCGCAGAAAAAGAAAAAGAACCAAAAGGTCAAAAAGATCGTCCTGATCGCCGTCCTGCTCGCCATCATCGTGGCGGTGGCGGTGTTCCTGGTGGTGGGCGTCCTCTCGGTTTACCGGGAGATGACCGGCACGGAAATGGATCCGGGCGAGGTCAATCTGACGCAGCATATCACCACGCCGGAGGCCGACCAGGATAAGGTCGCGTATTACGCGCTGGGGATCCTCGGCGCCGACGAGGAGGACAGCCCGTCGGAGTCCAAGCCGTTGGAGGCGCTGTCGCTCCTTTGCTGGGATAAGCGGCAGGGGACGCTCCATATCCTCCAGCTGCCGAAGGCAACCTATTACGGCGGGCAGACGGCGGCAAGCCTCAGCGATATCTGGGCCAGCCCCACCCCGCTGAATTGGTGCGAAACCTGCGGCCAGCAGCTGGAGGACAGCGAGATTGCGGACGGCTGCCACACCGCCTGCGGGACCCCTGTGACCCAGAAAAAGGGCTCCTCCTCCCAGGAGCTGCTGCGCGCGCTGAACAGCCAGCTCGGCTTGCCGGTGGACGGGTATTTCCTGATCCCGCAGGAGGCGCTGGTCAAGCTGGTAAACCTGCTGCGCGGCGTGGATGTAAACCTCGAATCCGCCATGACGGTGGGCGATGTGAATTACGGCGCCGGCGTGCAGACGCTGGACGGCGAAGCGGCCCTGTATTATGCGATGGATTCCTCGGGGGGGATTGACGGCGACATCAGCCGGATGCTCAAGCAGCGCAAGGTGCTGCTCGGCGTCTTCCAGCGGCTGGTCCTCCAAACCGAGGATCAGTTGACCAACGATACCATCGGCCCGCTGATGAACGGCTCCACCCCGATCCTCTCCGACCACACGCGGGAGGAGATGATCGCCCTCCTGCTGGACATGAAGGACATCGCGCCTTCGGCTATGACGGCGTATATCCTGCCCGGCGGGAGCGTGAGCCAGGACGGCGGCACCTATTTCGCCGCGAACCGGGCGGCGCTGGCATCCCTCTTAAACGAGGCGTTTAACCCCTATGGGGACGCCATCGCGGCGGAGAGCCTCTCCCTGCCCGCCGAATGGGAAGGGGAGGCGGACACCCATATGCAGGTGCTCTCCGAGGTGGCGGCGTCCCAGTCCGGCGCGGTCGAAACCACCGCTGCCGAAACGCAGGCGACCGCGGCGGCCTGATCATCCCGCGCCCGTGCGGGCGCACCGACCTCCGGCGGCCCGAAGCGGCCCGAAAGGATGAAGCAACAAATGATGGAACCGAAAGAACTTGTCCGGCAGATCGCCGTGTCCCTTGATAAGCACAAGGCGGAGGAGATTAAGATCATCGGCGTGCGGGACCTGACGGTGATTGCGGATTACTTCGTGATCGCGGCCGGCACCAGCACCACGCAGGTCAAGGCGCTGGCGGATTATGTGGAATACGAGCTCGGCGAACAGGGTGTGAAGCCGGAGCGGGTGGAGGGCTATAACTCCTCCCGATGGATCCTGCTCGACTACGGCAGCGTGATCGTCCATGTGTTTTACGAGGAGACCCGCTCCTTTTACGATCTCGAACGGCTGTGGAAGGACGGCGAAGCGCTTCCCCTCTCCGATTTTGTCCCGCAGCCGTAGAGCCGGCTCTGTCCCAAGCAAGTAGGCGCCGGCGGCCCCGCGGCGTTCAGTATAGGTAGGAAAGGCATGATGGGAATGAAGAAGTACGACCCTTCCGCCATTGAAAAGAAATGGCAGACAATCTGGGAGGAAAACAACACCTTTGCCGCGTCCAACGGATCGGATAAGCCGAAGTTTTACGCCCTGGTGGAATTCCCCTATCCCTCGGGGCAGGGGCTTCACGTGGGGCATCCGCGTTCCTATACGGCGTTGGACGTGGTGGCGCGCAAGCGCCGTCTGCAAGGCTATAATGTCCTGTACCCGATGGGATGGGACGCCTTTGGCCTGCCGACGGAGAATTATGCGATCAAAAACCACATCCACCCGGAAATCGTCACCAAAAACAATATCGCGCGGTTTAAGGCCCAGCTTCAGTCGCTCGGCCTCTCCTTCGACTGGACGCGGGAGATCAACACCACCGACCCGTCCTACTACAAATGGACGCAGTGGATCTTCCTCAAGCTGTTTGAGCGCGGCCTGGCGTACAAAAAGGAGATGGCGGTCAACTGGTGCACCTCCTGCAAATGCGTGCTGGCCAACGAAGAGGTGGTCGGCGGCGTCTGTGAGCGCTGCGGCGGGGAGGTTATCCACAAGGTCAAATCCCAGTGGATGCTCAAAATCACAGCCTACGCCCAGCGGCTGATTGACGATTTGGATTTGGTCGATTACCCGGAGCGGGTGCGTTCCCAGCAGATTCACTGGATCGGGCGCTCAACCGGCGCGCAGGTGCGCTTTGCCACCACGGCCGGGGAGGATGTGGAGATCTACACCACCCGTCCGGATACCCTTTTCGGGGCTACTTATATGGTCATGTCGCCGGAGCATCCGCTGATTGAAGCCTGGGCCGGCCGCCTGTCGAATCTGGATGCGGTCAAGGCGTATCAGGAAGCGGCGATGCGGAAATCCGACTTTGAGCGCACCGAGATCGCGAAGGATAAAACCGGCGTGATGCTCGAGGGCGTGCGGGCGATCAACCCCGTCAACGGCCAGGAGATCCCGATCTTTATTTCGGACTATGTGCTGATGTCTTACGGCACCGGCGCGATCATGGCGGTGCCGGGCCACGACACCCGCGACTGGGAATTCGCCAAGAAATTCGGCCTGCCGATCGTCGAGGTCGTCAAGGGCGGGGACGTGGAAAAGGAAGCCTATACCGACTGTGCGTCCGGTGTGATGGTCAATTCCGGCTTCCTGGACGGCCTGAGCGTGGACGAGGCCAAGAAAAAGATCGTGGAGTGGCTGACCGAAAAGGGGATCGGGGAGACCAAGGTCAATTACAAGCTGCGCGACTGGGTGTTCGCCCGCCAGCGATATTGGGGCGAGCCGATCCCAATCGTCCACTGCGACAAGTGCGGTTTTGTGCCGGTTCCGGAGAGCGAGCTCCCGATCACCCTGCCCAGGGTGGAAAGCTACGAGCCGCTTGAAAGCGGCGAATCCCCCCTGGCTGCGGCGACGGAGTGGGTCAATACCACCTGCCCGCACTGCGGCGGCCCCGCTAAGAGGGAGACCGACACCATGCCCCAGTGGGCGGGCTCTTCCTGGTATTTCCTGCGGTACTGCGACCCGCACAATGACCAGGCGCTCGCCTCTAAGGAGGCGCTGGAATACTGGCTGCCGGTGGATTGGTACAACGGCGGGATGGAGCATACCACCCTGCACCTGCTGTACAGCCGTTTCTGGCATAAATTTCTGTACGACATCGGCGTAGTGCCGACGCCCGAACCCTATGCCAAGCGCACCAGCCATGGGATGATTTTGGGCGAAAACGGGGAAAAGATGTCCAAGTCCCGCGGCAACGTGGTCAATCCGGACGACATTGTCCGGGACTACGGCGCGGACACCCTGCGGGTGTACGAGATGTTCATCGGCGACTTTGAAAAGGCCGCTCCCTGGTCCAGCGCGAGCATCCGCGGCTCCCGCCGTTTCCTGGAGCGGGTATGGGCGCTGCAGGACGCCGTGACCCCCGGCGAGGGGATCCGGCCGGCGCTGGAATCCTCCTTCCATAAGACCATCCGCAAGGTGGGCGAGGACATTGAATCCCTCAAGTACAACACCGCGATCGCGGCGATGATGGCGCTGCTCAACGACTTGGCGGCGGCCGGCGGCGTGACGAGGGAGGAGTACCGCATCCTGCTGATCCTGCTCAACCCCTTTGCGCCGCATATCACCGAGGAGCTGTGGGAGATCATGGGCTACGGTGGGCAGATCGCCGGCGCCCAGTGGCCGTCCTATGACCCGGATAAGTGCCGGGAGGATACGGTGGAGATTGCGGTGCAGCTCAACGGCAAGGTGCGCGCCCGGGTCACCATCCCCGCCGACGCGGACGCCGAAGCCGCCCTTTCCGCTGCCAAGGCGGAGGAAAAGGTCGCCCAGGCCCTTGAGGGCATGGCCGTCGTCAAGGAACTGTATGTGCCGGGCAAGCTGGTGAATATCGTGCTCAAGAAGGGCTGAGCTGCCGGGCGGATTGGAAATATTGTGGAAAAATTTCCGGCGGTCGAATTGCCCAAAACGCTTGACGAAACGCTCCGCCTGTTGTATAATGCTACTTGCATACCAAGAAATGAGTAAGGTTTACCCCTGCTTTGGATGGCGGAGGGAGGGAATATAGAATGTCGGAAGTACATGTCAAGGAAAACGAAAGCCTGGACAGCGCTCTGCGCCGCTGGAAGAAATCCTGCGCCCGCTCGGGTGTTCTCGCTGAGGTGCGTAAGAGAGAGCATTATGAGAAGCCCTCTGTAAAGCGCAAGAAGAAATCGGAAGCCGCACGCAAGAGGAAGTACAGGTAAGCGGCAGCCAAATCGGTGCAAAAAGCGGGCAGCAATGCCCGCTTTTTCCATACTCTTTTCTTTGTTTTTTCAATTTTCCGGACGTTTCGCCGGCCATGATGCGCCGGCATCCCGCGATAAATGCACCGGGCCGATGGAAAGCGCTTCTTTTGCCTGGCCCGATAAAGGAGAACAATCATGCCGCTGTTTACCCCCGATCTGCTGAAAAACCGCATTACGGATATCACGGTCAAAGACCTGCACGCCCTCGGGGTCCGGGGCGTCCTGCTGGATGTGGACAATACCCTGACCACCCACGGCAGCCAGGAACTCGATCCCGCCGTCCGCCGCTGGCTGGAGGAGATGGCCGCCCAGGGGATCGCGCTGACGGTGGTGAGCAACGGCCTGCCCAAGCGGGTGGAGCCGTTTGCAAGGAAAATCGGCCTGCGGTATATCGCCATGGCCTGTAAGCCGTTTCCCCTGGGTTTCTGGCGGGGAGCGCGGCGCTTAGGGCTGAAACGGCGGGAATGCGCCGCGGTCGGGGATCAGATTTTTACCGATATCATCGGCTCCCGTCTAGCGGGGGTGCATTCCATCCTGTTAAGGCCAATCCAGCCGGAACACCAGCCCACCCTGCGCTTTAAGCGGAGGCTCGAACGGGGGATCCTGCGGCGGTACCGGAAAAAGCACGGCCTCCCGCCGGAGGAAGAGGCCTAGCCCCGCGGCCTCCAGGCCTGCTTTGCAGCGAAAAGGGAGGGTGCCGAAGCTTCCGGAGGCCATGCAGTTAGACAAGGAGGACGGGATGGACATGATACAAGATCCGGAAATTTTCCGGCAGGAATGGTTCCGGCGCTTCGTCCCCGCCGACCGGCGGGAGCTGGCCCGGGCCGTCTGCTTCCCCAAAGGGGATCGGCCGTCCGGCGAACCCGGCGACCCGCTCTGGCACGCCTTCGGCTGGCGGTATATCGCTTGCCTGGAAGGCCCGGCGGCCCGCGACGCCTTCCGGCGGCAGCTCGGACGGGCCCGCGAGCGGGGGGAGGCGCTGCTGGTATACCGGGAGCGGGAGCGGGCGGTCTGCCCGTGGACGCCGGAAGAAGCAGGGCCGGAAGGGGAAATCCCTGCCTTTGGCCCGGATGTATATATCGTTGATACGGCCCTGGGCTGGACCTACGCCACCGGCGACGGGGAGAAAATGGGTCCCTACTTTGCCCGAAGCGTTTGAGAGAAAGGCTTGGAAGGGGGGATTTGCGTGGATCAGGCCGCCTGCCGCCGGGATTTCGCCTATATCCGGGATACGATTGAGGCGGTGCATCCCCGCTTCCTGATTGAGCCGATTGCCGGGGAGTGGGCCGCCCGTGCCGCTGCCCTGGAACGGACGGTGGTCGACGCAGGCAGCCTGCTTCATGCAGCAGGGCGGCTGACCGCCTGGCTGGGCGACGGGCACACAAACCTTGAGCTGCCGTTTGAACCGGGGATTTGCTTGGACTGTCTGAATCTTCCCTGCCGCTGGCTGGGCGGGCCAGGAGCGGGATACCGCTTGGTCGTGCGCCGGGATGCCGGCCCCTTCCGCCGGGGAGACGAGCTGCTTTGCGTCAACGCGGCGCCGGCAGAGGTGCTTTTTCGCGGGGTGAGCCGGGAAATCCCCCATGAAAGCGAGGCCCTGGCGAGGGACCGCTCGACCGGTTATCCCTATGCCAACGATTTCTTGCTCAGCGGCTTTCACCTGCGGGCGATATGCGGCCCTCCGCCGTACAGGCTGACCTATGTGCGGGCAGGCGGGCGGCGGGAAGAAATGGCGCCGCTGGAACCTTACGGCGGGTGTGCGGATTTTCCGCCGGCGGAAAAAAGCTTTGCCTTCTGCGGCGAGACGGCGCTGCTCTTTTTGGATGAGTGTACGGCAGACGGCGAGACGGCCGCGTTTCTAGAATCCTTTTTTGCGCAGGCCCTGTCCCGCGGCTGCCGCCGGCTGGTTGCTTGACCTCAGCCGCAATCCCGGCGGCAATTTGGCGGTCGTAGCGGCTTTCCTGCGCCATCTGCCGGCCGAGCAGTACCGGATGTACGGGATGCTGACACGGGAAGGCGGCGGTATGCGGCAGGCTTGCCCGCGCGGGGATTGGCCGTCAATCGGCATGACGGGGCAGTTTTTTCGGGGGATGTCTTCGCCGTCGTGTCGGGGCGGACCTTCAGCAGCGCGCGGACCTTTGCGGTAACCCTGCGGGACAGCGGCCTTGCAAAAATTGCCGGCGCCGTTATGGGCGGCGTCCCCAATTCCTGCGGCCTTCCCCGCCGGTTCCGCACGCCGGAGGGAGGATACCCCTTCCGGGTTTCCACCAGCCTGTTTCTCCGCCCGGACAGCCGCCGGGATCATGAGGCTTCTCTGCCGATCGCTCTTCCTTTTCCGGCCGGCTGGGATTGGGAAGAGGAGGACCGCGCCGGCTGTTTGCTCCGGGCGCTGGCGGCTGCGGAAAAGCGGGGGGTGCTCTGACGGCCGGAGCAGGCTTTCACGCCGGAAAACCAACAAGGGAAAGGAAAAGATCACCATGGCGAACGACCATTTTTCTGCTGAACTGCGGCCGGCCGGTCCCCTTTTCGGGCCGGCGGGCAACAGCGAGGCGTTTTATGAGCAGGGCTATCGCACAATCCTACAGGCTCCCGGCTGGCTGGAGGGGATGGGCCTGACGGCCTATGAATACCAGTGCGGGCATGGGGTGCGCGTTGGAGAGGACGCCGCCCGCGCCATCAAAGCCAAGGCGGCGGAGCATGGCGTTGCGGTTTCCCTGCACGCCCCATATTACATCTCCCTTGCCTCCGCCGACCCGCAGAAGAGGGAGAACAGCGTAGAGTATATCTTCCGGTCCGCCCAGGCGGTTGACTGGCTGGGAGGGAACCGGGTGGTGGTGCATCCGGGCGGCTTGGGCGGCCGGCCCCGGGCGGAAGCCGCCGCACTGGCGGCTCAGACGCTGCGCAAAGCCCAGGAAGCGCTGGATGCCCAGGGGCTGTCCCATATCCGCTTGTGCCCGGAGACGATGGGCAAGATCAACCAGCTCGGTGATTTGGACGAGGTGCTCGGCTTCTGCCGGGTAGACGAACGCTTTCTGCCCTGCATTGATTTCGGCCATATGAACGCCCGCACCCTGGGCGGGGTGAATACCCGGGAGGCGATGGCCGCGCTGCTGGACCGGGTGGCGGACGCGCTCGGGCAGGAGCGGGCCCGCAGCCTGCATATCCACTTTTCCAAGATTGCGTATTCCAAAGGCGGAGAGAAGTGCCACCTGACCTTTGCGGATACATCCTTCGGCCCCGACCCCGCGCCGCTGATGGCGCTGCTGGCCGAACGCGGATATACCCCGGTGGTGATCTGCGAGTCGGCGGGAACTCAGGCGGCGGATGCGCTCGCTATGAAAAGGCTGTATGAACGGGCAGCGGAAGCACTGCTGGAGGAAAACCCGTTCCAGCCGGCGTAGCAGGCGTCGTACTTGGATGCGTCTCGCAACCATAGGTTGCGGGTATTGGGCAGGAAAATCAAAAAAGAAACCGCCGCTTGGTGGTGTGCGGGCTGCCGCCGGTGTATGCTGTCTTCATGATGTGGAATCAGGCGGATCTGCTTGGTTAAACAACAATCGTGTGCCGGTATGTAACAGGCATATACAGGGAGGAAGCGTCATGAATATCATCATTGCCAATCGACTGGTAGAACTGCGCAGCGCCAAGGGATGGACGCAGGAGGAACTGGCGGAAAAGCTGGATGTCAGCCGTCAGGCGGTTTCCAAATGGGAACGTGCCGAATCGTCGCCGGAACTTGATAAACTGGTTACCTTGTCCCAGCTTTACGGGATCTCTTTGGACAGCTTGTTGGATACCGGCTTCCCGCCGGAGGCCAGCTTCCCGCCGGAAGAAAGCGGCTCTTGCGCGCAGGGAAAAGACGACGGTTCGGCGGAGGAAAGAGAGCCCGGCGATCCGTCCGGGACATATCCGGAATCTCCAGCGCCTCCGCAGCAGGTACCGGACGTCGCCGCTGCCGCCCGGTCGGCCGGCGGGAGGGAAGGGCTGGAAATCCTGGAAGCCCTGGCCGCGGACGATGCGCCGGAATCTGTGGAACCGGCCCGCCGCTCGGCAGAATGGATATTGGGAAGCTTTCCTTATCCCATCGCCGTGGCGCTGGTGTATCTTCTCCTCGGCTTTATCGGGAACTGGTGGCATCCTGGGTGGCTGCTTTTTCTGACGGTGCCTCTTTATTATTTGATGGGGGCAGGGATTGACTGCGCTCGGTCGGCCGGCAGTGCGTGGGGGCGTATTCACGCTTTTTTGCTTGGAAGCGGCCTCTTCCCGGTGCTGATTGTCGCCCTCTACCTTACGATGGGCGTCCTGTGGGGGCTTTGGCATCCGGGCTGGTGCATTTTCCTCCTCATCCCGCTGCTTTACTGCCTCCCGGAGCCGCGGTAGAGCGGCGGGATCCCTCCGTGTCATACGGCCGTTAGGAGGGCCGACGGCCGGTCGGTTCCCTTAAGGCGCTTTAGGGATCAATGCAGGGCGATCCTGTATGGAGGGCACTCATCTAAAAGGGGGGATACCGTGGATTTCTTTGAAGTGATTTTTGCCGCTGTCCTGGAATTTTTTCTTGACACGTTGCCGGCCCCTAGGATAAATTCCTCAAAAAGGTGGGCAAAAGGGGTAAATATCTTCCTTGGGATCGCATGGGCCCTTTTCCTCTGCGCTGTTTTTTGCGCGCTGCTGCTGGCGCTGGGATATGGAGCGATTTGCGTGGCCCGTCTGTTCTTTTAATCCTCTGCCGCCTGCGGACGGTCGCCGCCGCGCTGAAATATTGGGGCGAAAAGGCCCGGCGGCAAGAGCCGGAAAATTTGCAACGGCCGTAACAAAGAAGGGCAAAAAGGGGCCGGTGTAGCAAAACGGCCGCCTCCAAATCACGCCGTAAATCGGGACGCCGTTGGATCGGTGCTGACAGGGTGGTATTTTTAACGCAAAGGGTGTATAATTAGGAAAAATACAAAAATTGGGCAGGCGAAAGGATGACCGCAATGATGAAACTACTGGTGCTCAACGGCCCCAACCTCAACCTATTGGGCGTGCGGGAGCCAGGCGTGTACGGCTCCGACAGCTACGAGGCGGTCTGCAAGCGGATTGCCGAGCGGGCGGAAAAGCTGCAAATAGAGGTGGACTTTGCCCAGTCCAACAGCGAGGGCGGCCTAATCGACCGCTTGCACGCCTGCATGGGGGCATATGACGGCGTAATCCTGAACGCGGGGGCTTATACCCATTACAGCTATGCCATCCGGGACGCGATCGCCGCGATCCGCCTGCCGGTGGTTGAGGTGCATCTGTCCAATATCCATGCGCGGGAGGAATTCCGCCATACCTCGGTCATCGCGCCGGTCTGCCGGGGACAGATCGCCGGCTTCGGCCCGGCAAGCTATCTGCTGGCCTTGCAGGCCTTTGCGGAAATGGCGGCGGAGGCGGAATAAGGCCCCCTCATCGCCGGGCGGCCCCGGCGGACGGCGCGCCGCTTTGACGTGGGGAGGGGTTCTATGACGAAGGAGATGTTGCATATGCGGCCGATACAACGGCTGATGGAAAGGCTTCCGGCGGGTGCGGATGCGGCGTTGGTGGTCAGCGGGCACAACCGGCGGTATCTGACTGGCTTCCCGTCCAGCGCCGGCGTGGTGCTGGCGACACGGGAAACCGCTTTGTTCCTGACCGATTTCCGGTATATTGAGGCGGCCCGGCGGGCGGTCACGGGGATGGAATGCGTTGAGTATTCCTCCCTGAAGGAGACGCTGGTCGATCTGGCGCGGCGTTTTTCCCTGCACTGCATTTTGACCGAGGACGAGGGGATGACCGTCGCGGAGCAGCGCCGCTTTTCCGCGATGCTGCCGGATGTCGAATGGAAAAGCGGCGTGCTGGACGGCCTGCTCGGCGAACTCCGCCTCGTGAAGTCGCCGCAGGAGCTGGAAAAGATCAAGCAGGCGCAGGCCCTGACGGAATACGGTTTTGACCATATTTTGGGATTCATCCGGCCCGGACGAACCGAGCGGGAGGTCGCGCTTGAGCTGGAGTTCCTGATCCGCCGCCAGGGGGCGGAGGGGGTGGCCTTCGACTTCATCGTGGTGTCGGGGGCGAATTCCTCCCTGCCGCACGGCGTGCCGGGGGATAAGGTCATTGAAAAGGGCGACTTCGTGACGATGGACTTCGGCGCGCGGGTGGACGGCTGGCACTCGGATATGACCCGCACCGTGGCGGTCGGCTCCTGCTCGCCCGAGCAAAGGAAAGTGTACGATACGGTGCTCCGTGCGCAGAAGGCGGCGCTTTCGGTCCTGCGGGCCGGCCTTCGCTGCGTTGACGGGGACGCCGCCGCACGGGAGGTGATCGCCGGCGCGGGCTACGGCGAATATTTCGGTCACGCGACGGGACACGGCGTCGGGGTGGAGATCCATGAACAGCCGCGGCTCTCCCCCCGCAGCGGGGAGGAGGTCCTGTCCGCCGGAAGCGTGGTGACGGTGGAACCGGGGATTTACCTGCCCGGCCGCTTTGGCGTACGGATAGAGGATATGGCAAGCATTACGGAGGGCGGCTGTGAAAATCTGACAAAATCGCCGAAAGAATTGCTGATCCTGTAGGCTGCGCGAAATTCCTCTTGCAAAAAGAGACGGGATAGGGTAAAATTAAAAATGACTCTGCAGGTGTAACAGCCTTTCGGCGGCGCGGCCTGCAAGGGACTCGTGAGTGAAA
>CAJFQI010000006.1 GCA_904419005.1 Candidatus Avimonas faecium | reverse complement strand
GCGGTGCGCAAGTCGCGTACCGCAGGTTTTTCTTTTGTTCAAACGAGCGACCCGCGCTTAAGCCGATCGTTTTTGTATCACCCTTACACACCTGCGGTCAGCAATTCGTGATGGGTTGCCGGCCGCTTTTTCGTCGTGTAGCTCGACCTTGAGTGGGATCTTTTTTGTATCACCTTTACATTGATAGTCGGCGATTCATCATGAATCGCCGGCTGCTTTGTTATGTGGCTTGGCCATGAGCGGCTATCTTCATAACCCAAACCCCAATACGACCGGAAACCGTGTACCTACGCGGCTTCCGGCCTTTTTCTACGCCGAACGCAGGATCTGGGGGATTCGGCGGTGTTTGTGGATAGGATTTCGTACTGTGCGGTAGGCGAATAGACTTGACAAGCGTAGACAGAAAGTTTATAACGGGCAAAGAACATATATTCTAATTTGCCGTTGTTAAGAGCAGGAGGGGTGTAGTAAAATGGGGATTCTGGAAGACATATTTACTGCGGCGTTGTGGGGTAGGGAGCCTCCCGCAGTTCCGGACTGGGTAGAGTGGATCCACATATCAAAGGGAATGACCCATTGCGAGGTTTGCCTAAAGCTGGACAAATGCTGGTTTGTAGACGAAAACAAGCCGCTGCTGCCGCAGCATCCCTACTGCCATTGTACGGTGAACCCTTTACCGTTATCCCGTGTTTTAAATGAGGCGCAATCGGAATGCAGACTCAGCAAGTTTAACCCTTATCTTTTTGATCCGGAAAGCTGCTACAAGCACAAAAAAGGAGTAATGTTTGAAAGCTGGGGATATAGTATAGAGGATTCTGAATGGCTGCGGCAGGAAATAAAAAAGCAGGGATTGGAGAAGTATGTTGCGGGAGAATATATGTTAGGAGTTTTGGATGAGAGAGGCCAGCGGATCAGCATGCGAATAGAATTGCCGCGAAGAGACAAAGAGGGAACCGTGTCATTTATAACTGGCTGGATGATCTATCCGAATGGACTGATACAATTGACCACACCATATGGAGGAAAATAAGATGAAGGAAATGGACTGTGTGGAAGTCATTGTGGAAAAGGAATGCTATGCAAAACACGGCGTTCATAAAGGGATGCAGGGCTGGATATGTCTTGATGATCATTCGGGCGGCTATTGGCTAGTCAATTTTCCTCAATGCGGAGAAAAAGAGGACATTGCCGAGATTGCTGTAAAGGAAGAAGACTTAAAACTGCTCGCTAATGGTATGGACGCAAAAATTAACGAAAGAATACGCGCTTTATTTTCTGAGTAAAAGACATGTCTTCAGCCAAATACTTTTGGATTAAAAATTTGGTGCCAAGGCGCCTCTTAGACATACATATATTTGACTATCTGTAGCACATGGATTTAACGACGAAATGGTTTCCTTTCTATCCGGTTGGCTGTCTATCCGAATGGAAAAATTCGATTCGTTACGCCGCATGGAGGCGCATAAAATGAAAGAATATGATAGAGTAGAGTTGATCGTTGAAAAAGACCGTTATGCCAAAGAGGGTGTCCATAAAGGAATGGATGGAATAATATGCGATCCCCATAAGGTCAATGGCACATGGCTTGTTAGTTTTGACCAATATGGAAACTTGCCTGAAATTGCCTGTATTTCGGTAAAAGAAGAGGATTTGAAGATCATTCTGGAAGCGGAATAGCGAGCGTTCCTATGAGGTGGGTACGCGCTTTATTTTCCTAGTAAAAGGCATGGCTTCCGCACAATGCGTCGGAACCGGAAAATCAGGTACGGGGGTATGATTTAGAAATACGCACTCACTTGGTTGTCTGTAACACGTTGATTTGTCAGGGGCTTCCAAGTCCTATAATGCCACTCCGATCACACCTGCGGTGGGCAAGTCGCACACCGTAGGTTTTTCTTTTGTTCCAATGGTTATCCCGCGTTTAACCTGGGCTTTTTCGCATCACCGTCATCAAAATTACCTGTGGAAAACAGCTTAGCGGCTAGGCCTTCACGGGTTATCATTTTGCTCATTTTGGTGGTTGGCCGTTGCTTGGTCGTTATTTTTATGAAACGGCATGAAACGCCGTTATCGGATCGCGGCAGCCCTGCAGGCTTGGGTGTTGACCATGTTTGCCATGCCGGCGCAACGCCAATTGTGTCAGGTTGTGCATAGGCGGGTGCTGTGATATAATATATTTTGTTTGAATTTACCCATTTGATATCAGCCAATGAGGTGAATGGAATGAGGGAATTTTTCGCACTGTCATTTACCGTCGGCTATTCCCATGCCCTGGAGGAGGAGCCCGGGGAGATGGTGGAAGCCACGGTGCCGGGCGCCGTGCAGCTGGACTGGGCCAGGGCCCACGGGTATCCGCCCTATTACTATGCGGAAAACTGGGCCCAGTACCGCTGGATGGAGGATGTCTACTGGCATTACCGGGCGCCGCTGCCAGCGCCCCCTGCCGAAGGGGGACAATTATTGTTGTGTGGAAAGGGGATCGACTACCGGTACCGCATCCGCGTCAACGACCAGGTATTGTATGAATATGAGGGGATGTATAAGCCCTTTTCGCTGGATCTGACCGACGCGCTGACAGGCAGGGATACGCTGTATATTGATATCTGGCCGGTGCCAAAGCGGCCGGGCCGGCCGGATGACCGGTCCCAGGCCAGCCTCTGCTGCAAGCCTCCGGTCAGCTACGGCTGGGACTGGCATCCCCGGCTGATTCCCAGCGGGATTTGGGAGGACATCTGGCTGGAAAAGCACGGGGAGCCCTATATCGCCGACGCAGCGTTCACCTATGAGCTGGACGCCGCCTGCGAAGAGGCGCAGTTTATCTGTGAGGCACAGATCGCCCGCCCAGGGGAAACGGACGGCAGACAGCCGCTCCAGATGCACATGCAGATTGCCAACAGCGACGGGATGCTGGTATATGACACCATCGGCGCCGCCGGAGAGCCCCGGTTGGCTGTCGGAGGCCGGCTGGTTCATCCGGACCTGTGGTGGCCAAACGGCAGCGGGCCGCAGCCCCTGTATACGGTGCGGCTGGAGCTGCTGAGCGATGGGCAGGTTGTGGATGTCTGGGAGCGGCGGTGCGGCTTTCGGAAAACGGAGCTGGTGGTGTACGAGGGAGGCTGGGAAGAACCGCAGCAGATGCCCAAATCCCGCTCCGACCCTCCGACGACCCTCCTCGTCAACGGCCGGCGGGTTTTCTGCAAGGGTTCCAACTGGGTGCCGCCGGATATTTTTTATGGGACGCTGGACGAAAATGTCTACCGCAGGCAGCTCCAGCTGGCCAAAGACGCGCATTTCAATATGCTCCGGGTATGGGGCGGGGGGATTGTGAACAAGGAAGCGTTCTACGATCTGTGCGATGAGCTGGGCATCCTGATCTGGCAGGAATTCCCCCTGGCCTGCAACAACTACGAAAACGACAAGGGCTATCTGGCGGTGCTGGACCGCGAATCCCGCGCCATCATCCGCCGCCTGCGGCAGCATCCCTGTCTGGCGCTTTGGTGCGGAGGCAATGAGCTGTTCAACGCCTGGTCGGGGATGACGGAGCAGTCTCACGCGCTGCGTCTGCTGGACCACAACTGCTTTGAGGAGGACCGCCAGACCCCCTTCATCATGACCTCGCCGCTGTCGGGCATGGCGCACGGAGGCTATTTTTTCCAGGAGGCCGACGGCAGGGAGATTTATGAGATAATCGGCTCCTCCCGGAATACGGCGTATACGGAATTCGGCTGCCCCAGCATTTCCGATCTGGAGATCCTGAAGCTTGCCCTGCCCCCGGACGAAATCTTCCCGCCCTCGCCCGATTCCTCCTGGACCTCACACCATGGGTTTGGTGCGCTGGCCGGGCGGGGCTGGGCCGTGCCCGAGACCGTGGCCCATTACTTTGGGGAAAGCCCGGATATCCAAACCCTGATCCGGCGCAGCCAGCTGCTGCAGGCGGAGGGCTACAAAATGGCCTTTGAAGAGGCGCGGCGGCAGCAGCCGCGCTGCTCAATGGCGCTGAACTGGTGCTACAACGAGCCCTGGCCCACGGCGGCAGGCAACAGCCTTATTTCCTGGACGGGCCGCGCCAAGCCGGCTTATGAGGCGGTCAGACAGGCGCTGCGTCCGACCCTGGCAAGCGCCCGGCCGATCCGGTTTCTGTGGAACGAGGGGGAAGATTTTGAGGCGGAGCTGTGGCTGCTCAACGACGCGGCGCAGGAGGTGGACGCCGGCGAAGTGACGGCGTATCTGGATATCGGCGGGGTGCGCACCGCCGCGCTGCGCTGGGATGCCGGCACGGTTCCCGCCGGCGCCAACCTGCGGGGTCCGACCTACCGGGTGCGCCTTCCCAAGGCGGCTGCCGGCGGTATGGAGCTTATCCTTACCGCCGCCCGGCCGGGCCTGGAGTCGGTTTACCGCTTTATGTACAGGCCTCGGCAGCGGATTGCGCAGCAACCCAAGGCAGCGGATATGAATTATTGAAACCGTTATTATTAGAGGGAGGAAAGCGCATCATGTTTACAAAGTATCGGAAGGAAAACGCCTGGCAGACGCTGCATACCCAGGGCAATCAGCTGCTCAACGCCAGGGAGGAGCCTGTGCGGCTGATGGGAGTCAACTGCGGGCCGCTTTGCTGGATGAGCGATTGCGATTACCTGCTGGACACCGTGGTAACCGCCTGCGACAGCTGGAAAGCCAACACCATACGACTTCCGCTGGCGCAGGACAGCTGGTTTGGCTTCGGCCCGGGGCAGCGGGATGCCGACGAGTCGGGCGCGCACTACCGGGCCCTGGTGGACGAGGTGGTGGAGGCGGTGGCCTCCCGGCAGAAATATGTGATTTTGGATCTGCACCGCAGCAACTGCAACACCTGGGGCCCCTTCATCAGCGGTGGCCTGCCGGACATGAACAGCCTCGTTTTCTGGAAATCCGTCGCCGGGCGGTATCAAAACCACCCCAATGTGCTTTTCGATTTGTATAACGAACCGTTCCATGTAACCTGGGACCAGTGGAAAAACGGCGGGGAGATCACCGTGTATTACGAGGATACCGACGTTGGGCAGCAAATCATGTTTGAGAAGGACGAGCGCACGAATCTGAAAACGCTGACCTACCGGGTGCCCGGCATGCAGGAGCTGGTGCGCACGGTGCGGGCCGTCGGCGCCCATAACGTGCTGACGATAGGCGGGCTGGACTGGAGCTATGAGCTGGACGGCATCGTCCGCGGCTACGGCTTGGACGACTGCGGCGGCAACGGGATGCTCCTTGATGCCCATGTATATCCCTGCAAGGCGCTGGATAAGTGGGATGACTATGTCACCATCGCCAAGGGCGCCTATCCGATCCTGATCGGGGAATGCGGCCATTACGGGGAGGCGCCGGTGCCTCATGAATGGCCGCAGCTGGAGGAAAGCCGTACCTGGGTGCCTAAGCTGCTGCACTGGATTGATAAGAACGGCTATCACCTCACGGCGTGGGATTTCCATCATACGGCCGGCCCCTGCCTGGTGGAGAATCTGGAGGATTACACCCCCACGCCCTATTGGGGAAAATATGTATATGAATTTTTGGCCCAACACAACCGATAGGAATGGTTGGCTTTGGGATTAGGGAAACCGGCAATGATATGGACGCGCCGTCGGGCCGAACGGAGCCGCCATTCGGGAATACGCCCGGGAGCAGGAAACGCAGAATATGCTTGAAAACAAATGGATTGTCAAAGAAGCCGTGGCAGCCGGCAGCCCGTCCGCCGCGGCTCCCCCATCTTGAAAGCCGTGGCCGCCGGGAAGGCGCCGCTTGGCAGTGACCTCTTCTTTTTCCATCGCCGGCCGGACCGTAGCCGGCACCGGTTTGATGCTTTAGGCGGCGAGGTTTGGCCGCACGCCTATGGGCGGGTAACGGCAGAGGGGCAGCAGCGATGAACGCAAAAAAGCCCCTATCCAAAGCCAAAGGCCCCCGGCAGATGCCGGGGGCCTGAAAGCGCGGGAAAATTCCCGATTACAGCAGGTGACGGCGCAGCTCCTCGCCGTTTTGGGCGCTCAGATACGCGGGCGGCACGTCAAAAACGGTCTTGCCGCCGCTCTGCCCCTCGCGGTTCATACGGTACGCGGCGCGCGCGTAGGCGGCGAGGATGCTTGCGGTAAACTCCGGGTTGGAATCCAGCTTGAGGCTGTACTCAATGATATGGGTGTTTTCCCCGTCCCAGCCGGTTTTGCCGCAGCGGATGACGAAGCCGCCGTGCGGGATGCCGCTGTGATCCCGCTGCAGCTCCTCCTGGCTGATGAAATGGACGGTGGTGTCGTAATCGGCAAAATAATTGGGCATGGTCTTGATCTCGTTTTCAATCCGCGCCTTATCCGCCCCTTCTTCCGCGACGACGAAGCATTCGCGGGTATGCTTCTGGCGGGTGGTCAGCTCCGGGTTTTCCCCGCGGCGGACCGCTTCGAGTGCGCTGGGCACCGGGATGGTGTACTGACGGGCGTCCTTGACGCCCTTGACCCGGCGGATTGCGTCCGAATGCCCCTGGCTGACGCCCTTGCCCCAGAAGGTGTAGTCGGCTCCCTCGGGCAGGATGGCGTTGGCGTACATACGGTTCAGGGAGAACATGCCGGGATCCCAGCCGACCGAGATGACGCCGACCTTGCCGCCCTCCTTGGCGGCCTGGTCCACCGCCGAAAAATGCTCGGGAATGCGGGCGTGGGTGTCAAAGCTGTCGACCACGTTGAACAGGCGCGCGTAATGAGGCGTCTGCACCGGCAGATCGGTGGCGCTGCCTCCGCAGAGGATGAGGACGTCAATCTCCCCCGTCATCTGCTCCGCTTTTTCCACAGGATAGACCGGGACGCCCGGGGTCAGGATTTCTACGTTTTGGGGGTCGCGGCGGGTAAACACCGCGGCCAATTCCATATCCGGGTTTTGACGCAGCGCGCATTCCACGCCGCGCCCTAAATTCCCATAACCCAGGATACCGATTCGAATGCTCATACCGTTCCAACTCCTTCGTTATTGCTCAATAGGCGGCGGGCCCCGCTTCCTCCGCGGGAGGCGGAGGCGGGAAGCCTGTCCAGCCTTCGCGGGCGGGCCGCCTGGCAGCGGTCCCGTTCCCTTCCGGAAGCCGCTTGCATTTAGCGCCGCCTAACCGGTTTGTTGATCGTCCTTCTCCGGCGGCGCAACGGCATTATACCATAGAATACGTCGGATTGCGAGAAGCAAAACCAACAAAACGCGGCGAGATGCCGGCACAGGCGCCGCTTTTCCCGATAGACCGGCGAGGGGATACGGGGTCATAGGCTTCCTCTGCGCCTCGGCGCCGCCTAGACCCCTTCCCAGCCGCGAAGGCCCTATTGCCGGCTCCAGCCCCCGGAGGCCCCGCTCCGCTGTCCGGCGGCGGGCGGCTCTTCCGGCTTGGAGGTCTGCCGCCGGGGGATTCCTTTCCGGACGCAGCGACGCCCCGCAGCGCTTATTCGCTGCGGGGCGTCGTCCTATGACTCATGATAAACGGGTTACCGCCCTGCCTGCACGCCTCCGGCCATGGTGTGAACCGTCTCCCGGATCAGCGTGAGCAGCGCCGGATCCGCCTGCACATCCTCCGGCGCGGCGGGAGCGGTTTCGCGGGACGGGACAAACGGGTTTTGGCGGATATCCCCGCCCAGCAGCACCTCATACCAAACGGCGGCCGCGGCATACCGGCCATACAGCAGGTCAAGATGGAACCCATCCCGGCAGAGGGACGGCGCGCCCTTGGCATAGCAGAACGCCTCCGTCCCCCGCAGCGCCTGGATCACGTCCCCGCTGGGGATCAGGGGCAGGCCGAGCGGCGCTGAAGCCGCCGTGTACGCGTCCTTGAGGCGGATATACATCTCGTTCTGGTTGCGGTGATAGTCTGGAAACGCGCCGTGGTCGCTGTCCGCTTCATAGGCCCAGGTCTCGTGCAGGTAAAGCCTGGCGCGGGGCGCCAGTGCCCGGACAAAGCCGCACAGCTCCGCCAAATAGGGCGCATACGTTTCGGGGCGGCCGCTGAGGCTGCTGGCCTGCTGCATGGTCACCACATCCCATTCCTGCCCAGACAGGGCGTCACGCAGGGAAACCATCCGGCCGGTATCCAGGCCGTCCCGCTGCCAGCTATAGGCGGGCTGACCGTCGAGCGCGCGGTTCCAATGAGTCTCCAGCGAACAGCCGGGGATAAACAGGTTGACGACCTCGGCGGCCTGTCCGCCCGCGGCGGCCATAGGCTGCAGATAGGCTGTTGCATCTTGAGAGAAGCTGTTGCCGATGGCTAAAATCTTCATAACCTACATTCCTCTCTACAATCTGCCGCACGGGTGCGGCACACTCATGCGTTTATTTGGCCAGCGCCCGCTCCCATTCCTCCGGCCGGAAGCCGACCAGCACCGTATCACCGTCCACCAGGATCGGGCGCTTGACCAGCATCCCATCGGAAGCGAGCAGCCGCAGCTGCTCCTCCTCCGACATAGCGGGAAGCCTGTCCTTGAGCCCCAGGGATTTATACAAGAGCCCGCTGGCGTTAAAGAAACGGCGCAAGGGCAGCCCGCTCCGGGCGTGCCACTCCCGGAGCTCCGCCGCCGTCGGCTTTTCCTCCTTGATGTGGCGGTCGGTATAGGCAAAGTTCCGTTCGTCCAGCCACCGCTTGGCCTTCTGGCAGGTGGAGCAGGACGGATATTCCATAAACAGCATACGGCGCATCGTCTCCTTTTTTCAGCTTCTTACCGGTTTGCTGCTTTGATTTTACCATGCTTTCCCCGCTTGGGCAAGGGATGCCTCGCCCGGTCAGCGGTAGCCGCCCAACGAGAGCTGCCGGCGGCGCTTTTCCAGGCCGTCCGCCAGGCAATGGAGCTGGGCGGCGCTGTGAACCGCCTCGTCGTACCGGTGCAGCTCCATTTGCAGCGGAACCGGAAGGGTCAAAAAATAGCGCCGGGTGCTGCTGCTGTTTTCCAGCAGGTCGTGCAGATTTCCATACGGCAAGCCGGATCACCTCCGGCCTTAGTATGGGAGCCGGGGGAGGCGGATATGCCCGGCGCCGGCGGATTCCGGCGCGCGCGGTTGCTTTTCCTCCCCCCGCAGAGTATACTGTAGGAAGAGAATGGGGGCGTAAACCGATTGATTACCTACCGTGCGGCGGGCCGCCGCGATTTCGCACTCTACGATCAAATTGACATGGCCTTTTCCGTCCGCAGCGAATACCGACCCGAAAAGCCGGACGGAGGGCTGGGCGGAATCCTCCTGCGGGAGGCTGCGGTAAAGCCCTATCGCAAGGACCTTGGCCAATACGAGAAGGCCGTCGATTACGAAAAGCGGTTTGACATTTCTCATTGGCAGCTCTTTATGGCCTTTGACGGGGAGAAGCCCGTCGGCGGCATCACGCTGGCCGCCCGCACCCCGGGAGTGGACATGCTGGGGGGCCGGGACGACCTGTGCGTGGTCTGGGACCTCCGGGTACAGGAGGGCTGCCGCGGCCAGGGGATCGGCCAGCGGCTCTGGGACCTCGGCGAAGAGTGGGCGCGGGCGCAGGGGATGACGCAGATCAAGGTCGAATGCCAGAACAACAACGTCCGCGCCTGCCGCTTCTACCGCAAACAAGGGGCGGTGCTGTCGGCGATGGATGAGTACGCCTATTACGGGCAAGCGGGGATCGCCGGGGAGATCCAGCTGATCTGGTATAAGGATCTGCGCCCTGTCCCGGGCAACCGCGTTTAGGGGAAGCAGGCGGGGATTCGCCCCATACAAAAGGGCGCACGGCGCCCAGAGAGGATGAAAAGTGATGAAAGTGATATGTATCAACGGAAGCCCCAACGAACACGGCTGCACCGACGCCGCCTTAAAGGAGGTAGAGGGCGCCCTGCGCCGCCGCGGGATCCAAACCGAACGGGTATATCTCGGGAAGCGCCCGGTCCCCGGCTGCATCGGCTGCCGGGAATGCCAGCAAACCGGCCGGTGCATCCAAAACGACGGGGTCAACGACCTGCTGGAAAAGCTGGACGAAATCGACGCGCTGGTCGTCGGCTCCCCCGTATACTATGCGGGGCCGAGCGGGCAGGTCACGGCCTTTCTTGACCGGCTGTTCTACGCCGCCGGCGGGCGGATGGCCGGAAAGCTCGGCGCGGCGGTGGTCTCCTGCCGGCGGGGCGGGGCCTCGGCGGCGTTTGACCGGCTCAACAAGTATTTCACCATCAGCAACATGCCGGTCGTTTCCTCCCAGTACTGGAACCAGGTACACGGCAACACCCCGGAGGAGGTCGCGCAGGATGCGGAGGGGCTGCAGACCATGCGGACGCTGGGCGAAAACATGGCGTGGCTGCTGCAATCGATTGAAGCGGGCCGGAAGGCCGGCGTGCCGGCCCCGTCCTATGAAGCGACAACATACACCAATTTTATCCGGTAGCGGCCGGACGGCCGTTCGCCGGGCAGAGGGCGGAGCAGGGTTTTGTCGGATTACAGCGTCTCCTGCAAAATCCAGCGGGCGATGTCGTCCAGGACTTCGTCGGGAATATGCCCGGGGATCCGGTACTCCTCGGCGTTCGGCTCCCCCTGCCCGGGAAGAAAATAGGTTCAATCCCGGATAAGAACGGTAGGTTACCTGCGGGTTGTCCGGCCCCAGCAGCTCCTTCCACAGGGCAAAATCCGCTATTGACGCCCGGCGCTCTCGTTCCCGTTGTCACATCCGGCCGGCGGATTGGCAAAACGGATATATTGGCGTTCCTGCACCGTCCTCTCCAACGGTTCAATGTACATCTCCACCTGCCGGGCAAAGGCAAAGCCGCATTTTTCAATCACCCGGCGGGAACGGGTATTTTCGGCGTAATGCGCCGCTGTCACCGCGTCCAGGCCGCATTCCTCAAAGCCGAAGCGGAGGACCGCCCGCACCGCTTCGGTCATCAAGCCCCGGCCCCAATATTCCTTGGACAGGACATAGCCAATCTCCTTGACCCGCAGGGCGGCGTACGCCGGCTCCTCTGCCGCCCAGGAGCGGTGCAGCCCCAGGGAGCCGATCACCTTCCCGCTCGCCCGCTCCGCCAGGGCGAACACGTTCCCCTTGCGGATGAAGCCTTCCAGGATCCGCCGGGTTTCCTCAAGGGAGGCATGGGGCAGCCAGCCGGCCATCTCCCCCACCCCCTCCACCCGGGCGTATTCGTGAAAATCGGCGAGATCGTCCTCCCGCCAGCCGCGCAGGAGCAGGCGCGGCGTTGCCAAGCAAGCTGCGCGGATATCCATTGGCACATCCACGGTAATCCCTCCCCCAAAAAACGTTATCATTTTGATGGTTCCGTTTGCTCTACCGGCGGCTCCCGCCGGTCCCGCTGCGGGATGAACAGGATGAATACCAGCGCGCACATCCCCATCAGCACTGGGTAAAACAGATAGGGCAGGATCTGCAGCGAGCTGACGGCGTAGCCGGCCGCCGCCGCGCCGCCCACCGCGTACAGGATCTGCGCCCCGTAGGGCAGGAGCCCCTGGACCACCGAAGCGAAAATATCAAGCAGCGAGGCGGTGCGGCGGGGATCGAGGCCGAATTCCCGGCCGATATCCTTGGCGATCGGGCCGGTGAGCACGATGGCGATGGTATTGTTGGCCGTGGCGACATCCACCCCGGCCACCAGGGCGCTGATCCCCAGCTGCGCGCCCTTCTTGGTCCGCACCCGCGAACGGATAAAGCGGATGATCGCTTCAATGCCGCCGCCCTCGTTGACCAGGGCGCCGATGCAGGCCACGATGAGCGAAATCACCGTAATGTCGTACATGCCGTAAATGCCGTCGTACATCACCGTAAACATCTCGGTCCAGGGGAAAGCGCCGGTGGCGATCCCCACAGCCAGGGACAGCACCGTGCCGGCAATCAGTACGGCGAACACGTTGAAGCCGATCAGCGCCCCGACCAGCACCACCAGATAAGGCAGCACCTTGACGACGCTGTACCCGCCGGCCTCAACCGCCGAGTCCCCGCTCGGGGTCACCAGCACCAGCAGGATCACGGTCAGCACCGCCGCGGGAAGGACAATCCAGAAATTCATCTTGAATTTGTCCTTCATCGCGCAGCCCTGGGTACGGACAGCGGCGATGGTGGTGTCCGAGATCATCGACAGGTTGTCCCCAAACATGGCCCCCGAAACCGCCGCCCCGAGGCAGAGGGCCATAGAAAAGCCGGTGGCCTCGCCGATCCCGACCGCAAACGGCGCCAGCGCCGCGATGGTGCTGGTTGACGACCCCATTGCCAGGGAAATGAAGCAGGCGATCAAAAACAGCCCGCCCACCGCGAATTTCCCCGGCAGGAAGGACAGAAACAGGTTGACGGTGCTGTCCGCGCCCCCGGCGGCGGATACCGCGCCGGAAAACGCGCCGGCCGCCAGGAAGATCAGGCACATGGTCAGCACGTTTTCGTCCGCCATCCCCTTGGCCATCACCCGCACTTTTTGGTCAAAGGACAGCTCCCGGTTCTGCACGACTGCCACCAGCAGGGCGATCAGGAAAATTACAATCGCCTGGACCTTGTAAAAGCCCATCTCCACTTTCAGCCCATATTCAAACAGGATGCCGAAGCCGAGATACAGCACCAGGAATACCAGGATGGGCAGCAGCGCCGCCGGCCTGCATTTTTTCTCTGTCGGCTGTTGCATGAAACCGCCTCCCCATTGGGGCATCCTCTGCAAGGGAAGCCCCCCAAGTTTTATATTTGGCACTTGTTTACGATGCCCGCTCCGATTTCAGCAGCGCATAATAGCAAGCGTCGCATACGCCTTGGTTGTTCCGATCCGCGCTGCGCAAGGTCCCCTCGTACTTCATACCGCATTTTTTCATGACTCTGCCGGAATTCGGGTTTCGCGGGTCGTGACGGCTCTCTATGCGGTTTGCCTCTACCATATCAAAAAGAAAATCCATAACGGCTTTTAAGGCCTCGGCGGTGATGCCGTTATGCCACCAGGCTTTTCCGATGCAATAGCCGACCTGCATCATGGAAACGTCTTCGTTCATAGACACTACGGCGATGCTTCCGATGGGTTCCCCTTTTTCCTTGCATACAATGGCCCATTGGTAAACCTTTTCGCTGGCGTATGCCTTTACCCAATCTTCTATAATCCTCCGGCTTGCCTCCTGATTGGGATGAGGAGGCCACGTCAGGTATTTTGTCACTTCCTCGTCCGCTGCCCAATTTTTGTACATGGCTGCGGCATCTTCCATTACAAATCTTCTCAGAACCAATCTCTCTGTTTCCAGCCTCTGTGTGCCGCGATGCTTCATAGGGGAACCTCCTCTCGTCATCTTCAGCAGGCGATTCTGTCGATGAACCGTCCCGCCCTTTCCTTATGATGTAACCTAATGTATCATAATCCCCGGCGCTTTACAAGGATTTCGGGGTGAAACGCTTTCCGCGCCCGTTGCCTTTTTCTTCCGCGGGGAGTATAATGAAGCCGAATCAAACCGCAGAGACGCCCCCGTGCTTTCTGATACGGGAGCGCCCCGCCGGAAAAGGAGGTTTCTGCCATATGCAGGAGGTTTACGAGTTCTTGAAAAAGTGCGGGACATATTATCTCGCCACTGTGGAAGGCAGCCAGCCGCGGGTCCGCCCGTTCGGTACGGTTGATCTGTTTGAGGGCAGGCTGTACATCCAAACGGGGAAAAGCAAAAGCGTCTCCCGCCAGATTCAGGCCAATCCCCGCGTGGAGATCTGCGCGTTTGACGGCGAGCGGTGGCTGCGCCTTGCCGGCGAGCTGGTTGAGGATAGCCGTTTGGAAGCGCAGCAGCATCTGCTGGACGCCTATCCCTCGCTGCAGGCCATGTACAAGCCCGGCGACGGCAATACCGAGGTGTTTTACCTAAAGGATGCCACGGCCACCTTTTCCTCGTTTACCGAAGCGCCCCGCACCGTCCATTTTTAACATCGTTTATGATGTCCAAGGCCCCGCGGCTTTTTGCCGCGGGGCCTTATCGTTTGCAGAAGGGAAAACGCGGGCGGCCCGCCTACCGCAGCAGGGCCTCCATAGCGATCACCCGGTCAACCAGCCCCTCAAAGAAATCCGCCTCATGGGAGACGATCAGCGCGCAGCCGGGGAAAGCCGCGAGCGCCCGCCGCAGCTCCTCCCGCGTCTGTGTATCCAGATGGTTGGTCGGTTCGTCAAGGATCAGGAAATTGCTGCGCGTCAGCGTCAGCAGGCAAAGCTTAACCTTGGACTGTTCCCCGCCGCTCAGCGCCCGCAGCGGCGTCCGGGCATCGGCCGCCCGGACGCCGCACCGGCTGAGCGCGGCCCGCACCTCCTTTTCGCTCAGGGAGGGACAGCGGCCCGATACCTCCTGCAGCGGGGTGCGCGCATCGTCCTCCCAGCGGAGCTCCTGCTCGTAATAAGCGATGCGGACCGGCTCGGCAAAGCGGAAGCTGCCGCCCAGCCGTGGGATCCTGCCGAGCAGGGTCTTGAGCAGGGTTGATTTGCCGATCCCGTTAAAGCCGGTGACCGCCGCCTTCTCCCCCGCCCGCAGGCAGAAGCTCAGGGGCGGCAGAAGGGGCGCGGAGTAGCCGACCAGCAGATCCTCCACCCGCAGCGGCTCCGCCGCGTTCAGGGGGAGGGAGGGGAAGGAAAGGGACACCGGCGCCGCCAGCCGCGGAGGCGGGATGCGTTCCATCCGGTCGAGCTGCTTCTGCCGCCCGCGCGCAATCCGAGCGGTTGCCGCGCGCACCTTGTTTTTCGCGATGTATTCCTCCATCCGCTGGATCTGCCGCTGCTGGGCGGCGTACTCCCGGAGATAATCCGCGCGCCGCTGCCCCTTCTGCTGCATATACTGGGAATACCGGCCGCTATACTTGCTCAGCGCCCCGAATTCCACATCCAGGATGCAGTTCGTCACCCGGTCCAGGAAGGCCGGGTCGTGGGACACCACCATAAAGCTCCCGGGAAAGGCGGCGAGCCAGTCGGCCAGCCAGTCAATGTGCGCGGCGTCAAGGAAATTGGTCGGCTCGTCCAGCAGCAGCACGTCGGGCGCCTCCAGCAGCAGCTTGGCCAGGATCACCTTTTCCCTCTGCCCGCCGCTGAGCCTGCCCAGTGAGGTCTGCATCCCCAGAGCCGTCAGGCCCAGCCCGGCCGCCACCCGGGCAGTCGTGCTGTCCCGGGTATAAAAGCCGCTCTGGTCAAGCGCCGTCTGGCACTGGGCCGCCCGCTCAAGCCCCGCCTCATCGGCGGCGCCGTCCGCCATGCCCTGGTACAGGGCATCCAGCTCCTCCTGCAGGGCAAAGAAGGGGGCGAAGGCAGTTTGCAGGTACCCTTCTATCGTCTGCTCGGCCGGCAGGCCGGCGTACTGGTCCAAGCACCCCACCCGGACGCCGCGCTGCCAGGCGATCCGCCCCTCATCCTGCACGAGCTCCCCAACCAGCAGGCGGAGGAGCGTACTCTTTCCCGCGCCGTTCTGCCCGACGACGCCCATATGCTCCCCCCGGTTTAAGGAAAACGCAGCGTCCTTATACAGCGCCTTCCCGCCGAACGAATGCGTCAGGCCGGTCACTTCCAATAAACTCATAAAACAACACTCCAAGCAACAAAATAGGGCCGCCCGAAAGGCGGCCCGCAGAAATTCTCAACAATACAAAAAGGCCGCCGACAAAACCTTGCCGGCAGCCAAAATCCTTGCCTTTACCCCGAAGCCTTCCGACGGATCCCGTACGCGGGCAACCCCAAAAAGCCCGCCTACCGGCGCGCTTTAACATACGTTATCCTTCGATGACCAGAAGATTTCGCTCCATACAACGTCTCATCGTTTTATCCAGTTGTAAGGAGCAAATCCGGATGGTCAGCGGCTTGTTTTCCCAGGGGATCATACGGCTTCCTCTTTTCACGGTGGGTTCCGGGATGAATGCGCTTTTACTATAACGCGCCGGAGCCGGTTTGTCAAGCGATCCCGCGCCGGGCTATGCCCGGCGGCCCGAGGGCCGCCGGCGAAGGGGCTGGGAAGGGGCGGATTACAGATTTTGCTTGCAGTTTTTCCCGTTTTCCGATAAAATAATGAGGCTTGAACATAAGAGGGAGGGCTTTCCTTGATCTGCAATACGATTCTTGACGCCATCGGCCATACGCCTCTCATCCGGCTGCATACCATGACCGGCCCGGACGATGCGGAAATCCTGGTGAAATACGAAGGGATCAACGTGGGCGGCTCTATCAAGACCCGCACCGCCTTTAATATGATCGACCGCGCGGCCGAAAAGGGGCTGATCGGCCCGGACACCATCCTGGTAGAGCCGACCAGCGGCAACCAGGGCATCGGCATCGCGCTGGTCGGCGCGGTGCGGGGGTATCCGGTAAAAATCATCATGCCCGATTCCGTCAGCGTAGAGCGCCGGCTGCTGGTCACCCACTACGGGGCGGAGGTCATCCTTGTCCACGACGACGGGGACATCGGCGCCTGCATTGAGGAGTGCATGAACACCGCGCTGCGCATGGCCGCGGAGGACCCGCGGGTCTTTATCCCCCAGCAGTTTACCAACCCGGACAACCCGGCGGTCCACCGGGAGCATACCGCCCTGGAAATCCTGGAGCAGGCGGAGGGCCCGATTGACGGCTTCTGCTCCGGCGTGGGCACCGGCGGCACGATCACCGGGATCGGGGAGGTGCTCAAGCGGGAGAACCCGGACATCGTCATCTGGGCGGTGGAGCCGGAAAACGCCGCCATCCTCTCAGGCGGCAGCATCGGCACCCATCTGCAGATGGGGATCGGGGACGGGCTGATCCCGGAAAACCTGAACACCTCGATTTACAGCGACATCTGCGTGGTCACCGACAAGGAGGCGCTGGACACGGCAAAGGCCCTGGCGTCGCAGGAGGGGATCCTCTGCGGGATCTCAAGCGGCTCCAACGTGGCGGCGGCCGTCAAGCTGGCCAAAAAGCTCGGCCGCGGGAAGCGGGTGGTCACCGTCCTTCCCGATACCGGGGAGCGGTACTTCAGCACGCCGCTGTTTGAGGATTAAAGGCAGAGGCATCCGGCGGCTGCAAGGCGGCGGCCGGATAGGCAAAAGGGGCGTTTTCCCGTATCCATGGGAAAGCGCCCCTTGGTTTTATTGATCGCTTGAGCCGCCGTCCTGTGTCTTGGCTGCCTGCTTAGCCTTTTTCTTACGGCGGATATAAAACACCGCAATCACAATCACGGCGGCGACGCCGAGGACGAGCACGCCCACCTTGGAATACACGCCCATGTAGTCGGCGATCTTCTCCCACGAAGCGCCGGCCCAGGCGCCGAGCATGACCAGCACCACATTCCACAGGCAGGTGCCGACCGCCGTCAGCAGCAGGAAAATCGAAAACGGCATTTTCGCCATGCCGGCGGGGATCGAAATCAGGCTGCGGATCACCGGGATAAAGCGGCAGAAGAATACCGTGAGCTTCCCCCGGCGCTCAAACCAGCCCTGGGCCCGGCGGACGTCCTCCTTCTTCAGGCGCAGGATCTTGCCCAGCTTCCCGTCCATCCAGCGCTCCAGCCGCTCCTCCGGGAAGCAGCGTCCCACCCCGTACAGCACGATCGCCCCCAGCACCGAGCCGATAGTGGCCGCCAGGATGACGCCCCACGGGGTCATCGTCGTGGTGGTGGTCATAAAACCGCCGAAGGTCAGGATTACCTCGGACGGGATGGGGGGGAATATGTTTTCAATGGCGATCAGCAGAGCGATGGCGATATAGCCGTATTCGCTCATCATTTGTTCTATCCAGGCGGTCATGGCGCGTTCCTCCTTTGTCTTTTCACGGCGATCCCTCGCCATGCCGTGCCGGCGGCCGGTTTCAGCCGGTTCCGATCGGGCTCCGGCTGCGTTTGCCTCCCATGGAATTCCCATGGGAATTAGTATACCTCAGAAGGGAGAGAAAAGTATACCCCAGAAGGGGGATCAATGAAGAAAATACAGGTTTTTATGCATTTCTTTTGCATTTCTTAAGAATATTTTTTCTTGGGAATACCGTTCTTGAGAGGGCCTGCCGGCCCTTGACCAGCCGCTCTGCCGGAAGGCAGGCGCCGGCTTGTACGCGCTATGCCGCCGAAGCCGCGGTTTCGGGCGCGGCTGCAAAAGCAAGCCTATTATACTGGTTCCCTGCCCGGGCGTCAAGCACTTCTCGCCGCGGCCGGAGCAGGGGGCCGGTTGCCTGCCTAGGCGCCAAACGCCCTGCTTTCCGCGTATCGTCCAGGCCGTTCCCGCCCATAAATCCACAGGGAAGCCGGCCCGCCATCCCACCGGCGGCCGGTACGAACCGGGATGACCGTGCTTTGGACGTATGCGCGCAAAATACGCAGGGACGCGGCTGGCCCCTGCGTAGTATTGTATATCCATTTCCCTGTTCTGTTGATTCGCGCAAGAGCCCTTCGTCCGGCTATTGCCCGCATTCCTTCACGATCTCGTGCATGGCCTGCCATTCCCGCTCCATATCCGCCACCAGCTTAAATTGGGTGCGGCAGCGGTCCAGGTTTTGACCGGGGCGGTGGATTTTGAAGTACGTATCCCCCTCCAGATAGTCGGTCAGGAAGCGGATGCCGCATTCCAGGGTCATCAGCTTGGCGCCCCAGGGGAGGTTTTCCTTCTCCGCCGGGGTCAGCGAGCTGCCCGCCGCCTCAAGATACCCGCGGGTATAGGCGCCGTATAGGCCAAGGTCAAAATGCACCTTGGAAAGGTCCGGCTCATCCTCCGCGGCGGTGGTCGCCCCAAAACGGATCGAGTCGCCGTAATCGTTGAGCGCCAGCCCCGGCATAATGGTATCAAGATCGATCACGCACAGCCCTTCGCCGGTCCGCTTGTCCAGGATGATGTTGTTCAGCTTGGTGTCGTTATGGGTCACCCGCAGCGGCAGGCGGCCGGCCTCAAGCTGATCCATCAGCACCGCGCAGTCGGCCTGACGGTCAAGGACAAACTGGATTTCGTCCGGCACGTCCTTCGCACGCCCGAGGGCGTCTGCTTCCAGCGCGGCGAGGAATTTTTTCAGCCGGTCTCGGGTGTCGTGGAATTTCTCAATGGTTTCATGCAGGGTGTCGGCGGGATAATCCTCCAGCAGGCGGAGGAAGCGCCCAAAGCTCCGCCCGGCAGCGGCGAATTGGTCGGGCGTTTCCGCCTTTTGCAGGCAGACGCCGCCTTCAATGAACGGATAACAGCGCCAGGCGCCGCCTTCGGCGTCGGTATAAAAGAGCCTGCCGTCCCGGGTGGGGACAACGGTCAGGGTTTCCCGCTCCGGGTCGCCGCCGGCCGCGATGATTTTTTTCCGCAGGAAGGACGTGACCCCGGCGATGTTTTCCATCAGCTGCCCGGGATTGGTGAACACCTCGGTGTTGATCCTCTGGAGGATAAACCGGCGGGCATCCCCGTCCGGGCGCTGGACATAAACGGCGAAGGTATCGTTGATATGCCCCTGCCCGTACCGGAGGGCGCCGGCAATCTCCCCCCCGAAATCAAAGGCGGACAATACCTCCGCCGCCGGCTGCGCCATCGTGCTTGCCATACTGATCTTCCCCTTTCCGCCTATTTCCACAAGGGCTCCGGATACAGGCCGGCACGATGCTTTTCCTCAATCGCCTGCATAACCGCCGGTTTGTCCTCTTTGTAGGTGACGCCGCACCATTTGTCCGGGCTGGTCAGAACCTTGACCGCGGCTTTGCCCTCCTGAAGCAGCTCGTTGACCACGGAGGGCAGCAGGTATTCGCCTTTGAGCGGGTTGGCGGCCAGCGCCTGATCCAAAAACGCCGGGAAGCGCCGCCCGATCTCGTCAAGCAGGCCGGGGGTGAAGCCCCACAGGTTCATGGATACCACCATCTCCGGATCCAGGTCGGTCCAGGTCTGCCCGCCATCCTCGGTAAAACGGGCGCCGGCGGCGGTTTTTTCAATATGGGTATGTTCCACCACCTCGCGCAGGAAGCCGTCCTCATCCACCGAGCAGACGCCCCGGGCCACATGGCCGTATTCGGTCAGGGTATTCTTCAGCCGATAGCCCACCATGCAGAAGGGCAGGATATCCCCTTCTGCCGGGAGGCGGCAAAGGTGGTCGTAGATCAGCTGGAAGGCGTGCGGGCCGTAATAGTCGTCGGCGTTGATCACGGCAAAAGGCGCGTCAACCAGCCCGCGGATGCTGTAGATCGCCTGCGCCGTCCCCCACGGCTTCACGCGGCCCTCCGGGACTGCATACCCCGCGGGCAGGTCATCCAGCCGCTGGAAGGCGTAGGAAACGTCGGCCTGTTTTTCCATCCGGCGGCCGATCACCTCGTAGAAATCCTCTTCAATTTCCTTCTTGATAACAAAGACCACCTGCTCAAACCCGGCGCGGAGCGCATCGTAAATCGAATAATCGACGATCACTTCGCCGTGCCGGCCGACCGGGTCAATCTGCTTGAGCCCGCCATAACGGGATCCCATGCCGGCCGCCATGACGACCAATACCGGTTTTTTCAACCTCTTCACCCTTTCCATAGGCAGGCGGCGGAGCCGTCTCCCTGTCCTGTCCACGGCTCCGCCGGATTCGTTGGCGATGGGACGCCGGCCGCCAAGGCCGTCCGGCATCCCGCTTTCTTTGATTTTAGCCGGCGGTCGCAGGAAAAGCGATAGCCAAACCGCCGAAGGATTTGTCGGATTGGTGCGGCCCCGGATCCGGCAGGCGCGGCCAAGGCGGACGCCCGGCGCGCCGCTCTGGAGGCAGAAGGCGCTTATTCCTCCGCATCGGTTTCGTACCAGCGGATTTCGTTGGCGTCAAGGTCCAATGCAAAGGAGCTGCCGTCCCCGCGGTACACCACCGTGCTCTGCGGCTCATAGGTGTTGTTGACAACACAGTATTTGCCGTTTTTGACATAGGCGTGGACTTCCACGTTGTAGTTGTCGCTGAACCAGCGGTGCAGCTCCTTCTCCCCGTGAGAGGCCCACAGGATCGCGCGGTACAGCAGGCGGGAATTTTCAAAGCTGTAGGGCAGGCCGCTGATATACACCGACCGGCCGCCGCCGAACTCGTTGGCGGCGAGCTGCACACCCTTGTCGATCTGGCGGATCACCGTCGCCTCCGGCAGGGCGTAGATGTTTTTCTTGCCCTCGCCGAAGTCGATGTCCCGGCCGCAGTCCGCGGTGATAAAGTGGTCGTGCTCCTGCCAGTTGTACTTATCCAGGGAAAGGGTGAGCCCGGTTTCCTGCTCCACCCCAAGCACGCCGGCAAGCTGGAAATAGCGGCCCTCGTGCTGGCAGGCGGTGGGCTCGCCCACGCCGATCAGGCCGCCGCCGCGATGGACGAAACGGCGCAGGGCGGAGACGATCGCCGGGTCGCACCAATTCTCCCCGCCGGAATAGGCGGTATACGCGTCGCCCACGTTGAGAACCACGTCCACCTCGTCAAGCACCGCGGGGTTGGCGCGGATGTCGTCAAAGGAGAGGAAGCGCACGTCAAACGGGGCGCCGCTGAGCGCCTCAATCACCCCGGCATAGGAGTAATTCTGCTTGTAGTAGATGGCGTGATGGACCATGTGGTTGCCCCAGGCGCGCATCTTGCCCCAGCAGTTGAGCACCGCGACCTTTTTGACGCAGTAGGGCGTGGTGCCGCGGATGTTCTCATACAGCTCGCGGAACTCGTCGCAGACGCTCTGGACATAGGCGATGAAATCCGGGAATTCCAGCGCCAGCTTGAGGTACCCGCCGTAGCCGATCCGGTCAATCGGCTTGCGCAGGATGGCGCGGCGGGCGGTCACCCAGTTGACCTTGGCCTCCCGCACCGGGTCTCCCCCCTCGTGGAAGGTATCCGGGAAGAAATAGGGCAGGAACCGCCCCTCGGTATACTTGACGCCGGGGATGTCGCTGATCAGGCGGAGGGTCGCGCCGTTGCCGACGCTGCCGACCACCGCGTCCAGCCCGATGGTCTGGAATTCCGGCATAAACGGCTCGGTGCCGATCCAGTGGTCGCCCAGGAACATCATGGCTTCCTTGCCCATCTCATGGGTGATGTCCACCATCTCCTTGGCCAGCTTGGCCACCTCCCGGCGCTGGAACGCCTGGAAATCCCGGAATTCCTTGCTCGGCACCCGGTAGGTGTTGTTCATATAGCCCTGGTCAATGATATACTCCGGCCGGAAGGGATAGCCGACCTCCCGCTCAAACTGCTCCAGAATATACGGGCTGACGCTGGCCGAGTAGCCGTACCAGTCGACGTATTTTTCCCTTGCCTGCTCGTCAAACACCAGGGTGAACTGGTGGAAGAAGGTGGTGAAGCGGATCACATCAACGTAGGGATGCTCCTTGATGAAGCGGCGGAGCCGCTGCATGGTAAAGGCGTGGGTCTTGGGCTGGCGGACATCAAAGGTGATCTGATGCTCCACCCCTTTCCAATCGTTGGTGACCGCGTTGTACATATGGACCGGATCCCACATAATGTAGGCCAGGAAGCTCACCGTATACTCATGGTACGGCTCCGCCTGGATGGTCACATCGCCGGTTTCCTCACGGTAGCTCCAGCGCGCCGCCGGTACGATTTCCCCAGTGGTGCGGTCTATGACCTCCCACCAGCGGCGGATGTCGTCCCGGGAATTGACCGCGAGCATGTCGGGATACAGCCCCTCCATCAGATGGATGGACAGCGTGTCGGATACTGCCGTGCGGTGGGGGGTCATCAGGTACATCTGCTGGATTTCGTCCGGGTTCGCCTTCGCCCAGTCGTTGTCCTTGCGGGTGGTGTAATAGGTCGAGTATACCTTGGCGTCCACCCCTTTGAGCTCCTCGGGATAGTCGGTGCCGTCGCAGTCGCGCACGGCGTCCGCCCCCCACCGCTTCATCAGCTCCAGCGTCTCGGGCACTACATCCACGTCGGTGGGGATGGTGACCCGGCCGGTCTTCCGGTTGTCCTTATTTACAGCATTCACAGCGGATTCCTCTCTTTCCTGTGCGCCAAAGGGTTAACCCCGGCGGATTTCGCGCTCCCGCGCCTTCAGCTGCTTTTGCTGCAGCCGGTCCGCACGGGTATAGCGGCGGTTGTACAGGTACAGCAGCACCAGCAGGCCGGCCAGGCCGAGCATCATCAGCCCAAGCCAGGGCAGCCCCTCGTGAAGCTGGCCGACGATCACCAGCGCGGTGCAGCCGAAAAACGCGATCAGCACCAGCAGCGTTTTCAAGAATTTCATCATCCAACCGTCCTTTCCGGCTCAGCCTTTGATGCCGCCGACCGTCATCCCCTGGGTGAGCTTCTTCTGCACCAGGATGTAGAGGATCAGCGTCGGGAGCATGACGATCACCAGGCCCGCGTACATCTGCCCGTATTGTGCCGCGGCATTCTGCGCCTTCATCAGGTTCATCAGGCCGACCGGCAGAGTCTTGACCGAGTCCCTGGTCAAGAGGGTCATCGAAATAATATACTCGTTCCAGAACGACAGGAAATTAAAGAGGATGACCGTGATGATGCTGGGCTTGGCCATCGGGAAAATAATCTGCACCATCGTGCGGAAATAGCTGCTGCCGTCGACATAGGCGGCTTCCTCATAATCCTTGGGCAGGGTGGCAAAGTAGCCGGAGAGCAGGTAGATGGTAAAGGGCAGCGCGGTTGACGCATAAATCAGCCCCACCACGAACAGGTTATTCGTAAAGATGGTATCCCCCACCAAGGTGTTGGCGTCAACCAGCATCAGGAAAATCGGCACGACGATATAGTTTACGTTGATGAACAGGCCGGCCATGAACGCCACGTTCAGGATCTTCCGGCCGCGGAAGCGGTAGCGCGCCAGCACATAGGCGGCGGGCAGCGCAACCACCAGGAGGATCGCAAGGCCGAGCGCCGTCACAATCACCGAGTTCATAAAATAGGCGCCCATATTCGCCTTATTAAAGGCGTCAATAAAATTCTGATAGTGGAAGCCCTCCGGAAACGCCCAGGGGTTGCCGTAAAATTCCGAATTTTCCTTGATGGAGGCCAGGAAAGCCCAGCCCACCGGCACGATGATGGTGATGGCAAACACGACCAGGACCACCATGATAAAAATTTTAAAGAGGGTTTCCGCGCTCATGGCTTTTCTTCTTTTCATCTTGCCGCCCTCCTTAATATTCCAGCGGCTCGCGCTTGGTCACCGCATTGACGATGCCGGCCAGGGCGAAGGAGAAGACAAAGACGATCACGCCGATAGCCATGCCGTATCCATAGGACGAGTTGGTGTACGCCTGCTGGTACATATAGCTCAAGAACACCTCGCTGGCGCCGTCCGGCCCGCCGCTGGTCATCGCCTTGACGAACAGGAAGCTCAGGTTGATCGAGCTGATGATAAAGAAGGTCAGCGTGGTGCGGATGTTGGTCCAGATCAGCGGGATGGTAATATGGATAAACTGATGGATCCGCCCGGAGCCCTCCAGCGAAGCGCTTTCGTACAGGCTTTCCGGCACGGCGGACATGCTGGCCATATACATGACCATGTAATAGCCGATCGCCTGCCACACCATGGCGCCGGCGATGCTGAACACCACCGTGTTCCGGTCGCCCAGCCAAAGGATCGGGTTCTCCTTCAGGCTGCCGAACAGCCCCAGGATGCTGTTCAGCAGCCCCTGGCTCGGGTCGTAGATCGCGTTGAAGATCGCCGCGATGACCACCACGGAGAGGATGTTCGGGATATAGAAAATCACCCGGAAGAAATTCTGCCCCTTGATTTTCTCGCGGGTCAGGATCCCTGCGAACACCAGCGCAAAAAACATGGTGACAATCGTCACAATAACGATCAAAAGCACCGTGTTCTGGAAGGACTTCAGGAATTTCGCGTCCGTGAGCAGCTTCTCAAAATTTTGCAGCCCGACAAAGGTTTTCCCCTCGTCGGAATACCCGCCCCATTTGAACAGGGAGTACCAAAACACCTGCAGGGTGGGTATGACCATGAAGATGATAAAGAGGATCGTAGCCGGCGCCACGCACAAAAAAGCGAACCGGCCCCTGCCTTTCTGCTTATCCAATCGGGCTCTCTCCTTTCAACGGGGCCGGGCGGCCGGCCCTTCGCAGCTCTAGGCGCGGATCAGGGGAAATCCGCACCCGCCGGGGCTTCGCGCGCACGGGCGGACCCGGCCGCGACACGCCCCAAGCCAAAGGGCGGTGAGCCTTCGCCCACCGCCCTTTCTGGGGTCATCCCGGACGGCGCGGCGGCAGTCGTATCGGCCGCCGGGAACGGTTTGTTACTTCAGCGCGGCGCGCAGGGCGTCGTTGGCCTGGTTGACGGCTTCCTTCCACTGCTCCACGGTCTTCTGGCCGCTGACAATGCTGTCAACTGTCCCGAACAGCGCGTCCTTCATGCTGACGCCCTCCACCGGGTCGGTGGTGGCAAAGGCGCCCATGGCGGCCTTCGCGCCGGTGTCGTAGATGCTGTAGAACAGCTTGTTGTCGCCTTCGAGCATGTCGCTCACGCCCTCAATCGGCTGGATCGCGCCGTATTTGGCAAAGATTGCGGCCGCCTCGTCGGAATACAGATACGCCATGAATTTGTCCGCCAGTTCGGGGTTTGCCGCCTTCTTCGGGCTCCAAATCTGCTCAAAGAAGGTATAGGAGTAGCGGTCCCCGCCTTCCGTGACGGCCGGCAGCGCGGTGAAACCCCATTCAAAGCCGTCCGCACGGGGAGCGTCCTTCATCTCCTCCACGACCCAGGTGCCGTTGGGCATAAAGAGCGCCTTGTTGTCAAGGATCAGCTGCTGGTTCTTCTGGAAGTTGGCGTCGTTCGCATTGGCGACCGTGGTCGACTCGGTATAGGTAGCCAGCTTGGCCACGATGTTGAACGCCTGGTTCGCCTCGTCGGTATCCCAGATGCCCTCCTCGTACTGCATCGCCCGGTTGAAGAAATCGGGGCCGCCGGTTTCGTTGAGCAGCGCGTAGAAGAACGCGTCAAAATAGCCGGTGGTCGGGTAGGTAAAGAGCGCGATGCCTTCGGCCTTGGCCTTGTCGCCGAGCTCCCACATCTCGTCCCAGGTGGCGGGGACTTCCCAGCCCTTTTCCTTAAACAGACCGGCGTTGTAGAACAGGCCGCACGGGCCGTAGAACATCGGGGCCAGATAGGTCTTGCCGTCGGAATAGGGGTTGGTGACCAGCGTATCCAGGAAGCCGGGGACGATCTTGTCCTTGACCTTGACGTCCTCGCCCGGCACGGTGAGCTCCAGCATATCGCTCAGGTCGCGGATCGCGTTTTCCTTGGTCATGGTTTCGGTCAGCGCAGCGGTGCGGCCGACCGCCAGGTGGATCACGTCGGGATACTCGCCCGATTTCATCTGGGGGCTGATCACGTCTTCCAGATTCTTGTCGACGGTCAGCTCCACGGTTACGCCCTCGTTCGCCTTCTCAAAAGCGGCGGCAATTTCCTTCCATACCTCGCTGCCGTAGGCGCTCTCAAGCGCTGCCACCCATAATTTCTGATCCCCGTCGCCGGCGTCTCCCTCTGTGGTGCAGCCGGACAGGAAGCCGGCGGACAACAGGGCCGCCAATACCAGAGCCAGTACCTTTTTCATTGTCGATTCCTCCTTATATTCCCGTGGGTTTCTCCTTTTCCCTGTATCCCGCGGGCGCCCTTTTAGTATGCGCCTCTTGGATACGACTTACACTTACAGTATACCGGCTTTTGCGGGCAATTCAATTTTTATATTGCGGCATTTTTTATATATCTTGTGGTGTTTGTAAGTTTTGACCACTATTGCCTGATGAATGTTGATATTTTCTCATTTTTATTGAGAGGCATTGCGCCAATCCTGTCGACATTCTAAGAATTATTTTTTTATTTTCTGGTTAACTTGCAGTTTTTCTGTCGATAAAGTATAATAGAAAATATGGATCGAGCAATGTTTGCGGCAAGTTTATTCTCGCAATATATTAACATACTAAAGCGTTGACGCGCTGTAGCGCTAACAGAACGCAAAACGAGGTGCAGCCTATGAGCAACCAGCTGTATAAAGTAGAGGCACAGAAGGAAAGCCTTCCGCCCGCCAAGCTGCTGTATATCACCGCCGCCAAATACGGGAAGGATTGGCACAGCACCATGCACACCCACTATTATTCGGAGTTCCTGTACGTCCTGCGGGGCCGCGGGCGGTTCCTGGTAGAAAATACGTCGTTTGAGCTCAAGGAAAACGATCTGGTGATCGTCAACCCATATGTCGAGCACACCGAAACCTCGGTGGAAAACCAGCCGCTGGAATACATCGTGCTGGGGGTCGATAACGCCGCCTTCACCTTCGGGGCGCTGGGCTCCGCCAGCGGGTACCGGCATTTCCATTACCGGGGACAGGCGGCGCAGATCAACGGGTATCTGAAGGCTATGCTGCAGGAGGCGGAGGGCAAGGAGCTTTATCATAAGGCGGTGTGCCAGAACCTGCTGGAAATTATGCTGGTGCATATGATACGGCTCGCCAATTTCACAATGGCCGTGGTGCCTTCCCGGAAAATGCGGGCGGTCAGCAACTCGGCCAAGCGGTATATTGACGACCACTTCAACGACGCGATCACCCTGCAGACCCTGGCGGATGAAATGCATGTCAACAAATACCACCTCGCCCACAGCTTTACCGAGGATTACGGCATTTCCCCCATCAATTACCTGATCGCCCGCCGGATCGAGGAAAGCAAAACCCTGCTGAAAACCACCGACCTGAATATTTCCAAGGTCGCCTCCTTTTCCGGCTTTTCCTCCCAATCCTATTTTTCACAGTGCTTCCGGCGCCTCACGGGGCTTTCCCCGAAAACCTACCGGGAGCAGGCCAAGGAGCAGGAGCTGTGGGAGGAGGCCGCGCCGGCAAGCGAATAGAGCCTCGCTGGCCGCGCGGCTCTTTGGCCTTCGGCGCGCCGGAAAGCCGGTATGGGACAAAAGGGGCCGGCGGGAATCGCAAAAAGCGATTCCCGCCGGCCCCTTCAGCAGCGTCGGGCAGGCCCTTGGCAGGGGAGCGCCCCGTTTACCGCTGCTCCGGCAGCGCGCCCTTGCGCCCGTGATGGAACAGGTGGTCCACCTCCCGCGCCACGGCCTCGTCTCCCGGCGGGAGGACGCGCCCCGCCGCCTGCTTTGCCGCTTCCTCCGCCCCGGCAACGGCGCGGGAAATATCCGCCGAGGCCAGGAGAGCGACATCCCTGTCGCTGTCCCCAAACGCGGCGACCGCCGCGGCCCCGATCCGCTTTTTGAGCTCCGCCGCCGCGGCCGGCCGGGTCGCCGCCGCCGAATAGATTTCCAGCAGCGCATACCCCGCATGCTCCGCATCCAGGCAGACGACCGTGTATACGCCGGCCTCCTGTGCAAAGCCGTCAATCTCCCTGCGCAGCTCCCCCACCATCAAAAGGGTGTCCACTGCCAGCAGGTATACCGGGTCATGCCCCTTCGGCAGGCGGCTGTACACATAGTGCTTCTGCGGCAGCCCGCGGCGGGCGTAATAGAGCTCCTCCTCCGCCGGGTTGGTAAAGTCCCCGTAATACACATGCAGCACATCGTGGATTACCGCATGGACAAACAGGTTCAGCCCCCGCCGCTCAAACACCGCCGCTACCCGGCGGAATGCGGCGGGGGGGATGGTCTTGCAGTACAGATAAGACCCCGCCTGCATGTCGTACAGCGCCGCGCCGTTCATCGCAATCACCGGCAGCCGGAGTCGGAGCCCCTCAAGCATGGGCAGGAAGGTCGCCGGCGTACGGCCGGTCGATACCGTGAACTGCGCCCCCGCGTCTATCAGCTTGTTCAGGTGGATCACCGCCGCCGGCGCGATCCTTCCATTCTCCGCCAGGGTGCCGTCCAGGTCGCTGACAAACAGCAGGCGGCGGTCCCGCCGGCGGGGAAGCCGGAAGGCGTTCACCCCCAAGGAAACGAAAATGCCGATCAGAGTGTCAATCACCCGGTCCAGCGCAAACAGGTAGGGATTGACGTCCATCGCGTGAGACACCGTAATGCTCATAAACACCACGCAGGTGATATAGGAGGCCGTGGTCTTTTTGATCAGCACGGTAACATAAATCAGCACGACGATCATCGCGGAAATCAGCAGATACCGGAGGAGCAGCCAGCCGGGCGGGAAAAAGCGCTGCTCCACCAGCAGGATCAGCATCCCGGCCGTCCCGCCGATAAAGGTGCCGAGCGTGCGGTTCAGCGCCACCTTGACGCTTCCCGATACATAGGGCTGCATACACAGCACGGCGGCGATCGCCGAATAAAACGGCACCCCCTGCTGCCCCCGCAGCAGGTAGATGACAAAGCAAAGGAAAACGGCCACCGCGGACTTGATAATCCGCATACCGACCTTTGGCAGCTTGTATTTTGGCAACGAGGGTCCCTCCCTATCCAAATTCCCGCACCGGCGCGGCGTAAAAGCAGAAATCCTCCGCCGGGAACGGCAGCCCCGCGGGATGCTTTCCCCCGGCGGGAAACTGTGCTACAATAGTGGAACCGAACCCATCCCATTCCGGAAAGGAGCGTTCCTTCATGGCAATGACCCGGCAGGAACTGATTGATTACTGCCTGACCTTTCCCGACGCCTACGAGGATTACCCCTTTGACGACACGACGCCCCTGCTGCGCAGGCGGGTCAACCGCAAGGGGTTTGCCTTGTTCATCAACGTACACGGGACGGAATGCGTCAACCTGAAATGCCATCCGGCCCGCGCCGAGCTGTACCGGCTGGTGTATCAGGACGTGACCCCCGGCTTTCACATGAACAAGACCCATTGGAACACCATCCGCATCGGCGGCGACGTACCGGACGACGAACTGTGCGCGATGATCGCCCACAGCTACGAGCTGGCCGCCCCTCCCCGGCGCCGGCTCCGTTAACGGCGCCGGCCGAAGCGTCCGGCCGTCCCCCGCGCGGGCGACCGCATTGGAACGGGCGGCTCCATCCCCCGTTATCCCCCGGCGGCGCAGAGCCGCGCGGCCCGGTCCAGATAGGCGGTATACCACCGCTCCCTTGCCAAGGGGCGGGCCGGATCCTCCGGCAGGGGATCCGCGGGCGGGTCAAACAGGAAGGGGCGGTTGTCGCATCCCTGAAAGAGCACGCCGTGGTCAAGGCGGCGGAGCTCGCCGTCCCGCCCGAGCCGGAGCTCGCACACCCCGACCGTCGGCGCGCCGCCGGGCAGGCAGGCATGCTCCCCGTAAAACAGGCGGGGAGTCCTCCCCACGCCAAAGAAAACCGATACATACAGCGCGAGCCCCTGCCGGTCCTCCGCCGGCTCGGTCAGCTCGACCGTCAAAAGGGCGGCAAAGCTCTCCTCCCGCTCATCAAGGGCCAGGCAGTCCATCCCGGCGGCCGGGCAGGGGACGAAGCCGCCGCCCGGCAGCTGCCCTTGAGGCAGGCGGGCGCACATCCACTCCCACTTTTCCTGGAAAAAGCCCTCCGCCGCCTCGGGACCCCGGTCAAACGCGGCGTAAAATTCCTCCGGGTTATCCAGGATCAACGGCGGGAGGATCTCCCGCTGGTAAATCTCCCGCAGCGCGCGGGGCGCGCCGGGATACGGATGGCCGGTCATATGCAGCTCCCCTTCCTCTTTGCCCTCATCATACCATATTTTCCGCTCCGGCGGAATCCCCGAAAAAAGGAGAACCGAAAGCCATGCCAACCATGACCTACCCCGAAGCCCTGCGGGCGATTGAGGCGCTCAAGCCCGGCGGGATGAAATGGGGGCTCGCCCGGATGCAGCGCATCCTCGCCCTCTGCGGCAGCCCGGAGCGCCGGCTGCGCTGCGTTCACATCGCCGGCACCAACGGCAAAGGCTCCACCGCCCGGATGATCCAGAGCATCCTGACCGCGGCGGGCTGGCGCACCGGCCTGTACGCCTCCCCCGCCGTGACCGGCCTGCGGGACACCATCACGATGGACGGGCAGCCCATCCCCGAAGCGGCTTTCGCCTCCCTGACGGCGGAGCTGCTCTCCCACGACGGGGAGATGGGGCAGGCCGGCCGCTTGAGCGAATTCGAGCTGACCACCGCCCTGGCCTTTTTGTACTTCGCCCGCAGCCGTACCGACCTCTGCGTGATCGAATGCGGGCTGGGCGGCCGGGACGACGCAACCAACGCCCTCCCCCCTCCCCTGGCGGCGGTGCTCACCCCGGTATCGCTGGATCACACCGCGGTTCTTGGCGGCACCGTGGCCGAAATTGCGGAGAACAAATGCGGCATCCTCAAGCCTCCCTGCGCGGTGATTACCTCCCCGGCGCAGGATCCGGAGGCCCTGGCCGTCCTGATGGAGCAGGCGGCGCGGCGGGGGCTGACGGTGCGGATCCCCGCCCGCTCCGGGAAGGTGCTGGAGGAAACGCTCGGCCGGACGGCGTTCACCTACGACGGGATGACCATCACCCTCCCGCTGACCGGCGGGTTCCAGCGGGACAACGCGCTGACGGCCATAGAAACGGTGCGGGCGCTCGCCCCGGCGGGCTTTTCCGCCGACGGGGAGGCGATCCGCCGCGGGCTGGCGGCGGCCGCCATGCCCTGCCGGCAGGAGGCGCTCTCCCTCTCCCCGCTCGTCCTGCTGGACGGGGCGCACAACCCGCAGGGGGTCGCCGCACTGGCCGAGACGCTGCGGCGGCATCGCCTGTCCGGGCTCACCTTAGTCGCCGGGATGCTCCGGGACAAGGACGCCGCCTGCTGCGCCGCGCTGCTGGCCCCCTTCTGCCGCCGGGCAATATGCTGCACCCCGCCCAACCCGCGCGCCCTGCCCGCCGCGCAGTTTGCCAAGCTCCTGCACGCCGCCGCTCCCGGCCTGCCGGTGGAGGCCGTGGACGACCCCTCCGCCGCGCTGGACGCGGCCCTGGGCGATACCGCCGGTCCGGAACGCGTTTCCGCCCCCGAGGCCGGCGGAGCCGGCCTGCTGGTCGCCGGCTCCTTCTACGTCGCGGCCGCGCTGCGGCCCCGGCTGCTCGCCTGGCTCGGGAAAGGCGGGGGAACGGGGATGCCCGGCGGTCACGGCGCCGCCGGCGAATAGCTGCAAAAACAGGAGAGGACAGCCGTGAAAGAGGAAAAGGAATGCACCGCGATCATCGGCGGCGCGGATGCCCCAACCTGCCTTGTCCTAACGCCGCGGGCGGAAAGGCCGTCACGAAAAGGGCAAGTCAGGCAGTCCATATACCAATGGAAATACCGGCGGGCAGAAAAACGGATTTCAGCAAACGCGCATACGCTGGAAGAAGTAGCGGAGTACGCCGGCGTCCGGTACCGCGCCACCGAAATTCCGGGCACACAAAGGAAGTACCTTGAGCGGAAAAGGGCTTTCAAGGAAGGCCTGTGCGCCTTAGAGAAAGAAGCTGGCGGCGGGGACGAGAGCGTACCCGGCCGGGACATCCCCTTCGATTTCCATCTATACGAAATAAAGACCGCCGGCGGGCATATGGAAATCGAAATCGATTTCTTCTGGAAAAGGATGAATATTTCGTATGCTTCCGGCAGAAAAAAAGCGGGAAAACAGCTGAAGAAAATCGCGCAGGACCTCTATGCCTATTACGGCGTATCCGAAGAGGACGTGCAAAGCCGGTCGGAACGGTACGCCGCCCTGGCCGCCGTTTTAAGCCTGTAGCAAAGGGGATTCCCTTCGGAGGGGAGCGCGCCCCGCCCCCTCCCGAAAAAATCGGCGCTGCGCCCGAATTCGCCAAAAAATTTGCGGACAAGCCTCTATCCTAGGGATAGGGGCTTTTTTTCTGCGCATACTAACCGGTAAGGACACCAAAGCCACGAAAGGGGTAAGCGATACATATGGCACTGCGTATAGACAACGCGCCCGACGGTCTGACGGTCTGGCTGTCGGGGGAGCTGGACCACCATTCCGCCCGGCGGATGCGGGAAGAAATCGACGCGGCGGTGGAACGGACCAAGCCGGCCCGCCTGCGCCTCGACTTCGGCGGGGTCGCTTTTATGGACAGCTCCGGCATCGGGCTGATTATGGGGCGCTTCCGCCTGATGCAGCTGTACGGCGGGGCGCTTGAGGTCACCGGCGCCAGCGAGCGGATCCGCAAGGTGATCCGCCTGGCCGGCCTGGACCGGCTGAACGTGCTCAAGGACGGCGACGAGGCGGAGGACGCGCCGCCGGGGCAGATCCTGCCCTGACCGCGCCGGCCCAAATTTGGAATACAACCGCGGAGGAGGAACCGCGGAGAAACGGAGTTTGCCATGAAACCACTCAACGAAATGAAGCTGAGCTTTCCCAGCCGCTCGGCCAACGAGGGCTTTGCCCGGGCGGCCGTCGCCGCCTTCGTCTCCCAGCTCGACCCGGCGGTAGACGAGCTGGCCGACATCCGCACCGCCGTGTCGGAGGCGGTGACCAACTGCATCGTCCACGCCTACCCCGACTCCATCGGCACGGTCTACCTCACCGCCCGCCTGTTTGCGGACGGGCGGATCGTGGTCAAGATCCGGGACAAGGGCTGCGGGATCGCCGATGTCAAGCAGGCGATGGAGCCGCTGTTCACCACCGGCGGGGAGGAACGCTCCGGCCTGGGCTTTTCGGTGATGGAGAGCTTTACCGATAAGCTGCGGGTGTCCTCCAAAAAAGGCAAGGGCACCACGGTTACGCTGGAAAAATACATAGCTTTGCGGGAGGCCGCGCCCGCCGCGGCCGTACAGCCGTGAGCCGCCGGGAGGAGTTCATCTGCGAGAATATCGGGCTGGTCCACTCCTGCGCGCGGCGCTTTAACGGACGGGGGATTGAATACGACGACCTGTTCCAGGCGGGCTGCGTCGGACTGGTCAAGGCGGCCGACGGCTTTGACGGGGAACGGGGGCTGAAATTTTCAACCTACGCGGTGCCGGTCATCCTGGGGGAGATCCGCCGCCTGTTCCGGGACGGAGGGACGGTGAAGGTCAGCCGCTCCCTCAAGGAGCTGTCAATGAAGGCGGCCAAGGAGCGGGAGCGCTTCACCAACGCCGAAGGCCGCGAGCCGACCGTGGGCGAGATGGCCGACCTGCTCGGGGTGGAGAGGGAACAGGCGGCCGAAGCCATGGGCGCCTCCCTGCCGCCCCTCTCCCTTACCCGGTCGGGGGAGGAGGACGAGGGGGATCAGATCGACGTGCCGGTCGCGCCGCCGGACGAGCTGCTGACCGATCGGCTCGCCCTGCGGCAGGTGCTCGCGGAGCTGGAGCCGCGGGATCGGGAGCTGATCGTGCTGCGCTATCTGAAAAGCCATACCCAGCAGGCCACGGCGGACAAGCTCGGCATGACGCAGGTGCAGGTTTCCCGCCGGGAGCGGGCGCTGCTGCTGCAAATGCGGGAAAAGCTGACGGGATAGGAAAAGCGCGCGGGCGGCGGAGGCTGTCCGCGCGCTTTTTGCCGGCGCCTGGCACCGTTCCGTTTTCCTCCGTTCCGCCCGTCTTCCCTCTTGCCGCCAGCCTTTCCCTCTTCCGGCCCGTTGTCTCTCCCCGGCCGCCGCGCAAAAAAATCGGAAGCCCGCCAACTTTTTCCGCCCGCCGCGCATCTTTAATAAAAAGGGGAACAGGCACTTCACCGCCCACCCCGCCGCCAGGCGGGATCCCGTGGATTATGCGGAAATATTCCGTGGGAACGATTGACTTTTCCCGCCGCTTTGTTTACTATAGAAAGGTATAGGCTTCCTAAATTTTCAACACGGCGGGGACGGGCGGCGTTCCCGGTGAAAGGATGGATTCCCCATGAACAATGCGGACAAAACCATGGACAAAATCGTCGCTTTGTGCAAAGGCCGGGGCTTTGTGTATCCCGGCTCGGATATATACGGCGGCCTTTCCAACACCTGGGACTACGGGCCGCTCGGCGTGGAGCTGAAAAACAACGTCAAGCGCGCCTGGTGGAAGAAATTCGTGCAGGAAAGCCCGACCAACGTCGGCCTGGACAGCGCGATCCTGATGAACCCGCAGGTGTGGGTTGCCTCCGGCCATGTCGGCAACTTTTCCGACCCGCTGATGGACTGCAAAAGCTGCAAGACCCGTCATCGCGCGGACAAGCTGATTGAGGATACCGGCGTCAATCCGGCGGGCTGGAGCTTCGCCCAGATGAAAGCGTATATCGACGAGCACGGGATCAACTGCCCCGAATGCGGCGAGCACAATTTCACCGATATCCGCACCTTCAACCTGATGTTTAAGACATTCCAGGGCGTGACCGAGGACGCCAAAAACGAGCTCTACCTCCGCCCCGAAACCGCCCAGGGGATTTTCGTCAACTTCCAGAATATCCAGCGCAGCACCCGGCGGAAGATCCCCTTCGGCGTGGCGCAGATCGGCAAGAGCTTCCGCAACGAGATCACCCCCGGCAACTTCACCTTCCGCACCCGCGAGTTTGAGCAGATGGAGCTCGAATTCTTCTGCAAGCCCGGCACCGACCTCGACTGGTTTGGGTATTGGAAGGAATACTGCCGCCAGTGGCTGCTCGGCTTGGGGCTGCGGGAGGAAAACCTCCGGCTGCGCGACCACGAGCAGGAGGAGCTGTCCCACTACTCCAAGGCGACAACGGACTTCGAATTCCTCTTCCCCTTCGGCTGGGGCGAGCTGTGGGGCATCGCCGACCGCACCGACTACGACCTGAGCCGCCACTCCGAGGTCTCCGGCCAGAAGCTGGACTACTTCGACCCCGAGACCAACGAGCGCTACATCCCCTATGTCATCGAGCCCTCCCTGGGCGCGGACCGGGTGGTGCTGGCCTTCCTGTGCGACGCCTACGACGAGGAGGCCATTGACGAAAAGGACACCCGTGTGGTACTCCACCTGCACCCGGCGATCGCGCCGTTCAAGGCGGCGGTCCTTCCCCTGTCCAAAAAGCTGAGCGGCGAGGCGCTGAAGGTCCACGACCTGCTGGCCAAGCAGTTTATGGTGGACTTTGACGACGCCGGCTCCATCGGCAAGCGGTACCGCCGGGAAGACGAGATCGGCACCCCCTACTGCGTGACCTTCGACTTTGATTCACTGGAGGATCACTGCGTCACGGTGCGTGACCGCGATACCATGCAGCAGGAACGGGTTTCGATTGACAGCCTGGCCGGGTATATCGCCGAGAAAACCGCCTATTGACCCGCGGCCGGGATGCCGCCGGGCAAAGCCGGAAAGGGCCGGAGAACCGCCGGCGGATCTCCCGGCCCTTTTCTGCAGGGATATCCGGCCGCACGATTTTTGCCCCCCTGCATGTTCCTTCCCGGATGCTCCCATACTACTTGATGGCCATAGAAGCGTTCCGCCGGCCTAAGCCATATTCATAGGATGACGTATATGAACAGTAACAAAAATTTTCATAAACGCCCGCTATCTCCCCGGGTACGGCGCCACCGCCGCAAGCGCCGCCTGATCCTCGGCGGCCTGGCGCTGCTCCTGGTCCTGCTGATCGTGGGTATTGCTTTCCTAATCCGGGGATGCTTCATCCGCCCCGCAGGCGGGCCGGATGCTTCGTCCTCCGCCGGCATGACGACGGCCGCGCCGGAAACGACGACGGCCGCGCCGGAGACGACGACGCAGCCTCCCTTGACGACAGCCACCGATCCCGTATTCAGCATGGTCAGCGGGGTGGACGATTCCTATTTCGACGACGCCTGCTTTATCGGGGATTCCCGAACCGAGGCTTTTATGCTGTATGCCGGACCGGCCAATGCCACGAATTTTGCTTCAAAAGGGCTGTCTATCAGCAAGGTGTTCAGCGATAAGACAGTCACGCTGGACGGCCAGGAGCTTACGGTAAGCGACGCGCTGGGCAAAAAGCAATTCGGCAAGGTGTATGTCATGCTCGGCTTAAACGAGCTGGGGTGGGCATATCCGGACATCTTCGCCCAGCGCTGCGGCGACCTGGTGGACCGGATCCGGGAAACCTCTCCGGAGGCCGACATCTTCATCCAGTCGATCCTCCCGGTCACGGCGGAGCGGTCGGCGCAGGGGGATTATATCAACAATTCACGGATCCTCGAATACAACACGCTGCTCCAGGAGCTCTGCCGGGAAAAGCAGGTCGCCTATCTTCCGGTAGGGGATGCGGTGGCGGATGCGGACGGCAACCTTCCGGAGGATGCATCCAGCGACGGCATCCATCTCAACAAGACGTACTGCCTGAAATGGCTGGATTACCTGAAAACCCACACCGACGCGGCGGCATATATTCCGTCATAACGGCCGCTGAAGACCCCGCGCTTCCCCGGAAAAGTTTATCCGCGAAAGGATGGAAGGAATATGAAAACAATCAAGCAATGCGCCTGTGTGCTTCTGTGCCTGCTGACGGCCGCCCTGCTCCTGGCCGGCTGCCAGGATAACGCCAAGGACGTCACCATTGACGTGGCGGCGCTGGCGGATGACCTCAAGGCGACGGTGCCCTTTGAGGACGAGCTGGCTGAGCCGAGCGAATCGGCGGTATCCAATATCTACGATATCGACGCGGCGGATATCGCCGCCAAAAAGATCTACGTCGGATCAGGTGCGACGGCGGAGGAAATCGCCGTGTTTGAAGGAACGGACGAAGCGGCAGCGGGGCGGATCAAGGCCGCGGTAGACCAGCGGATTGCAGACCAGCGCTCCGCCTTTGAGGACTATAACCCCGGCGAACAAGAGAAGCTGAGCGACCCGGTGATCGTTACTGCCGGCAAATATGTCATCCTTTGTGTTTCCAACGACAACGACGCGGCGAAAAAATGCATTGAGGGGTATACCAAGGGGTGAATCGCGGCGGGCGGCGGGAGCTTGTCCCGCCGTTTCCTTAAAGCCGTGCCCTCCCCATCCCCTGCGCGGCGGCCGTTCCGGCGCCGAATTCGAATTGATAAGGGACGTGAATCAGCCCCATGGTATTTAGCAGCCTGCTCTTTTTGTTCTATTTTCTCGCCGCGGTGCTTCTTGTGTATTTCCTGCTGCCGAAAAAGCTGAAAAACGCCTGGCTGCTGATTTCCAGCCTGTTCTTTTACGCCTGGGGCGAGCCGGTTTATGTGATTATCATGATCCTGGTGATCGTGGTGGATTACGTGCTCGGCCTGCTCATTGAAAAGCGGAAGGACGAGGGCAGGATCCGCGCCGCGCGGGTCACGCTGATCGTAGGGATCGTGCTGAACCTCGCGACCCTCGGCTTTTTCAAGTACGCCAACTTTCTCATCGGCAACCTGAACGCCATCCCCGGTGTCAGCATCCCCTTATTGGATCTGGCCCTGCCGATCGGCATCTCCTTTTATACCTTCCAGTCGATGTCCTATGTCATCGACGTTTACCGCGGGGATGTCCGGGCGCAGCGCAACATCATCTCGTTCGGCACCTATGTCGCCCTGTTCCCCCAGCTCATCGCCGGGCCGATCGTGCAGTACAAAACGATTGACCAGCAGCTGAACAACCGGACGGAAAGCCTCGACCTGTTCGGAGACGGGGTGAGGCGGTTTATCACGGGACTCGGCAAAAAGGTGCTGCTGGCCAACACCATCGGGGTGATCTGGTCGCAGGTTTCCGCCATGGATACCGCCGAAGTGCCGGTATTGACCGCATGGATCGGCATCCTTGCCTATACCTTCCAGATCTATTTTGACTTCTCCGGCTATTCGGATATGGCCATCGGGCTGGGAAAAATGTTCGGCTTTCATTTCCTGGAAAATTTCAATTACCCTTATATGTCCAAAAGCATCACCGAATTTTGGCGGCGGTGGCACATCTCGCTGAGCACCTGGTTCCGGGATTACGTTTATATCCCCTTGGGCGGCAACCGCCGGGGCCTCCCGATCCAGATCCGCAATATCCTGGTGGTGTGGCTGCTGACCGGCATCTGGCACGGGGCAAGCTGGAACTTTGTCGCCTGGGGGCTGTTTTTCGGCGTCCTGTTGATGGTTGAAAAGCTGTTTCTGCTCAAGTGGCTGGAAAAGGCGCCGGGCTTTGTCGGCCGGATTTACACAATGCTGATGGTGATCCTGAGCTGGGCCCTCTTCGCCTTTGACAGCTTGTCCGCCGGCTTCTCCTTTATCGGGGCGATGTTCGGAGCGCACGGCGCGGGGCTGTTTGACACCCGCTCCCTCTATCTGCTGGTGACCAACGGCCTGCTGCTCCTGATCGGCGCCGTCGGCTGCACCGACTGGCCGAAACGGCTGGTTGCCAAGCTGGAAAACGGCGCGCTGGCAAAGCATTCCGCCATTTCCACCGCCTGTGCCGGCGTGGTGCTGCTCGGGATTTCGGTATTGAGCGTCGCCTACCTGGTGGATGCCTCCTACAACCCCTTCCTCTACTTCCGTTTCTGACCAATATTGAGGCAGATAATGGCTTTGACAGGCCGGAAAGGCAGGACTCGTTTTGAATAAGAAAGTGATCGCGATCGGCTTTGTCGTCCTCCTGTTCGGCGTGTCGATCGCCAACCTCCTGGTCCCGCAGAAAGAATTTTCCGAAAGCGAGAACCGCTATTTGCAGACGCTCCCTTCGCCGAATGTAGAAGACATCGCATCCGGCAAATTCGGGCAGGATTTTGAAAAGTATACGGCCGACCAGTTTATTGGGCGGGACGGCTGGATCGGGCTGAAAACCATGGCCGAGCTGGCCCTGCTGAAAAAGGACAACCAACGGGTCTATTTCGGCAAGGAGGGCACCCTGTTCGACGCCGGGGAGGCCATTGACGACGCGCAGCTCGCCAAAAATGCAGAGGCCGCGGCGGCTTTGGCGCGGGCACTGAAGGCGGAAAACCCGGACTTCCGCGCGTCCTCGCTGCTGATCCCCACCGCGTCAGCTATCCTGACCGACCGTCTCCCTGCCTTTGCGCCGGTACCGGACCAGGCCGCGGCGCTGGAAAAGGCGGCGGCAATCCTGGAGACGGACGCGCCGCTCTGCAACGCGGCCGATCTGCTGAAAAGCCATACCGATATCCCGCTGTATTACCGCACCGACCATCACTGGACCACCCAAGCCGCCTACCTGGTCTATGCCGCCTGGGCGGCGGAAAACGGGCTGGACCCGCTGCCGGAGGACGCCTACCGGCAGGAAACCGTATCGGATGCGTTTTACGGGACGCTGTATTCCAAGGCCAACCTCCCCACCATCCAGCCGGACAGCGTGACGGCCTATCTGGCCGACGACCCGGTGGAGGTTTCCGTCCTCTACGACAACGGTACGGTTGAGGACACCTTGTATAAAGAGGAATTCCTAACCCAAAAGGACAAATACTCCTATTTCCTCGGCGGGAACAACGCGAAGGTAGAGATCACGACCGGGACCAAAAACGGGCGGGTGCTGCTGCTCGTCCAGGACTCCTACGCCCACTGCTTCGTCCCCTTCCTGGCCGCCCACTACGAACGGATCCTGGTGATTGATCCCCGGTATTTCAAGGAGGATATCTATACCTATGCGGTCGAAAATCACGCGACCGACCTGCTGGTGCTGTACAACCTCCCCAACTTTGCGGTGGACCGTTACGCCGCCAATATGCGGCCGGCATAACGGCTGCCCGCGCAAAGCCCGCGGGAGCAGCGGCCGTGCGAGGGGACCGGCTTTCACCACAGCAGCTCTCCGCCGACGGGCGCCAAGCCGTCCCCGGGAGCCAGTGAACGCGAAACGGCAGAAAACAAACAGGGAGCCAAAGCAGTCCGCTTTGGCTCCCTGTTTGTTGCCCTTTTATTTCAGCTGCACAATCGTAACGCCGTTTTCTCCCTCGCCGTAAACGCCGAGGCGGAAGCTCTTAACCGACGGATGGGTTTTCAGATGCTGCTGCACAGCGGCGCGCAGCGCGCCGGTCCCCTTACCGTGGATCACTGTCACCTGGTCAAGCCCAGACAGCACCGCTTCGTCCAGGAAACGGTCGAGCTCCAGGATCCCCTCGTCCGTCGTCATGCCGCGCAGGTCAATTTCCATATGCGCCTCCCGCCGGGCGCGGGAGACGACGCCCTTTTCCGGGCGGGAGGCTCTCCCCCCGCCGGGATAGCCGCGCCCTGCCGGGCCGCTGCTTTTTCCCGGGGCGGCCTGCTGTTCATCAAGCAGGCGGAGGCTGCCCACCGGCACCCGGGTCTTAATGATCCCCGCCTGCACCTGGACCATGCCGCCGTCATCCGGCGGGGTGAGGACCACGCCCTTCTTGTCAATGTCCGTCAGCAGCACCGTATCCCCGGCCCGGAGCGGCCGAGGGAGGGTATAGCTTTCCTGGCGGCGCTGGGTGACGGGGTCAACCGCATCCTCCATGGCCCGGAGCCGGGAACGCAGCTGGCTTTTCGCCGCCTGGGCCTTTGAGGCGAATTCCGCCGCGTTTTTCTGCCGGCGAAGCGTATCCAGCTCGTCCATCAGCTGCTGTGCCTCAGCGCGGGCGCGCTGCACGATCCGGCGCGCTTCTCCGCGCGCCTTCTCCAGCTCCGTCTCCCGAAGCCGGTCCAGCTCCTCCAGCTCAGCCTGGGCCCGCTGGCCGGCGGCCTCCGCTTTGGCCCGCATCGTACGGGCCTCGGAAAGCTCCCTTTCCAGGGTCTGCCGCCGCTCCTCTAGGGTGACGACCACATCTTCCAGCCGCCGGTCCTCGCCGGAAACCAGCTCCCGCGCGCGGTTCACCAGGGCGGGATCCATGCCAAGCCGTTCCGATATGGCAAAGGCGTTCGACCGCCCCGGCACCCCTACCAGAAGGCGGTAGGTCGGGCGCAGCGTCGCCACGTCGAATTCGCAGCTCCCGTTCTCCACCCCCGGCGTATGGATAGCGTAAGCCTTCAGCTCGGCGTAATGGGTGGTGGCGGCGATCCGCGCGCCCTGCTCCCGCAGCCGTTCCAAAATCGCGGTGGCGAGAGCCGCGCCCTCCACCGGGTCGGTGCCCGCCCCCAATTCGTCCATGAGGACCAGGGAGTGCTCCCCTGCCTCGGCAAGGATCCGGATCAGGTTGGTCATATGGGCCGAAAAGGTAGAAAGGGACTGCTCAATCGACTGCTCGTCGCCGATATCCGCCAGCACCTCCCGGAACACCGAAAGGCGGCTGCCGTCGTCCACCGGGGGCATCAGCCCGCACATCGCCATCAGCGACAGCAGGCCGAGGGTCTTGAGCGTGACCGTCTTGCCGCCGGTGTTCGGGCCGGTGATGACCAGGGTGTCAAAGCTGCCGCCGAGCTCCACGTCAATCGGCACCGCTTTCTTCGGGTCGAGCAGCGGATGGCGGGCGTGCCGCAGCAGGATATGGCCGTCGTCGGCCAGCTGGGGCTCGCTCGCCTTCATTTTATACGCCAGCCGGGCTTTGGCAAAAATCAGGTTCAGCTCCACCAGCACCTGGTAATCCGCGATGATCCCGTCGGCAAAGCTCCCCGCCTCCGCGGACAGCTCGCTTAAAATCCTCTCAATCTCTGCCTCCTCGCGGGAGGCGAGGACGCGCAGCTCATTATTCGCCTCAACCACCGGCATGGGCTCCACAAACACGGTGGCGCCGGAAGCGGAGGTGTCGTGCACCAGCCCCGCGACCTCGCCGCGGTGCTCGGCCTTGACGGGGACGACAAACCGCCCGCCGCGGATGGTCACAATCGGGTCCTGCAGCAGCTTCTGATAGGCGGGGGAACGGATCATACGGTCGAGCTGCTCCCTCACCCGCCCGGAGGCGGCCCGCATTTTCCGCCGGATATTGGCTAGTTCGGGGGACGCGCTGTCGGCCACCTCTTCCTCCGACAGGATGGCGGCGGTGATCTTTTCTTCCAGGTATTTATTCGGGGTCAGCACGTCAAACCGGTCGTCCAGGCAGGTTTCCACCCCGGCACAGTGGCCTCTCCACTCGTGAAGGGAGCGGATGATCCGCAGAGTTTCGGCGATCGCGAGCAGCTCCCGCATCGACAGGGATGCGCCCGCCTCCGCCCGACGCAGGGCGTTGGCGACATTCTTCGCGCCGCCGAAGGAGGGGGAGCCAAAGCGCGCCATCAGCATCACCGCCGCCGCCGTGTCGGCCATGCGGCGGCGCACCTCCGCCAGGTCGGCGGAGGGCTCCAGCAGGCGGGCCTGCTCGGCCGCATCGTCACAGGTCGTCTCATTCGCCAGGAGCTCAAGCACCTTATCCAGCTCCAGCGCTTTGTAATTTCGGTTCATAACGAATTCCTCTCCATAAAAAGCAAAAGCCGCCGGCCGCCGAAAAATCCGCCGGAAAGCGTGGAAGCCTCCGGCGGCATCGGCATCGCCGCGGTTATTTTTTGTTTAGGAACGCCAGCACATCCTGCATGGCGCGGTTGTATTCCTCCTCCGCCTTTTGCAGGGAGGGATCGGGCGTACGGCCGGCCTGCGGCGCTTGCCCGTGATCGTCCGCCGCCGGCACGGAAGAGGCCGGACGGGACGGCGGGACGGCCGACCCGGCAGCCGCTGGACGCACCGCATTCTCCGCCTTGCCATCCGGGCGTCCCCCGGCCATGGGGGCCGCCGGAGAAGCGGACGGCGCCCGGGGAGGCATTGAGACGGGCACAGCTTTCCCTGCCTCGGAGGGGGCGGGAGCCTCCTGCCCCCTCCCCGCAGCAGGAGTCGGCTGCACGGCCGCCGCGGGGCGTTTGCCGGGCTCCGGGCCTGCCGGGGCGGCAGGCGCCCCGCTCTTCCCCGCCGGGGACGCCGCCGGCTTCCGAGACATTTCCGCCCCCAAAGAGGCCGCAGCCGACGGCTCCGCTGCATCAGCGGGAACAGGCTTCGCCGCGCCGGGCCGGATCACGACCGGCGCTGAAGCAGAGGCAAGCTTCTGACGCGCCGCCTGTTTTTCCGCCAGCCGGGCTTCCGCCTCCTGCCGCTCGGCCAATACGCCGAGCGCCCGCCGGCGGAGATCGTGGCAGTGCGCGCCGAGGAACAGGAACAGCACCGACAGGACCCGCGCGCAAAGCAGGAGCAGCGGACGCAGGAATTCCGGGCTGAACACTTCAAGGCGGACGATCTCCCCCCATCCTGCCATCGCCGTCTCGACACAGAGGAACGCCGGACCGACAAAGGGGAGGGCCGCCAGGATTGCCGCATTCGTCCCGGCCAGCCCGGCCCTTTGGGCGATAACGTATGTGAAGGCCTGGGCCGCCGCCAAGAACAGAACGCAGAGCACCGCCATGACGACCCCGGCAGCCCGCCGGGATCGCGCGTACTTCTCAAGATATTCCTTGCCGAACAATTGGGCACGGTCGTTCATGGTTTCGGTATTCATGGGTTCCTCCGATCCGCCGCCGTGCGGCAAAGAAATACAACAGAAGCAGGCACCGGACATCCGCCGTCCTCCGCGTCCATTTCACCGACGCCCGCAAAAGAGAAGCGCCCGATCCCGCGGCAAAAGGCTTTTAGACTTGCCGGGGCAAAGCCGGCCCCGGCGGGATTTTCACGAAGCTATCGGGGATCCGCCGGCGCGATATACCGCTTTCTATCCGTTCCTTTCAGTATAGCAAAATTTCCCGCCGCCGTCGACAGATAATTTTAGGAATATTTTTCCATTTCCTTCGAGCGGCAATGATATCCCAGGGAAAACCGAAGCCCTCCCCGCCGGGTTGAAGCCGCATCAATAGGCATCCAGCTGCGCCTGAAAGCGCTCCGCCGGCTTCCAACATGGAGCCATCCCCAAAGGAACGGTGCGCCTACACCGAAAAGGGCATTTCCACCCGGCCTGCTCCCCCTCGGCTAAAACAACGGCGTGAAAAGCCGCTTTTGCAGAAAAGGGGGCCGCAGGCTCCGGCTCAGCCTTCCCCCGCGTCCGGCATCCCTTCGCCGGCGGATCCCTCTGTCCCGCCGGGCGCGCGTCCCTTCTCCGGAAAGAAGGGCGGCGCTGAGAGGGAATGATAAAAATCAAGGGTTTTGAATCCCCGGTTCAGTTGGGCCAGCAGAAAGCCCTCGGTCTGCCGGGCTAAAAGCTCCATCCCCTCCGGCGCCATCCCAAAGGAAAAACAGCCGTCAAAGGGGGAATACACAATATGCCGCATGGCCGCCAGGACATTGCCCGGCACCGGCACCAGCCCCGTCCCCGGCCGGGAGGCACGGCACCGTCCGCACAGCAGCAGGCCCTCCTGCGGGGAAAACCACATTTCCTGCCCCTCATACGAGCCGCAGCCGGCACAGGCCATCAGGTCGGGCATAAAACCGGCCAGAGCGGCCATGCGCAGCTCCACGACCGCCTTGATCTGCCGAGGATCCCGCTTGCCTTCCCCTAAAAAATGCAGGGCGTTGAGCATGAGCCGCAGGAAATCCTCCGCCGGCTCCTCCCTCGGAGCCAGCACGCCGGCCAGCTCGCAGAAATACTGGGAGAGGGAAAGCTTCTCTATATCGGAGCGCAGTTCAAAAAACACGCGGATCGGTTCGACATCGTCAATTATGTATTTTTCCCGCCCGCGGTAAAGCGTCAGGCGGGAATAAGACAGCAGCTGCGTAGCGGAGGACTTCCGGCTTTTGAGGTTGCGCGCCCCCCTGGCCGCCGCGCGGACCACGCCGAAATCCCGCGTCAGGGCGGTCACGAACCGGTCGGCTTCACCAATATTGTTGTTTTCCCGGATGATCAGGGCGTCGGTGGTCTGCTTCATGCCGTTTTTTCGCCTCGCTGTCCGCCATTTGATAAATATCCACGCCGCGGTAGCGGAGATAGTCCTCAATCCGCCCGGTCTTGGCAAAGGCATCCCATAAATCGCCGCGTTTCATCTCCCGCGCCTCCCATCGTTTTGGATAGGCTTAGCATACCGCATCCGTGCGCGGGCATACCCGGAAACTTGTTACGGAAAGTTCTGCCTTTTTCCAAGGGGCTTTACATTTTATATCCAAAGCTGCCGAGCAGTCCCTGCCGGTTGCGCCAATCCTCCTTGACCTTGACCCAGCACTGAAGGTTGACCTTCGCGCCGAACAGCGCCTCCATCTCCTGCCGCGCCTGGCTGCCGATTTCCTTGAGCATAGCGCCCCGCTTGCCGATGATGATCCCCTTGTGGCTCTCCTTTTCGCAGTAGATATAAGCGTCAAGGTCCAAGATCGGGCCGTTCTCGGTTTCCCGCTCCCGGGCGCTTTCAATCACGACCGCCACGCCGTGCGGGATCTCGTCCCGCAGGAGGCAAAGCATCTTCTCCCGGATAAGCTCGGCCGCGACCACCCGCTCCGGCTGGTCGCTAACCATATCGTCCGGGAAAAAATGCGGGCTTTCAAAGGTGAACTGCGACAGCTCCCGCACCACGTCGTCCACGCCGTCCCCGGTGAGGGCGGAAACGGGCAGGATCGCCGCAAAATCATACTCCTGCCGCCACTTTTCCATTACCGGCAGGAGCCGGCTTTTCTCCGCCAGCGTATCCGTCTTATTGATAACCAGCACAACGGGGAGCCGGCTTTTGCGGCACTGGGCCAGCAGATTCCGCTCCTCCTCCTTCACCGCGCCGAGGGTCGGCTCCGCCACCAGGACGGCAGCGTCCACCCCCGAAACCGCCTCGCTGATCGACTTGACCATAAAATCCCCCAGCCGGGTGCGGGGGCGGTGGGCGCCGGGGGTATCAAGGAAGACGAGCTGCGTCTCCCCCTTGGTCAGCACCCCCATGATGCGGTTGCGGGTCGTCTGAGGCTTGTCCGAAACGATGGCCACCTTGCGGCCCACCATCGCGTTGAGCAAGGACGACTTTCCCACGTTGGGCCGGCCGATCAGGGCAATGAAGGCCGAGCGGGTAGTAGCCGGGCGGTTTGCCGGCTGCTTGGATTCTGACGTTGTTGGCATAGTGTTTCTCCGTTTCGTTGTAATTTCCTCTTTTTTCTCGTTGCCCTCCGCTTGGACGGGAGCCCTCCTGTCCGCCGTCAGGAGAAGTCGGCCCCCGCCGCCATCAGGGCTTCAACAGCGGTCTTCAGCTCGTCCCTGGAAAACAGCAGCGCCCCGTCTGGAAGGCGGAGGAAACAGCCGTCGATGCGTCCCTCCGCCGCCCATTGGGACAGGCTGTACGAATCAATGCCGGTATACGCCGCCGCCTCATCAAGCGTTAGGAATGCCTTTTGGCTTTCCCCGGCTTCCGCGGCGCCGGCGTTCGCCAGCCACACATCCAGCGAACTGGGATAGGATTGCAGGGGAATGTTCTGCGCCAGGCAAACCAAGCCGCCCGTCACCAGCACGGCGGCGGCCAGGATAGCCGCAATCAGCCCGCCGGTTGTCCTTTTGGGGATTCTTTCCTCCATTTTCCCTGCCACCCTTTCTTCCGCTTATTTTCTCGGACGCTCTCCCCTTTATTTGTCTCCTTGATCCGGCGGTATCCAGCGTGCCGGTCCTATTTTTCTTTCCTTGCCCCGCCGCCAAAGATGAACCACAGCGCCAGCGCCGCCAGCAGGAGCAGCGCCGCCAAGCGCCAGGGCCTGCCCAGCAGGAAAGCGGCTAGGGCCGCCCAGCCGGCCGGGCGGGAAAAGAGGGCGATCCCAACCCCGACGGCGGCCGCGGCGCAGACCAAAACGGCCCCCGCCGCAGCATCCTTTGCGGCGCGGGCCTTGGGATGGCGGCCGGGGCTAGCCAGATCCACCGCCTGTTCCACCGCGGTATTGAGCGCCTCCGCGCCGATAACCAGGGCGAGCGTCAAAAGCAGCGCCGCCCATTCCCCCCGCGAAAGATGGAAAAACGGGGCGATCCCCAGCACGGCCGCCGCCGCAACCAAATGGATCCGGAAATTGCGTTCATGCCGCAGGCAGAACCACAGGCCCCGCCCGGCATACACAAATCCCATCAAAAAGCCTTTCATACTGCCCTCATGCTGCCCTCGCGCCAGGCCGGCACGCCGTCCCTTTCTCAAAAGGCGGGGCCAAGCGTACCGGCCGCCGGAGGAGCGGCCGACGCCGCATCCCCACCCTATTTATTTCCCGCCGTTCATTACATAGCTGGCGCCGCGGGGCAGGCCGACTGACGTCATGATCGCTTCTTCCCTTTCCCGCATCCGGACGGCCTCCAGCCCGCCGTCCACATGGTCATAGCCCAGCAGATGCAGCACCGAATGCACGGTCAGATACCCGATCTCCCGCTGCAGGGAATGGCCGAACTGCTCCGCCTGGGCCTGGGCGCGCTCAATCGAAAGCACCACGTCGCCCAGCATCTTGGCGCCGGTGGCCGGGTTGATGTCGTACTGCCCGTTTTCCCCCAGCGGGAAGGACAGCACGTCGGTCACCGAATCAATATGGCGGTGCTCGTTGTTAAGCTGGCGGATCTGGTCGTCGTCCACGATGGTCACGCTGATCTCGGCGGAGCCTTCAAACCCCTCCAGCTCCAACGTCGCATGGCAGCAGCGGCGGATGAGAAGCCGCACGCCGGTAGGGACACGGACGGTTTTCTGCTTATTCTCGATGATTACTTTGATTTTTTCCATAGCTTCTGTATCGTTTCCCTTCTTCATATTTTTCGTGTCGTTCATACTTCTCATACGCCTGCACGATGCGCTGCACCAGCTGATGGCGTACCACATCCTTTTGGCTGAAGGTGCAGATGCCGATATCTTCGACCCCTTTGAGCACCTTCATGACCTCCTTGAGGCCGCTTTTCCTCCCGTCGGGGAGGTCGATCTGGGTCACGTCCCCGGTGACAACCATTTTAGAATTGAAGCCCAGCCGGGTTAAAAACATCTTCATCTGCTCCGGCGTGGTATTCTGCGCCTCGTCAAGGATCACGAAGCTGTCGTCCAGCGTCCGCCCGCGCATATACGCCAGCGGCGCGACCTCGATATTCCCCCGCTCAAGATACTTCTGGTAGCTTTCGGCGCCGAGCATATCAAACAGCGCGTCATACAACGGGCGGAGATACGGGTCTACCTTGGATTGGAGGTCGCCCGGCAGGAAGCCCAGCTTCTCCCCCGCCTCTACAGCGGGGCGGGTCAGGATAATCCGGTTGACCTCCTTGGCGCGGAAGGCGTTGACCGCCATCGCCACGGCAAGATACGTCTTGCCGGTGCCGGCGGGGCCCACGCCCAGCACAATGGTGTTCTTACGGATCGCCTCCACATAGGCCTTCTGCCCCAGCGTTTTGGGCTTGACCGGGCGGCCCTTGGAGGTAATGCAGATGCTGTCGGAGGAAAGCTGCGGGAGCTGGTCCTCCCCGCCTTCGTCAACCAGCATCAGGACATAGCGGACATTCTGCTCCCCGAGCTGCTCGCCGCGGTTAATCAGCTGCAGCAGCCCCTGAATGGCCCGGACGGCCTTGCCGACCGCTTCCGGCTCCCCGCTCACCTTCAGGTCGGTACCGCGGGTGATGATATCCACTCCATAATGCTGTTCAATCAGCCGGACGTTCTCGTCAAAGCTGCCAAACAGGGATACCGCCTGCTCCATCCGGTCAACATTTACGATTTGTTCGATCATCCGCATGCCCCTTTCCTGGTTTTTGTCGTTCCTGGCGCGGAGGACTGCCTAAAGCACGCCCTTGCCGCAGCCGGCAAAGGCGGGGCGGGCCCGGCCGGCAGGCGCCGGAACCGCCGAAAGGAGAAAAATGTTTCCGCATTTGTACGGAAATTCACCTTTTGTGTTTATTATATCACAAATAATTTCTTTGTCATTTCGCGTTTTATACAAAATTTCATCGTTTTTTCCGCTCATGCCGTATGGATATTTACCTTATATAGTGATTTTATCAAATTAACTATTTCAGAGTGCCCTCCGCCGTCTGATTTTCAATCCGGAGCTGTTCCTCCATGCCGATTTCCTCAATGCAGCGATACTCCCCGGACAGGATATAACCGCCGTTTTCCAGCCGCCCGGATTCCTTTCGGCCGATAATTTCCGCTGCGGACAGCTCCTTTTCCACCTTTTCTGCCAGCCGCTCCGCAGCGAGGGCGGCAGCCTCCTCCGGCGTGCGGGTCACGGCGACCGGCTCCAGGCGGGCATACCGCCGATTGATAATGCTTACCGGCAGGTGGATCTCCCCGGCCGTCAGCGTATGGCGCGTTACGCTCAGGGCAGTCTGCCCCTCAATCGGCCCGTCGGTGAACAGGGGGATTTCCAGCGTAAACAGCCGCAGGCTGGGGCGCAGGATCTCCTGGCCGGTCGGCAGGAGCAGCGTCTCCTCCAGCGGGACGCGTACCTCTAGGCGCCGCTCGGTTTCAGCCAGGATGCGGGCCTGGGAGCGCCGGAAAACCGGGCCGGCGCTGCTTTCCACAACGCCGCTGACCAAGAGCATCCCCTGGGCGACGGCGTCCCCCTCCTTGACCAGGGCCTGGCCGGTATAGGTTTCTATCCGGACGATCCGCCCATCCCGGGCCGCTTTGATATTCGAGGGCTCATCCGCGTTCGACAGCTCGGGGGTAGGGATCCGCTCCGTCACCTCAACATAGGCGACGCTCCCCATGAGATTGACCGTACACCAGGCCAGGTCGGGCAGCTCGTGCAGCGCCTGCAGCTGGAGCGTGGGGATATCCAGATCCCCCAGGTCCTTCCCCTCCTGCACGCCGAGCTTTTGCATCACGGCGAGGATCTCGTCCGTCGGCACCGCTTCGTTGCCCCGTACCTCGACCACCCATGTCCGCTGGGCGAAAAGCTGAAGCACGGCCAGAAAAGCCAGCAGCCCCACCGCCAGCCCGGGACGCGCCCGGTACCGGCGTAGGAAAAACGGCGCGCCGTGCCGCTGCTTGACCTTCAGCCGCATCCCCGCCTTGCGCGCGGGCCGCCTCAGCCGCCGGTAGCTCCGCGCGGGGCAGCAGAGGCTGAGCGTTTCCCCGCCGCGTCGCACATCCCAAAACGCCACCTCGTCCCGCGCCAGCAGGTTCAGCAGCCGTTCAGGGAAGCCGCCCTCCGCATCCAGCCGCACCCAGCCCAGCAGCCAGCGCAGCAGCTTTGTAAAAAACATGGTCTCAACCGCCCTTTCCGTGGTTCTTAACCCGCTTTATCAGCTGGGGCGCTCCGCAATCCGGCTCGGTGCGCCCGCTGCAGACCCGCTTTTTTGCCCTTTCGGGCCGATTACGACAAATATTCCAGCGAAAGGATGATACCCTCAATAACGGCCCGGTCCTCGGTCATGCTGTTCATATGCAGCGAGCGCCCCATAAAGCGGACAATCCCGTTGTCGGTGCTGAGCCGGATGACCTCCTCCCCGTACTCCACGATCCCTCGGCAGCCTTCAATCACTGCCCGGCGGTTGCCGGACAGCTCAATGCGGGCCATATCGCTGAGGGAACCGACCGGCAGCTCCAGCGCCTTTTCCACGCGGGAGGAGATGCTGTAGGCCGGCAAGCGGGAGGGCTCCCGCAATCTTCTGCGCCGTTTGGTTTTCATTCGGATCCGTCCTTTCCCGGCCGCGGCCCTTTGCCCGCCGCGGAGTTCTCGGCGGGCAAAGCCGCCCGGTTTCCCTGCCAATAAAAATATGCGGCGGAAAGGGGAATAATGCGGGCGGACAAACATAGGAATAAAACAGAAGGCTCCGCCCTGCCGCAGCGGCCCTCTCCATCCCCGCCCGGGGCGGACGGCCGCAGCGGTGCGGGAACGAACGCCTACGGCCGTTTGCGGACGCTACGTCCATTTATGGACGTAGGCAGAAAGGGGAATCCTGCCGATGTTTATCAAAACCATCCGGAAATCCACCCTGACGGCCTGCGCGCTGCTGGCCGCCTGCACGGGAGCCGGGGCGGTGCTGCTGGCCTGGCCGGAAGCCGCCGCTTCCGGGATCAGCCGGGGGCTGTCAATCTGCTCGACTATTATTATCCCTTCCCTCTTTCCCTTTTTGGTCCTGGCAGGCTTCCTGGTCAAATCCGGGCTGAGCGAGGCGATCGGGCGCCGGCTGGAAGGGCCGACCCGCTTCCTTTTCGGCCTGCCGGGGTGCTGTGCGGCCGGCATCCTGGTCGGCTTCATCGGGGGATATCCCGCCGGCGGGATCGCTGTCGGTGAGCTGGTCGAGCGGGGGGCGATCACCCGGCAGCAGGGGCGGCGGATGCTCTGCTTCTGCGTCAACGGCGGCCCGGCCTTTATCATCAGCGCCGTGGGGGCAGGGATGCTGGGCAGCGCCGCCTACGGCGTGATGCTGTACGCCGCTCACATCGCCGCTTCGGTGGCGCTGGGCATCCTGCTGCGGCTGCTGGACCGCGGCGAGGCGGAGAGATCACCGGCGGCGGCTCCTTCGGCCCGGCCTTCGCCCGCCGCCGCGTTTGTGGAGGCGGTAAACGGCTCCTGCCGCTCGATGCTGTACATGTGCGGGTTTATCGTGCTGTTTGCCGCCGTCCTCTCCCTGGCAGATGGGAGCGGGCTCTCGGCTGCAATCAACCGCTTCCTGCGGGGGCCGCTTGAGGCGCTCGGCCTTGAGTCGTCCCTTTCCTCCTGCCTTCTGCCCTGCCTGCTTGAGGTGAGCTGCGGGAGCGTGGAAGCTGCGCACACCGGCGCCGTCGCCCCGCTGCTGCTGGGGATGACGCTCGGCTGGGGCGGGTTCTCCGTCCACTGCCAGGTCGCCGCCTCGCTGCAGGGCAAGAGCCTGGTGGGCAGGGGCTTCTTTGCGGTGCGGGCGCTGCACGCGCTGCTGGGGGGCGTTTTCAGCCTCCTGCTTTTCCGGTATATCCCAGTGGAAGCCCCGGTTTTCCTCAGCCGCAGCGACGCGCTGATCGTCCCCTACTCCTCCTCGGCCGGGGCGGCCGCCGCCCTGCTGGCGATGTGCGCGCTTTTTCTGCTAACCGCGGCGGCAAAGCCAAGGGGAGAGGGAAAACGGCTGTCCCGCCAGGGGCCCTCCCAGCGTCCCCCGCAGGAGTAAGGGCCGGGCCTCCGGCCGCGTCCTACAGCCTATCGCCGAGCGCCCGTTTTTATCCGGCAAAAGATCCATCTGGAAAAAAGGAGGTGAGTATGGTAAAATGCAAGAGATGAAGGAGTCTTCCACGTTGAAAGAGAGGGAAACCGCCATGCGGCGTAAGCTTTACGGCAACAACATACAGGCTACCTGCGAATACTGTCAGCACGGCCGGCGCTCATCCGACAACAAGGCCGTTCTATGCCCCAAAAAGGGTGTGATGCCGCTGTACCATCACTGCCGAAAATTTGTATACGACCCGCTCAAGCGCATCCCCTACCGCCAGCCGGCGCTCAAGGAATATTCGCAGGAAGATTTTCAAATCGACTGACTCCATAACGGCCCGACAGAAAGAGGGAGGGAAAGGGCGAATGCCCTTTCCCTCCCTCTTTTTCCTTTATTGCTCCGCCATCGCGCCGGCAGGATCCGGCGATGGGGACACCGCAGGGGAACCGGACGGCGCGCAGCCGGCCATTTTCTCTTCTGCCGATGGCGGCGCCGAGCAGCGCGCGGAAAAGCAGACCCCGCCTAACGGCGCATATCCTCTATAATGAGCTGGATATGGCGCAGCTTCTCCTCCGACAGGCCGGTGACCTCCAGATACGTCCGGTCATCCAGCCCCAGCAGGCTGTCCGTACTCACCGAAAAATAGGTGGACAGCTTAAGGAGCATATCAATGGAAGGCTGGATATTGTTGTTTTCCCAATTGGACACGCTTTGCTTGGTGACGCCCAGGGCATCCGCCAGCTCTACCTGGCTGATCCCCCGCCCCGCCCGCAGCTGGCGGATTCTTTCTCCCAGCATAACAGCCATCCCCGATAATCAATTATTACAATACTATTATACAAAGATGGATTGACAAATATTAAATACTATTGTATTGTAATAATTGACACTTTGTGACCTTAGGAGGAGTTTCCATGATGTCGGAGGATGAATGCGTGCGCTTTTGCGATAATATCCGCTACCTGCGGAAAAAGCATCATCTCAGCAAAAAGGAAATGGCGCAGATTATGGATACGGAGCCCGGCATCCTAGAAAGCATTGAATCCGGGAGCATCCCGAAGCGCCTGAGCGTTTTTTCCCTCATCCAGCTCGCCGTATACTGCCAGATCCGGCCGGAGGACATTTTTCTCCCGCCGGAGCAATGGCATACTGCGGGCAGCAGCCGGACGGCCTCCGCTTTTCCGGACCAGAGCATCGGCGCCGCCCGGTAAAGGCCGCCTTGCAAGCAGGAAAGCAAAAAAGGGGACACAGCGGAAGTCCAAGCAGGATTTCCGCTGTGTCCCCCTTCGTTTTTAGTCCTTCATCAGCGTGACCATGACGGCCTTCTGGGCATGAAGGCGGTTTTCCGCCTCGTCAAAGATTTCGTTCGCGTGCGCCTCAAACACCTCGGCGGTGATTTCCTCCCCGCGGTGGGCGGGCAGGCAGTGCTGCACCATGCAGTCCGGCTTGGCAACCGCCAGCAGCTCCTGGTTGACCTGGTAGCCGGCGAAGGCCACCCGGCGCTTTTCGGCTTCGCCCTCCTGGCCCATAGAGGCCCACACGTCGGTGAAGATCACATCCGCATCCTCGGCGGCGGCCTGGCAGCTTTCGGTCAGGGTGAACGCATCGCCGTAGGCTTTGGCAAAATCCAGCACCTGCGCGTCGGGCCGGTATGCCGCCGGGCAGGCAGCCGCTACCTGCATACCGACCTTGAGCCCGCCGACGATCAGGGAATTGGCCATGTTGTTGCCGTCCCCGATATAGGCCATTTTCAGGCCCTCAAGGCTCCCCTTATGCTCCCGCACCGTCATCAGGTCGGCGAGCACCTGGCAGGGATGGCAGAAGTCGGTCAGGCCATTGATGACGGGGATGCTGCCCACCCGCGCCAGGGTTTCCACCTCCTCCTGGTCAAAGGTGCGGATCATGATGCCGTCAAGATAGCGGGATAGCACCCGGGCGGTGTCCTCAACCGGCTCGCCCCGGCCGATCTGCAAATCGTGGGAGGAGAGGAAAAGGCCGTAGCCGCCGAGCTGGTAAATCCCGGTCTCAAAGGAAACGCGGGTGCGGGTCGAGGCCTTCTGGAAGATCATGCCGAGCGTCTTCCCGGCCAGGAGCTTATGCTCAATGCCGTGCGCCAGCTCGTACTTGAGCTGGTCGGCCAGGTTCAGAATGTCAATGATCTCCTCCTTGGACAGATCCAGGAGCTTGAGCAGATGGTTCATGCGGTTTCTCTCCCTTATTTTTATTTTACAGCGATTTCAGCACCGATTCCAATACAGCCAGGCCTCGGTCCAGCTCCTCCCGGGTGATGGTCAGCGGCGGCAGGAAGCGCAGCAGCGTTTTGGCCGTCAGCACCAGCAGGCCGCCCTCCAGGCAGCGCTCCGCGACCTCGCGGGCCGTGCCCTTGTCCAGCACCGCGCCCTGCATCAGGCCCATCCCCCGCACCTCGGCGATGTGCGGCATCGCCGCCAGGCGGGAGCGCAGGTACCCGCCCTTTTCCGCCACCTCCTGCAAAAAGCCGGGCTGGGCAAGCCGGTCGAGCACCACCTGAGCGCCGGCGCAGACCACCGGGTTGCCGCCGAAGGTCGAGCCGTGCATCCCCGGCCCCAGCACGCCGGCCAGCCGCTCCGTACACAGGCAGGCGCCGATGGGCAGCCCGCCGCCCAGGCCCTTGGCCATCGTCACCACGTCGGGGGTGATGCCGGCGTGCTCATAGGCAAAGAATTTGCCGGTGCGTCCTGCGCCGGTCTGCACCTCGTCAATCAGCAGCAGCAGGTCCCGCTCGTCGCAGAGGCGGCGCACCTCCTGCAAATACGCTGGGTCAAGCGGGACGACGCCGCCTTCACCCTGGATGCACTCCAGCATCACCGCGCAGACGGAGCCCTCGTTTTCCACCAGGGTGTCGATCAGGTCGGCCACGTTGCCGGCCTGCACAAACAAGAAGCCTTCGGTAAAGGGATAGAAATACTGGTGGAAGGAATCCTGCCCGGTGGCCGCCAAGGTAGTGACCGTCCGGCCGTGGAAGGAATTGCGCAGCCCTACAATTTGGCTGCGGCCCTGCCCGTACTTGTCAAAGCTGTATTTGCGGGCCAGCTTGATCGCGCATTCGTTGGCCTCCGCGCCGGAATTGCCCAGGAACACCCGGCCCATCCCCGCCGCGCGGCAGAGCGTATCCGCGAACCGGACCTGCACCGGGCTGTAATACAGGTTCGAAATATGCTGGAGCTTGGCCGCCTGCGCCTGCACCGCCGCCACCCATTCCGGATCGGCGTAGCCCAGGGAATTGACCCCGATCCCGCTGCCGAAATCAACGTATTCTTTTCCGGCGGTATCAACGGCGACCGCGCCGCGGCCGCTTTCCAGCGCGACCGGGAATCGGCTGTAGGTCGGCATCAGGGCGCCGTCGTGCTGCTTTTTCAGGTCAGGGGAAAGCGAACTTTGCATATATATCCTTCCTTTCCGGAATCGGTAAAGCCGCCCGCAGCGGCAAGGGATGGACGGCTGAGCGGCGGCTTACAGGAACATGGTGCCGATGCCTTCGTCGGTCAGCATCTCAATCAGGATCGAATGCGGGATCCGCCCGTCAATAATATGGGTGCGCTTGACCCCCCGGCGGACCGCCTCCACGCAGCAGTCGATTTTCGGGATCATGCCGCCCTGGATGATATTCTGCTTTTTCAGGCTGGGCACGTCGCTGACATGCACCACCGAAATCAGGCTGTCCTCGTCCTCTTTGTCGCGCAGCAGGCCGCGCACGTCGGTCATCAGCACCAGCTTTTCCGCACACATCGCGGCCGCGATATGGGAGGCGGCAATGTCGGCGTTGATATTGTACGTCTCGCCGTCCTGCTCCCCCGCCGCAATCGTCGCCACCACGGGGATGGTGCCGCTTTCCAGCGCGTTGCGGATCAGGGTGACGTTGACGTGGGTGATGTCCCCGACAAAGCCGAGGTCCACCTCCCCCCGCTTTTTGACCGCCTTGATCATCCCGCCGTCCAAGCCGCACAGGCCGATGGCGCGCCCGCCCTGCTGCTCCAGCCGCTGGACGAGCCCCTTATTGACCTTGCCGGCCAGCACCATTTCCACGATCTCCATCGTCTCCCGGTCGGTATACCGCAGGCCGCCGACGAACCGGGATTCCTTGCCGATTTTGGCCAGCATCTCGTTGATCTCCGGCCCGCCGCCGTGTACCAGCACCACCTTGATCCCGACGGTGGAGAGCAGCACAATATCCTCCATCACGGCGGACTTGAGCTCGTCCGAAATCATGGCGTTGCCGCCGTATTTGATGACCACGGTTTTGCCCGCGTACTGCTTGATATAGGGGAGGGCCTGGGTCAGCACCTGCGCCCGGTCGGCTGTTGATATTGTCATGCAAACCATCCTTTTATCGGAATTGTCCTTGCCGCCCCATGCGGCATCCCGCCGGCGCGGAGCGCCGCTCTCAGCTGCGGTAATCGCCGTTGATCCGGACGTAGTCGTAGGTCAGGTCGCAGCCCCATGCGGTGGCGGAGGCCTCCCCGTCGTGCAGCGTGACCGCGATGACGATCTCCTTTTGGCTGAGGATTTCCTTGGCCCTGTCCTCATCAAAGGGGATCCCCGCGCCGTTCGCGCACACCGGGATGGAGCCGGCCGCCGAGGAGAACGCGACGTCCACGCCGTGGACATCCACCGCCGCACCGGAATACCCGATCGCGCAGAGGACGCGGCCCCAGTTGGCGTCCGCGCCGAACATCGCCGCCTTGAGCAGGGCCGAATTGATGACCGCCTTGGCGACGGTGCGGGCGTCCGCATCGGTTTTGCCCCCCGTGACGCGGCATTCGAGCAGCTTGGTCGCCCCCTCGCCGTCGGCGGCGAGCGCCTTGGTGAGCGCGGTGCACAAAGCGCGCAGCGCCTGCACAAACGCCGCATAGTCCGCACCGGCTTCCTCCACCGGCGGGTTCCCCGCCGCGCCGTTGGCTAAGATGGCCAAGGTGTCGTTGGTGGAGGTATCCCCGTCAACCGACATCATATTGAAGGTATCCGCCGCCGCCTCCGACAGCGCCCTTTTCAGCAGGGGGGCGGACACCGCCGCGTCGGTGGTAATAAAGCTGAGCATGGTCGCCATGTTGGGGGCGATCATCCCGCTGCCTTTAGCGATCCCCCCCATCGCGCAGGGCACGCCGCCGAGGGAGAAGGAGACAGCAAACTCCTTCGGCACCGTATCGGTGGTCATGATCGCCTCGGCCGCCGCCGTGTGCCCCTCTTTGGAAAGCCCGGCCGCCAGGGCGGGCATCCCCGCCTTGATCGGCGCCAGGTCAATCGAGGGCCCGATCACGCCGGTTGAGGCGACGATGACATCCTCCTCCGCCACGCCGAGGGCCTCCGCCGTCAGCCGGCACATGGCCTCCGCCTTTTCAACGCCGTCGGCGGCGCAGGTATTGGCGATGCCGCTGTTGCAAATCACCGCGCGGGCGACGCCGTTTTCCAGATGGGAAGCGGTCACGGCGATCGGCGCGCCCTTAACCAGGTTCCGCGTATACACGGCCGCCGCCGCGGCCGGGCGGTCGGAAAGGATCAGCGCGAGGTCCTTTTTCTCCCGGTTTTTCCGGATGCCGCAGTGGACGCCGGAGGCGGAAAAGCCTTTGGCCGCGGTCACGCCGCCTTGGATAAATTGGTACATCTGTAAATCCACCTTTCTTGTAGGGCAATAAAACGGCGGGAGCGTCCCGTCGCTCCCCTTCGTCAAAAAAGGGGAGGAAGAGGGCGAAGGCCATTCCCCGGCATCCTCCGCCTTGGCGGGGCGCTCCCGCCGCGGGCGAAGGTATAGGCGAAGGCCGGCGGATAAAAGCAGGCAAGCGGCCGCCTCAACCGCAGCGACGCGGATAAAACCGGCAAGATATTCCGTTTGCAATAAGTACGCGAACCACATCCGAAAAAAGCGCAGCGCCGCCACAGACAATATCGCCGCCCATTCCCGCCCGCGGAACAGCCGCATCAACCCCTTGGCCAGCAGGAACAGCAGGACGCAGGAGAGAAGCGGAAGCAGCACCGCATTGACCGCATACCGCAAAACAAGCCGGAAAGCATCGGGGGGCACCAAAAAATAGTGAACGTGAAAGCCGTTCCAGCAGTCCATGAGAAAAGCCAGGATGAGCACCGGCAGACAGCGCCGCAGCCGGTAATGCAGGCAGACCAGCCACCGCGCCGCAAAATTCAACGCCGAAAAAACATCCGCCAGCAGGGAAAGCGCCAGCCGCTCCCATTCCCGAGCGGGCGACCACGCGCTGCTGAACAGCAAACGGCGGTACAGCTGCCAGAAAAGCAGGCTGAGGAGCCACGACACCAGACACACGCCAAGCAAAATCCAATAGGCCCGGGCGGAGCGTTGTTCGGCAGACGTCTTTTCCATCCGGCTCCCCCCATCAAAAGCTGCCGGCTCCGCCCGCCGCCATGGAAGCGGCGGGAAACGGGCCGCTTGAGGACGGCCGCAAAAGGGCCGCTAAAACGCCATGGGGATCATGTCAATGCCGGTTTCCTCCGGCAGGCCGAAGAGCAGGTTCATATTCTGGACCGCCTGCCCCGCCGCGCCCTTGACCATATTGTCAATCACCGAGGTCACGATCAGCAGGCCGGTGTGCTCGTCCGCGTAAAGCTGGATATCGCAGTAATTCGAGCATTTGACGCTGCGGATATCCACCCCGGCCCCCTGGGGGAGCACCCGGACGAACTGCTCATTCCGGTACGTCTCCTCGTACACCGCGCGAGCGGCCCCCAGCGTCGCGCCCGGCTTGAAGCGGGCGTAGATGGTTGAAAGGATCCCCCGGTTGACCGGGAGCAGATGGGGCACGAAGGTTACGGTCGCCTTCTCCCCCGCCGTCTTGCTTAAGGTCTGCTCGATTTCGGGGGTATGGCGGTGAGCCGCCACCTTATAGGCCGAAAACGCCTCATTGCATTCCGGGAAATGGGTGCCCTGGGTGGTTTTCCGGCCCGACCCCGTCACCCCGGACTTGGAGTCGATGACAATACCCTGCGGCTCCACCAGCCCGGCCCTCAGCGCCGGGGCCAGCCCCAGCGCGGCGCTGGTCGGATAGCAGCCGGGGTTGCCGACCACCGATTTGCCGCGGATCTCCTCCCGGAACAGCTCCGGCAGGCCGTAAACCGCCTGCTCGTGCAGCGCCGGGTATTTGTATTCGCAGCCGTACCACTTTTCGTATTCCGCCGGGTCGTCCAGCCGGAAATCAGCGCCCAGGTCGATGAATTTTTTTCCTGCCTTGACGCATTCCGCCGCCGTATCCTGGGAAAGCCCGTGCGGCAGGGCGGCGAACACCACGTCGCTCTCAGCGATCACCGCGCCGGCATCCTCGCACTCCAGCTCGCACAGCCCCCGCAGGGAGGGGTACACGTCGTACAGCTTCTGCCCTTCAAAGGAAACCGAGCCCACCGCCGCCAGCTTGGCCGCCGGATGGCGGAGCAGCAGCCGCGCCAGCTCCACCCCGGCGTAGCCGGTAGCCCCCAGGATTCCCGCTTGTATCGTCATCTTTCTCGTCCCTTTCCACTTGCCGGCCGGCCGCTTCTGCCTTTCAGCAGAGACGGGCCGCTCCTTCTGTTCACCTGCCGATGGCCGCCCGCACCCGCTGTACCTGGGCCCGCACGTTTTCCGGCGCGGGGCCGCCGTACACCCGGCGGAGCGCCACGCAGCGGTCAAGATTGATCGCCTCGTACACCCCTTCGTCAAACAGGGGGCAGACCGCGCGGTAGTCCTCCAGCGGCAGGGTTTCAAGGGTCAGGCCCTTTTCAATGCAAGCCGCCACCAGCGTGCCGGTCGCCTTATACGCATCCCGGAAGGGCAGCCCTTTGCCCACCAGGTAATCCGCGCAGTCGGTGGCGTTGATGAAGCCGCCGGCCGCCG
>CAJFQI010000005.1 GCA_904419005.1 Candidatus Avimonas faecium | reverse complement strand
CGCTCCCTTTTCGCCCGGTAAGCGGCGGGCGGTGGGGAAATTCCTCTTGCCCGGCGAACGGGCGCATGGTATACTATAGTCAGAATCGCCGGGCAGGCGGCGCGGCATGCTGGCGCTTCCGCCGGCAGAGGGACGGGCCGCGCTCCGCGGCTCGGCCGGAACAATAAACGACAAGGGGGCCTTCGGCATGTTCATCAAGCAGCTCTCCATCTTTGTGGAAAACAAATCCGGCCGCTTGGCGGAAATCACCGCGATCCTTGCCCGGGCGGGGATCGACATCCGCGCTCTTTCGGTGGCGGACACCACCAACTTCGGCATCCTCCGGCTGATTGTGGATAAGCCGGACGAGGCGGAAGCCGCCCTGAAGGCGGCGGGCCTGACCGTCTCCCTCACCGGCGTAATCGCCATCGGGGTTCCGGACCAGCCGGGCGGCTTCGCCACCGCCGCACGCGCCCTGGCGGACGCGGGGATCGACGTGAAGTATATGTACGCCTTCATTTCCCGGGACCAGGGGCGCGCCTGCGTCATCCTGCGGGTGGAGGACAACGACGCCGCCGTCGCCGCGCTCCGGTCCCAGGGGATTGAGATTTTGGACGGCGAACAGATTTATACGATGTAACGGCAGCGCAAAACGCCGGCACGGGGGAGGAACCGCGTTCCTCCCCCGTGCCTTTTCTGGTTTAGCGGAAAGCCCTCGGATAAAGCGGGGGCCGCATGGCGGACAAAGGGAAGCTTTCCAAAGGAAAGCCTCCCTCAGAGCAAACGGCGGCTTACCGCCCGGCCCCGGCAGTCCTCCCTTTGCTCCCTTGCGGCGCCGTAAGGCCGCTGTCCTATCCGACCTGCCGGCGGCGAGGTCGGCCTCCGGTGTCCCGTTTACAGGTAATGCTTCATCCGCTCGATGTTTTCCTGCTCAAAGGCCAGGACGTCGTTGGCCAAGCGCTTGGCCTCCCGGCCGGCCTCCGGATACTTGTTCAGGCTTTCGGTGGTTGAAACAATGCCCATGGTGCTCCCTTCAATGGTCATCTCCGCCACATGGGAGGGGCTGCGGTCAAGCATCGCGTTCATCTTGACCCCGAGGTAGGAGGAGGCCTTGGTCAGCGGCCCCACCTCCTCCGGGTCGGCGTGGAGCTTGGCCAGCTCCTTCTGGGCCTTGCCGTAGAAGGCGGCGTAGCCGGCCATCTGCGCCTGCAAATCGCTTTTGATCTGGCCGCTTTCAATGGTTTTCAGCAGGGTTTTGAGGGTCTCCTCCCCCATCTTGGCATCCTGGTAGATGTCTTTCAGCAGTTCGGTGTTGTCCCGCTCCGCCGCGTTCTGCCCGCGTTGGTCTTTTGGCTGCATGGTTCACCCATCCTTTTCCAAAGATTTCACCCCTAGCTTTCCCGCCGCAGGGCGGCTTTATGCGCGCCGGCCCTCTTCCCGCCGCCGCGTTTTCATCCGGCCTGTTCCGGCGGGATTGCTTTTCCGCCGCTTCGTGCTACAATAAAAAGCAGTAACTGGCCGGAAACGGCAAACATTTCAACCGAAAGGCGGGATATGGTGGAAATCTCCCTGCCCGCGGCGTTCCGCCGGCGGATGGACGCCCTGCTTGACGGCGAGGCGCCCCGTTTTTTTGAAAGCTACGACAGCCCTTCCTCTCCCCTGCGGCGGGGCGTGCGCGCCAACACGCTCAAATGCTCCCCCGAGCGGCTCCGCACCCTTTTCCCGGAGAGGCTGGAGCCATCCCCCTTCGCCCCCGGCTGCTTTTACCTGGATGCCGAGGGCTTCCGGGCCGGGGCCGACCCGCTGCATCACGCCGGCGCCTATTATATGCAGGAGCCGTCGGCCGCGTCGGCGGTCACGCTGCTCAACCCCCAGCCGGGGGAGCGGGTGCTGGACCTCTGCGCCGCGCCGGGGGGAAAATCCACCCAGATTGCCGCCGCGCTGCAGGGCCGGGGGCTGCTCTGGTCCAACGAATTTGTCCGGAGCCGGGCGCAGGCGCTGCTGCAAAACCTTGAGCGCTGCGGCGTGCGCAACGCCGTTGTCTCCAGCCGCGATGCGCCCAGCCTGTGCGCCGGCCTGCCCGGCTTTTTTGACGCGGTGCTGGTGGACGCCCCCTGCTCCGGCGAGGGCATGTTCCGCAAAGAACCCGCCGCGCTGGCACAGTGGAGTGAAGATAACATCCGCTTGTGTGCCGCCCGGCAGCAGGAAATCCTTTGGGCGGCGGCGGACGCCCTGCGGCCGGGCGGGCGGCTGCTTTACTCCACCTGCACCTTCGCCCCGGAGGAAAACGAGTGCCTGGTCGCCCGCTTCCTCGCCGACCATCCGGACTTTGAGCTGCTGGAGGCGCAGGCCCCCTTCGGCCGGCCCGGCTTTCCCTTAAGCCGGGTCCGCCCCTTCTGGCCGGGGCTGCCCGATCCCGGCTTCCCGCTGGAGTTCTGCCGCCGCATCCTCCCCGGGGACGGCGGGGAAGGGCATTTCCTTGCGCTCCTCCGGCGGCGCGGAGACGCCCCCGCCGCTGCCCCAGACGGCGGCACGGACGCCGGAGACAGCTCCCTCCTGCCCGGCCGGAAAGGGCCCGCCGGGACGGACGCCGCGCGCTTGCCGGCCCGGATGCGGGACGCCTCTTCTCCGCGGAAGGCCCCGCGTCGGCAAAAAGAAGGCGCATCGCGCCTTATTACCACGCTTTCAAACGATATAATTCGTAATAATTTTCTAAGTTTATACAAAGAGTGCTTTTCCTCTTTGCCGGAGGGAAGGGTTTTCTGCACCGGGGAAACGGTCCGCCTCCTGCCCGGGGAGCTTCCCTCCCTGGCGGGGCGGGGGGTCCTGGCCGCCGGCTTGGCGGGGGCGGAAATCCGCAAGGACCGGCTGGAGCCATGCCACGCCCTTTTCCAGGCGGCACGGTCGGAGGACTGCTCCAGCCTGCTCGACCTGCCGCTGGAGGACCCCCGTCTCACGGCCTTCCTGCGGGGGGAGCCGGTCCCGGCCCCCGGCTGCACCGGGTGGACGGCGGTGGCGGCGGCGGGCATCGTCACCGGCTTCGGCAAAGCGGCGGGCGGCGTGCTGAAAAACCGCTATCCCAAGGGCCTGCGGCTGCGGGGATAGAGGGAGAAGGGCAAAGGCAGCCCTCCCGCAGATCCTTCCCGGCGCGGCGGGCGTTTCCCGCTTGCCTAATGCCCAGCGGCTGATGCGTGTGCGAACATCCCGCCGGCACATCCCCCGCCGCCGCATGGGGCAGGGAGCCTCCTGCCTGCTGTGCCGCAGGGCTCCCGGAGGGAGGCGCCCTGCGGGGGAAGGGGCCGCCCGCATCGGCTTGCTTGATAAAACCAACGGGCCGCCGGGAATACCCGGCGGCCCAAAGCATTTTCTATAGGGATCTTCAGCCTTTCGCCTCCTGCAGGCGGCTCTCCCAGGCACGGACACGGCTCCGCCATCCCTGCGGGACAACGCGGACCCAATCCACCCGGAAAACCAGGAGGTACAGCGGGATCTCAAGGATCAAAGCGCCGATCACATCAAGGACCGAGTGCTGCTTAATAAAACAGGTTGAGGCGCAGATCAGGACGGTCATGACCAAGGAGAAGCGTTTCCAGCCCTTGCGCTCGCGGAACAGCTTGGACTTGCACAGCCCGATATGGATGGCCAGCTGGTTGAGCACATGGATGCTGGGGAAGGTGTTGGTGTTGGTGTCGTTGGCGTAAATCACATACCGCACCAAGCGGGAAAAGATATCGTTGTCCGTCACGATCGGCCGCAGGGGCTGGCCGTGGGGGACGAGCAGGCAGATCAGCATGGCCAGCGCCATGCCGGCGTATAGGAGCAAGATCGTGCGGGCGAAATCCCCCCGGTCGCTGAAGCACAGCGCAAGCAGCACCAGCGCAATCATAGGGAACCACAGCACATAGGGGATCACGAACACCGGCAGGAAGGGGATCGCCTGGTCAAGCGGGCAACTGATCCAGTATTGGGGCACCACATATTTTTCCAAAAGCCAGAACTGCGGCATCAGGATGAGATAGCCCAGGAAAAGGACCGCGTGCCAGTATTTCTTTACCAGCGCGTTGGCATATCCCTTGACGCCGGCACGCGCTTTATGCAGATCCAACATATCGGCACCGGGCAACGCTTTCATGCTCCTCCCCCTTCCCTGAAATAGCCCATACAATTTTACGGCTCTGTGACTATTATATGTCCAGCGCGGGACGGAAAGCAAGGGGCTTTGCCGCTTTATAATCACATCTTAAGATTTCCTTGCGCCTTTTTCCGAGGATTTTCCTTTTTCGCCCTCCGGAGGATCCGGGCGGTCCTGCTCGCGGTAATTGCCCAGGAAGGAAAAGGCGGGCAGCTCCTCGGACAGGGCGCAGAGCAGCCCGACCGTGCCCGGATGGGACAGGGAGCCCTCAAAATCCAGGTAAAAATTGTATTCAAAGCTGCTCCCGCGCAGCGGGCGGCTTTCCAGCTTGGTGAGGTTCAGCCCCGCCATCGCAAAACGGGACAGCGCCCGGTAGAGCGACCCGGTTACATGGGGCAGGGCAAAAATCAGGCTGATCTTGTTGGCATCGGCCGGGATCACCAATTCGCGGGAAATGGCGATGAATCGGGTGGTATTATCCTTTGCTGTTTGTATATCTCTTTCAATAATTTGCAAATTGTATAATTTGGCCGCCTTTTCGGAAGCAATCGCCGCGATCGTTACATCCCCGCTTCCGGCCACCATTTCGGCAGCGGCGGCCGTATTGCTGTACTGCCGCGCTTCCAGGCCGCGGGCGGCAATATATTCCGCGCACTGGGCCAGGGCCTCCTGCTTGGAATATACGGCGGTCAGCCCTGCCGGCTCAGCCCCAGGCAGGGCCAGCAGGCAGTGGCGGACCGGGACCTCCACCGCGGCGGCGATGGAAAAGCGGTGCTTCATCACCAGGTCGTACACCTCGTTGACCGAGCCGGCGGTGGAATTCTCCACCGGCAGGACGCCGTAATCCGCCGAACCGTCGGCGACAGCGGCGAATACATCCGCAAAGGAGGGGACGAAACGCGGCGACGCCCCGGGGAAAAGGCGGCCGGCCGCCTCGTCCGAAAAGGCGCCGGGCACCCCCTGGCAGACCACCCGCGCGTCCGCTGCCGGGATCAGCGACCTTTTGGCCCCTTCCAGCCGGGCCCGGAGGGGCCCCCCCGCATGGAGCCGCTGGTGCTGCAGGGCGCGGGACGCGTCCATCATAGTCGAAAATACCAGCGCGGCCGCGTCGCCGTAGCCCTCCCGATAGCGGTCCCCCAGCCCCCGCACATGGCGGAGCACGGCCTTCTCCCTCTCCTCGTTGAGGACCGGGAGCTGATGCGCGGCCTTGTATTCCGCCACCTGGGCGGAGCAGTCCATCCGCCGGCAGAGCAGCTCCGCGAGCTGCTCGTCCAGCCGGTCAATCTCGGCGCGGATTTCGGATAATTCCATCGGTAATCCTTCCTTTGCGTTTATCGTCCTGTTGGTTTGTATGCCGCCCGGCATCCCCCGGCGGCCCAGCGTTTTGAAAATACGCTCTCGCCCCTCTGCGCATTCCCGCCCATTCCTAGAAATGGCGGCGCTCCCGCACATTCCCCCCCGCCGTTGTCCGCCCACCCGGCCTCTTTCGGCCCGCCGGGGCCCTCCCCGTAGCCCAGGCCGGCGGCTGCCGGCGCGGCGGGATCCCCGCCCGTGCTTCCAGTCGGGAAGCGGCGGAGGAAAAGCGGGGCAGGGGCCAGGAAGAGAAGGAAAAAAGGAAGAAAAAGAGAAGAGAGCGGAGCGGAACAGGCCGGGAGAAGCCAAAACCGGAAGCAGCAGGCAGACATTGGCGCATTCCGGCGGCAATGCCCGCCAATCGTCGCTGCCCGGACCGAAAATATACTATACGTTAATTTATCGATAAATTATACAAATTTTTGGAACATTTAAGGCGTATAACGCCTTAATAGAGCCGCCCAGCGCAGAATATCATGCCAAAGCCCAGCCGGAAAGCGCTCATCTGCCCGCTTTCGCCCCACCCTCGGTTTCCCAAAGATCGAGCAGCCCCAGTGCGACGGCCGCTTCAATGACCGGCAGGGCGCGGGGGACAATGCAGGGGTCGTGCCGCCCGTGGACCGTGAGTTCGGCGTCCCTGCCGGAAACCAGGTCTACCGTGCGCTGCGGCCGGCCGATCGACGAGGTCGGCTTGACCACGGCCCGCAGGACCAGGGGCATCCCATCGGTGATCCCGCCCAGCAGGCCGCCGTTATGGTTGGAAGAGGCGGTTACCCGGCCGGCTGCGTCGTAGGCATACGGGTCGTTGGCCTGGCTTCCCCGCAGCCGGGCAAAGCCGAAGCCGTCCCCGAACTCCACGCCCTTGACGGCGGGGACGCCGAAAAGCAGCGCAGCCAGCCGGTTTTCCACGCCGTCAAACATCGGGGAGCCCAAGCCGGCGGGCAGGCCGGTCGCCGCGACCTCCACAATCCCGCCCACGCTGTCGCAGTCCATCCGGGCCGCCTCCACCTTCTCCCGCATCGGGACCTCTACGGCGGGATCCAGCAGGGAGAAGGGGCGGGAGGAAAGGCCCTCAAGCGTCCCGGCATTGACCGAGACCGGGTCAAAGCGGCGGTCGGCCACCCCCGCAATCTCAAGGATGTGGCCGCCCACATGGACGCCGCGCCGGCGCAAGATCTGCTTGCAGACGGCGCCGGCGAAAACCAGCGGCGCGGTCAGCCGGCCGCTGAAATGCCCGCCTCCCCGCACGTCGTTATACCCCTGGTAGCGCACAAAGCCGGGATAATCCGCGTGGCCCGGCCGCGGCAGGCGGGCTAGCTCCGCATAATCGCCGGAGCGGGTGTTCCCGTTGCGGATGAGCATGGCCAGCGGCGCGCCGGTGGTGCGCAGGGTGCCCTCCTCCGGGCTGCCGAGGGTACCGGACAGCAGCTCAGGGGTGTCGCTCTCCTGCCGGGGGGTGGATGTCTTATCCCGCCCGGGGGCGCGGCGGGCCAGCTGGAGACGGATCTCCCCCCAGTCCAGGGCCTCCCCGGCGGGCAGTCCGTCCAGCACGCAGCCGATCGCGCTGCCGTGGCTTTCCCCGAAAACGGAAAGGCGGACGCGGTTACCGATCGTTGAGCCCATCAATATCTCCTCCTATTTGCTGAAAATCCGTGAAAAAAGCCGGCCAGCTCTTGCGCACGCTTGCCGCGTCGGTGATGACCACCGGCTTCTCGCAGCCCAGCGCGGCGACCGCCATGCTCATGACAATGCGGTGGTCGTTGAAGCCGGGCACCTCCGCCCCGCCGGGAAGACGGGGCTGCCCATAGATGGTCAGGCCGTCGGGATGCTCCTCCACCCGGCCGCCGAGCCGCCGCAGGCAATGGGTGACGGCAGCCAGGCGGTCGCTCTCCTTAAGCCGGAGCCGGGCGGCGCCGGTGATGTGGGTGACGCCCTCGGCCAGGGCGGCGGTCACCGCCAGGACGGGCACCAGGTCGGGGATCTGGGACGCGTCAACCGCGATGCCGTGCAGCGGGGCGCGGCGGCAGAGGATCCCGTCCGCCGTTTCCTGCACCTGTGCGCCAAAGCGGCGGAAGAGCGCCAGCGCCTCCCGGTCCCCCTGGCAGGAGGCGGGGTCAAGGCCGGTCAGGCAGACCTCCCCGCCCAGCGCGCCGGCGGCCAGCAGGAAAGCAGCCTGCGACCAGTCGCCCTCAACCGTCTCGGCATGGGGGCGGTAAGCCTGCCCGCCGGGGATCCTCCAGCCGTTCGGCAGGGCCTCCGCCCGCACGCCGAAGCGGGCCATCGTTTCTATCGTTATCGTCACATACGCCGCCGATTGCAGCGGGGTGGTCAAGCGGATCTCGCTCTCCCCCCCGCACAGGGGCAGGGCGAGCAGAAGGCCGGTGACAAACTGGCTGGAGACATCCCCCGGCAGGCGGAAGCAGCCCGCCTCCAGCCGCCCGGAAACCCGCAGCGGCAGGCTTTTTCCCCCGCCCGGGGCCTGTATCTCCACGCCATGGGGGGGCAGGCAGTCGGCGTAGACGCCGAGCGGCCGCTCCGGCAGCCTCCCCCGGCCGGTAAACACCGCCGGGATGCCCTTGGCCGCGAACAACGGGATCAAAAAGCGCAGGGTGGAGCCGCTCTCCCCGCAGTCCACCGCCGCCGGGATGTCGGGCCGGGCGCCGGGCGCGGGGGCCAGGCAGACGGTCTCCCCCTCCCAGCGCGGGAGGGCGCCCAGCGCGGGAAGGGCCCCGACCGTGGCCCGCATATCCTCGGAATCCAGAATGCCCCGCACCTCCCCGCCGCCGGCCAGGGCGGCGCAGAGCAGGGCGCGGTGGGCGGCGGATTTGGAGGGGGGCGGCGTCATCCGCCCCCGGATGGCCGAGGGGGAAACCCGCACGGCTTGGGGGATTGGCTGCATGGCGTTCCTTCCTTTCAAAACTTCCTTCCGAGGTTTGGCCTCCGGAAGGAGCCTAGCTCCTCCGGATCGGGCGTTCCGGCGGGCGCGCAGCGGAGCAATGGCGGGATTTATTGGCCTGCGGCGGGCCATCAGCCCGCCTCGCTTCCAGCCCCGCACACGAAGCGCCCCAGCTCCGCCATCGGCAGGCGGCGGACAAATGCCTCCCCGATGCGGCGCAGCAGCACCAGGTCAATGCCGTCCCCCGCCCGCTTTTTGTCCATCCCCACGGCCGGGAGATAATCGGACGGGGCGGCGGGATCGGACGCCGGGAGCCCGAGGGCGTCCAGCAGGGCGTCCAGCCGCGCCGCCGTCCCCGGCTCGGTCAGCCCCTCCCGCTCCGACGCGGCGGTGAGCACCGCCATGCCGACGGCGACCGCGCAGCCATGGGTGGGGCCGGCGTAATCGTAATATTTTTCCAGCGCATGACCGAGGGTATGGCCGAAGTTGAGCAGCTTGCGCTCCCCGGCCTCCCGCTCGTCCCGCTCCACCACGCCCCGCTTGCAGTCAATGCAGGCCAGGATGGTCTCCCGCCGGTTGGCGGGGCTCAGGGCGTCCCCCCGTTCCAGCCGGTCAAACAGCGGCTCCCCCCCGCATAGGCAGGGGGCGATGCAGGCGTATTTGACAATTTCGCCCAGCCCGTCCCGCACAAACCCGGCGGGCAAGGTGTCCAGCGCCTCCATATCCGCCAGCACCCGCACCGGCTGCCAGAAAGCGCCGATCAGGTTCTTGCCCTGCGGGATATCAACGCCGGTCTTGCCGCCGACCGAGGAATCCACCTGCGCAAGCAGGGAGGTCGGGATCTGCACAAAATCAATCCCCCGCAGCCAGGTGGCGGCGGCGAAGCCGGCCATGTCCCCCGTCACCCCGCCCCCCAGCGCAACGATCAGGTCGGACCGGGTAAACCCGCCGGCGGCTAGGGCGGCGTATACTTCCTCTACCGTGGCGAGCCGCTTGCTGGCCTCGCCGGCCGGGAAGGTGAACGCCTCCGCCCGGTAGCCGGCGCCCTCCAGGGAGCGCAAAACCCGCCCGGCGTACAGCGGGCCGACGTTGGAATCGGTGACGACCAGCGCCCGGACGCCGCCGTTGACCTCCCGGCTGAGGGGGCCGGACTGGTCCAGCAGGCCGGAACCAACCAGGATCTCGTACGGCTTGGCCGTGCGCACCGGCAGCACCACCGCCTGCCCTCCGGGAAACTCGCGGGTAAGCAGAGGCCGGGGGCCGTGGCTCGCGGACTGGTTCATCTGGTTCATGGGGTAACGCTCTCCTTTCGCAGCCGGCTCTCCCGCAGCACCGACTCCAGCTGGGCGGGGTCCTTGGCGGCGATCGCATCCCGGCAGGTGCGCAGATTTTCAATCAAGGTATCGATTTCCTGGCAGAGGTCGTCCGCGTTCAAGCGGAAAAGCTGGGTCCACAGCTTTTCGTCAACCGCGGCGACCCGGGATACATCCCGGTAGCTGCCGGCGGAAAAGCCGGCGTGCCTGGGACAGCAGGGGGATTTCACATAGGCCCCCGCCAGGACGTGGGGAAGCTGGGAGGTAAACGCGATCATCCGGTCGTGCTCCTCCGGCGTGGCGAGGGTCACCCGCGCGCAGCCGACGGCGGCCGCCAGCTCCCGCATCGTCCGGACCGCCGTTTCCGGCGTGTCCTCCGTGGGGGTCAGGATGTAGGACGCGCCCCGGAACAGGCCGGCGTCGGCGCTGGCAAACCCGCTGGTTTCCTTGCCGGCCATGGGGTGGCCGCCCAGGAAAACCAGCCCCCGCTCCCGGCAGAGTGGCTCACAGGCGGCGACCACCGCCCGCTTGACACCGCACACGTCGGTCACAAGCGCCCCTTTTTTCAGCGCGCCGCCATGCTCCCGCAGGAAGGGGGCCGCCGCCGAGGGGGGCAGGGCCAGGATGAGGATATCGGCATCGGCCAGCCCCTCCGTGCCGGCGGTATCCACCGCGCCGGCAGCCAGGGCGGCGGCCTGCGTCCCCTCGTCCCGGTCAATGCCCACGACGGTGCAGGCGGTATTGGCCTTGAGCGCCAGCGCCAGGGAGCCGCCGATCAGCCCCAGCCCGGCGATGGCGACGGTCTTCCCGCCGCCAAAGGAGCCGCCCTGCGGCGCGGCCGCCGGCGCCTCCCCCGGCCCGGCCACACCGTTTCCGCCGTCCCGGCCTGCCGGCGCGGGCCGGATGCCGGCGTCTTTTGTATCACGGTACATCGCCTGTTCTCCCCGCGGTTACGCGTCCCGGTGGGAGAGCGTCTTGCCGAACAGCGGTGCGATCTCCTCCAGGCGGGCGGAAAGGTGGCGGAACTGCTCCGGCGTCAGGGACTGCGCGCCGTCCGACAGGGCGCGGGGCGGGTCGTTGTGCACCTCAATAATCAGGCCGTCCGCGCCGGCCGCCACCGCCGCCAGGGCCAGGGGCTCCACCAGCGCGCTGATGCCGGAGGCATGGCTCGGGTCAACCACGACCGGCAGGTGGGACAGGGTCTTGAGCAGCGGCACCGCGGAGATATCCAGGGTGTTGCGGGTCATGGTCTCAAAGGTGCGGATCCCCCGCTCGCAGAGGATCACCTGATTATTGCCGGCGGCCATGATGTATTCCGCGCTCATCAGCAGCTCCTCAATGGTGTTGGCCAGGCCCCGCTTGAGCAGGATCGGCTTATCGCACTTGCCCAGCTCCTTGAGCAGCTCGAAATTCTGCATATTGCGGGCGCCGACCTGGATGATGTCGACATCCTCAAACAGCACCAGGTGGGCCGGGGACATGATCTCGGTCACGATGGGCAGGCCGGTCTTCTCCCGCGCGTGGCGCAGCAGCTCCAGCCCGGTGGCCCGCAGGCCCTGGAAGGCGTAGGGGGAGGTGCGGGGCTTGAACGCGCCGCCCCGCAGGAAGGCCGCGCCCGCCTCCTTGACGTCCTTGGCGACCTCGGTGATCTGCTCCTCGCTTTCCACCGAGCAGGGGCCGGCGATCACGCCGAGCTTGCCGCCCCCGATGACCGAGCCGTGGCCGAGGTCAATCACGGTGTCGTCCGGATGGAATTTGCGGTTGGCCTTCTTGTACGGCTCCTGCACCCGCTTGACGCTTTCCACGATCTTCTGCGCGCCGATGAAATCAATATCCACCGCCGCCGTGTCGCCGATCAGGCCAAGCACGATCGAGTGCTCGCCGTACCAGGCGTTGACCTTGACGTCGTTTTGGCTTTCGAGCATGGCGGAGAATTCCTGGACCTGCTCGCGGGTGGTTCCGGGCTTGAGTACGATAATCATAACATTCATCCTTTCCGACTTTCCGACAATGCGGGGATTTTGACGGGACGTGCGCGGCAGCGCACGGCGATAACGGGGGCGCCGCCTCCGACGACGAAACACATGCAAAAAGGCGGAGCTCATCGTGCAATGAGCCCCGCCTTGTGTTCCTTGGTCAACGGCAGTTTCCCGGCGGCTACGCCGGTTGTCTCACAGCACGATCCGCGCAGCAAAAATAGCCCCAGCCAAAATAATGACCGAAGCTAAACACGCCCGTAAATCGATTTTGCTGCGTTTTACGCGACAACGTAGCCATGAGAGAAACTCCTCGCCGGATCCTTCACGGATCCATCTCTGTGGATTCGCTGGCTTTATCATACTCCATCGCCGGCGGGCTTGTCAAGGAAAAATACCGGCCCTGCCCCCGCGGATTTTTGGAAAATGCGACGGGAGGCAGCGCCGGCAGGCAGCCGGGCGGAAGGGAGCCTATGCCCTTCCCGGCAAACGCGGCCCCTTGGCTTCTGCCGGGAGGCAAGGGATTTATGCCCCAGAGGGACGGCCGCACTCCCAGCGCATGACCGCCAGGCCGTCCCGCTCCGCCACCTTGGAAAACCCGAGCTTCTCGTAAAGCCGGATGGGGCCGGGGCTGTCCCACTCGTACCGCTCCTCCCTCAGGACGGGAAAGCCTTCCACCGCCCGGTATCCTTCGGCGGCCGCATCGTCCAGCACCCGCTGCAAAAGGGCGGTGGCGATCCCCCGGCCGCGGTATTCCGGGGCGATTTCAAAGCACACCACCGCGACCTCCCGCTTCTCAGCCGGGGCGTGGAAATGGGTGCCGACGCACGATTCCTCCGGGTAACAGGCCTTGTCGTTGGCGTTGCACCAGCCGATGGACACCCCCCGGTCATACGCCAGGTAGCCCCGCAGAAGCCCGGCTTGGATCTGCTCCTCGGCAATTTTTCGGCACACACGGCCGATGTCGGCGCCTTCGACGCCGGCCAACGCCTCGTCGGACTGCTCCTTGGTAAGCTGGTATACCTGGCAGTAGCACCGGTAAGGGGAACCGTCGGTAAAAGCGCGGTTTTCAAAAAAATCGAAGTAATCGCCGGACAGCTCGGGCGTAAGCCGGCGGATCGTGATCCCGTCCATCAATGAAACCCTCCTTAGAAAGCTTATCCCGGCCGGATGCCGGATAGGGCAATTCTACCACAAGCCTCTGGCCGCCGTCAAGAAACCGCCCGGGATTCTATTTGCAAATTGAATAAAATATTAAAAATAACGTTTGACAATATAAGGAAAAAGCTGTATGCTAGGGGACGGAGCTGCCCCTAAGACCGCCCTTTGCGGAATCGTTTACACAGCGGAAAAAGGAGGACCCCGCCATGGTCAAGCCCTATGCCTCTTGCCGAAAAAAGCCCCGCCTTCCCATCCTTATCCGGGCTCTCGCCCTGCTTTTGCTGGCGGCCGTCCTGGCCGGATGCAGCCCGCAGGGCGAGACGCCTGCAAGCGCCGGCTCGTCCACCGGCGCCTCCGGGCAGGAGGAAAGCGGGGGCGAGGATGAGATGACCCCGGAGGAGTGGAAGGTCATCCTCGGCCAGTCGCTTAACAAAACCCATTACGGCGGGGAGTATTTCCTCCCCACCTTCGGCCTGTGCGAGGACTATCCCGCGGGCACCTCGGCCCAAACGGTGGAACAGGATTTTTCCCTTTTGTCCCGCTACGGCATCCGGCGGGTGCGCATCAGCGTCGCCTGGGGGGACTATGAGCCCCGCAAGGGGGTATACAACTGGAATTTCCTGGACACCATCGTCTCCCTGGCGGAGGAATACGGCATCGAATTGTACCCCTATATCTGCTACTCCGCCACCTGGGCCACCGGCGGCGACTGGCTCGATCCGGTACAGGACCTGCAGGACTGGTACGATTTTGTCTATGCCCTGGCAGACCGGTACAAAGGCCGCATCCATCAGTGGGAGATCTGGAACGAGGGGGACAACCAGGAGTTCTGGGGCGGGACCTGGAAGGACCTGCTGGAGCTGGCGGAAACCGGCGCCAGGGCCGTGAAGGACGCCGATCCCGGCGCCAAAACCATTTTTTCCGGGCTGACCGATACAGGCCGCGCCCATGTGCAGAGCATCTACACCGCCGGGGTGGCCGACTATTTTGATATTATTGACGTCCACGGCTACAACGAGACATGGAACCCCTCCTCCACAGAGGATTACGGGGAGATGATCAGCGACCTGGCGGGCCTGATCAAAACCAACGGCGCTAAGCAGGAGCTGTGGGTGGGCGAGATCGGCTACAGCGACTATGTGCAGGAAAGCGGGCAGGTTTCCGGCCAGGTCTGGCAGGAGCAGCCCTATGAAAAGACCCAGCCCTTCCAGGCCGTGACCTTCCTGCGGACCTACGCCACCATCGCCGCCACCGACGAGGCGTGCGGGATCAGCTGGTACGAAATCAAGAACCTCCGGCTGGACAGCGCGGCGATCGGGGATGTGAACAACTATTTCCTCGGATGCCTGGATCACAATTATTTCCCCAAGCCCCTTTGGTTTGCGGTCACCATGGGCAACGGGCTGTTTTCGAGCCCCCACCGCCCCATTGACGACGAGCTGGCGTTCGCCGCCAGGAAGCCGTCCGCCTACGTCCACGCCTTTGAGCAGGAAAACGGCCGCGTCATCCTGGCGGCGTGGAACCGGGGAAGCGAATCCCAGCCCCTCTCCGTCACCGTCCCCGGCGCGTTTACGCAGGCGGTATCCTACTCCCCCACTGGCGAAAAGAGCCTGCTGGCCTTGGTACCCGCCGCCAGCGCGACCACGCTGGAGCTCACCCTCGAGCCGGACGGCATCCAGCTTTTGGAACTGTTCCCGGGCGATCTCCCCGCCCGGCTTACCATCGACGAGCCCGTGCTGACCCAAACCGGGGACGGAACCATTGAAATCCGCGCCACAATCCGCAACATCGGCGGGGCGGAGGCTCCCGCCTTTGAGGCCGAGCTGTTTGTGGACGCCGCCTGCTCCTGGACGGCGGAGGAAACCATCCTCCCGGTGGAGGGGCTGGCCCCCGGGGAGGAAGCCTCCGTCGTGTGGAGCGTCACGAAGGGGGACGGGGACGAGCCGCTGAACGCCTGGTGCGTCGCCCATCCTACGGACAGCCCGCTGGCGGCCGTTTCCGTGCAGGGCTGACCGCCTTCTCCCCTGGCTGCCGTGCAAGAGCCCCCTCCCGCCGCCATGCGGCCCGTAGGAGGGGGCTCTTGGTGTATTCCCCGGGGCCCCGCAGGGCGAAACGGCTTCCCGGCGGCTCAAACCGCGGGGACGGCCAGCCCCGCCCGGCGCTCAATGCTCAGCCCGAATTTTTCCAGCACCGTCTCAATCAGCGCGTGCCCCCGGCGGTTGGGATGGATGCCGTCCGCACAGAGCAGGTCGCCCACCCGATGCTCGCACAGGAAAGCCTCCCGCACCCCGGCCAGGGGGCATCCGCACTCCTCGGCCACCTGCACCACCGCGGCGTTGTACCGCTCATGCCAGCGGTAAATATGCTGGATGTCGCCCAGCCAGGACAGGATGCGCTCTTGGTTCAGTCCGCCGCGGGTAAAAAAGCGGAAATAGCGCTGCGCGTCAATGGGAGGCAGGGTCATCATCACCGGCGCCATCCCCTTTTCCCGCACCAGCTGTACCATCTCCCGCAGCTGGGCGGTAAAAAGGGCCAGCGGGGTTTTCGGCTGATGATCCCGGCCCGGGTCGGCGGCAATCTGCTCCCAGCGGTAGTCGCAGTCGTTGCCGCCGAATTCAATCAGCGCCGCATCCCCCCGCACCCCTGCCTTCAAATCCCGCTTTAGGATCGCCAGGCCCTTGGACACGGTGCAGCCCATGCGGGCGCGGTTATTCAGCGCCAGCCCAAGGCGGCGGGAGGCCCGGTCGGCGCTGTTTTCCTCCAAGAGGGTGTAACGATCTTTTTCTTCGTTATAGACCACGCCGCGCATCACGCTGTCTCCCCAAATGGCCACGGTTTTCGCTTGATTCATCGTCCAGCCCTCCTTATAATATAGTTTATAATACTAGTATATCGGTTTTTAATTATTTTGTCAACAGGACTCCGCAGGCTTGCATACGATTTGCTAGTATGGTATACTATCTATGTTAACCAATATCCTAGAATTTATTGCCGGAATGTAAAAAAGCTTGAAGCAGGAAAGGGGTCCCTCCCGATGGCACAAAGCCCGGACGCGCCGGAAAGGCTAGAAAACTTAAAAAATTGGGTGGAAGCCATGAAGCAGTATGAATTCGCGCCGTGGGAGCGCCTGCCGGAGCTGGAGCTGTACATGGACCAGGTCATCACCTTTATGAACCGGCAGCTGGAGCCCTTCGCTGCCGAAGGGGAGCGGCTGCTGACCCCGAGCATGATCAACAATTATGTCAAGGATGGTGTCCTCCCCCGCCCCGAAAAGAAGAAATACAGCCGCGACCACATCGCGATGCTGCTGATGGTCTGCACCCTGAAAAACGTGCTTTCCCTGCCGGAAATCAACGCGCTGATCCATGGGCTCACCGAGGGGAGCAGCGTTTCCAGCCAATACCCGGAATTTGTCGAGGTGCAGGACCAGGCGCTCAAGGAAACGGCCGCGCGGCTGGAGGGCGCGGCGGACGCCGATGCGGACTCCCGGTACTGGCTGGCGATGCGGCTGGCGCTCGAGGCCAACGCACGGCGGGCGGCGGCGGCGCGGATCCTGTACAGCCTGACCGACCCGGACAAAAAGGAAAAGGACCGGGAAAAGGAGAAGGAAAAAGAGAAGGAGAAAGAGAAAGACGGCAAGGCCGACCGTTAAGGCGGTCCCGATGCCTCGGCTCTTTGCATAGAAAGCGGCCGCCATAAGGCCGGATAAGGCTCTTGCAGCAAACCGGAGGCTGTCCTGCGCGGCCTCCGGTTTATCGCGTTTGAGCAGGAGATACCCGCCCCGCCGGAAAACTGCCGGCAGAAAGCGCAGCCGGCCGTCCCGCCCCCGGCGGCTTTAGGCTCTTACGCAAAGACGGCCTGCGGGGCCAAGCCCGATGCCAAGCCGGTTCCTGGGGGACGCCTATCCGCGGCCGGAGCCTGCGCGGCCTGGCGCCGGGTTCCCCACGGCATAAATAAAAACGCGCCGGCGAGCAAATACCGGCGCGTTTTTATAAGGCAATCACCCGCGGTGGGTTCCGCGTTGCCGCGGCGCGGGAAAAGAAGATAGCGAAGAAGGAAGACACAAAGCCACACGGTGCGTCGTACCCCGCCGCACCATGCCGATCGGCACCGAAGGCGCATCTCCGCCCGGGAGGGCCTGGGGAGGCGCCAGGGCGGCCTCAGCCCTCCTGCGGCATGCGGATGATGGCGGGATCGGTGAAGATATCCTCCTCATCCACATTTTTGGTGGAAAACTCGGAGACGATGCAGCCCTCCGGGCCGGCCTGGAACCAGTGCCGGGTATTGGGGTGCAGGGTGAACTGCTCGCCGGGGTGCAGGATGATTTCATGCCGGGCGGTAAAATAGGCTTCCTTGCCTGCCGGGATCTTGGCGACGATGTTCTCGGTCGGCTCCCCGTCGACATAGACGTACACTTCGCCGTAGCGGCAGCGGAAGGTCTCCTCCTTGCCGGGATTGTCCGGGCCGAGAGGCGGATGCCGGTGTTCCGGGCAGGTCTGGTGCGGGAAGAGCACCAGCTCCTTGGCGGAGCAGCGGTCCGTGCTGACGTAGGTGACCAGCTGCAGCCCCATCGCATCAAGATCGCCCAATCCCATGTCGGCGATCTCAATATTCGCCTTTTCCTCGTCGGTGAGGACAATGTGGGCGCGCTCGAAATATTCCCGGGCACGCGCACGCGCCTGCTCCACTTTTTCTTTTGACAGCATAACCAACGCATCCTTTCTTTACCGCTGCCAAAGCCGCCGGCACGCCGGCCGCCCGCGCGGTATGCAATATATCCGGCAGGGATTTGCCCCTGCGAGATCACGGAACCAGGGAAAAGCCCGCGCACAGGCCCTGCGGGCCCGCCGCCGTAGGGAACCGGCGTCAAAAGCCGCCGAAGCCCTGCGGGCACACACGGAAACGGGCGGAAAACCGACCCGCAGGCAAGGGGCCGCCCTCCCCACAAGCGGGGCCGGCGGCTATCCCTCCTGCCCCTGCCGTTTCGGCCCCGCCTGCTTCTCCTGCTTTTGCAGCCAGAGCAGGCGGCCGCTGTTTTCACAGGGCAGGGTCAGCGCCAGCCCATCCTCAAGCTCGCTGCCGGGGACGGTCCACTCCGACCCGCTGGGGAACTCGCACACGCGGTAGGCGGCATCCCGGTCAATCTCCCGCAGCTTCAGGCAGACGCCCGTCTCGGCGGTATTCAGCCGCCACACGGCCAGCAGCACATGCTCCCCGCCGCGGCAGCTGACCTCAAGCGCGAGGATGCCGTTATTGACGTACTGGGCCAGGTCGGGGGTCAGGTGGTAGACGCGCGGGTTCTGGGCGAGCTGGCTGCGGTAGCCTTTATACAGCGCGGTCGCCCGCTGGATCCGCTCCATCTGCCCGGGCTTGAGCCGGGTCACCTCGCCCCCCAGCGTCATCCGTCCCAGCATAGAATTGATCAGCGAAAGCCCCAGCTGCTCCTCGTTCTGCTGCGGATACAGCAGGCTCCAGTTCCCCATTTGAAGGGGATGCACCACCCGGCTGACGCTGAAAAACAGGTTGGCCAGGCAGCCGATATCCCCCTGGTCAGAGATGGAAACCAGGTCGGCGCAGGACAAAAGGCCGTAATCCATCCGCATCCCGCCGCTGGCACAGCTTTCCACCAGGATATCCGGGTAGCGGCGGCGCAGGCCGCGCAGCCACGCCGCGTAGGCGCGGACGTGGAGCAGCCCTCCGTGGACCGGGCTGCCCTCGGCGTTGTCGCAGCCGGGAAAAAAGTCGCTGTTGAAATCGAACTTGAAATAGCCGAAGCCCATCTCCACCAGCCGGTCCACCACGCCGTCGAGGTATTCCCTGGCGCGGGGGTCCGCTAGGTTGAGGAAGCGGCGGTTGTCGTCCTCGACCGGCTTGCCGCCCGCCGTCATCCGGGGCAGCCCCGGGTCATCAAACGCCTTGGACAGGCTGCCCAGGCACTCCGGCTCCAGCCAGATGCCGGGGATCATCCCGCTGCGGCGGATCGCCCGCGCGGTTTCGGCCAGGCCGTGGGGCCAGCGCTCGCAGGGGGCCTCCCAGTCGCCGACGGTGAGCCACCACTCCGAGCGGGCGTCCCCCGTCCCTTTGGCGGCGTACCAGCCGGAATCAATCACGAAGTATTCCGCCCCCATGTTCTGGGCATAGGGGATCTGCTCCCGCACGGAGGCCTCGTCCGCGCTGCCGCCGGAGGAGATGTATTCGTTGTACACCACCGGCAGGGACCTTGCCAGGTCGTTCTGCCGCAGGAATACCTCAAACTGATGGGTATGCAGGGCGTTGAGCGCCTCGTCCAGCCCGCCCGGCGCCACCGCCAGGGTGGCCGCCGGCGTCTCAAAGCTCCCCCGCGGCGGGAGGGTGACCGACCAGCCCGCATGGCGGGTGTCGCCGCAGCCCCCCTGCATATAGTAATAATGCTCGCCCTCCAGCCCACCGGCGCTCAGCTCAAAGCGCCAGGCAAAGCTGTGCTCGATCTCGACCGCCCAGGTGAGCCCGGCGGCGGGATCCTCCACCGCAAAGGTGGGGATATATTCGCCCGAGGACCAGGCCGAGTTGCTTTCCACATGAAACGCCTTGCGGCAGCAGGAGGGATACAGCCCCAGCTGTGCAAAGGAATCCCGGCGGTGCTCGGCCTCATAATCCCACTGGGAGGGGAAGCTGTGCAGGTACAGCTCGTCCACGCCCTCGTTTTTGGGCTGATAGGGGAAGTTGTGCATCGTGAAGCTGGAAACATGGTTGAGCTTCAGCGGTCCCTCCCCCACGTTGCGCACCACCGTAAAGCGGGAAAGCCCAGGGGAGCGGTTATACAGGCGGTAATGCAGTTCGATCTGCGCGCCGGAAAACTCGTCAAGCAGCAGGATGACCAGTTCGGCGTAATCCCAATGGGTCTGCACATAATACTCTTTGTATACGGCCCGCTCACTGGCACGGGGCCGGAGATACCGCGCGTTGTGGCAGTATTCCAGCCCCTCGTCGTTGACGTTCAGGTATACCTCCGAGGGCAGGAGCGCCCAGCGCCGCCGGACGGCTTCCGGGGTCAGCGAAATATCCGAGCCGGCCGGCAGCATCCCCAGATGCGCCACCTGCCGGCCAAACAGGGCGATGCTGTAGGTGAAGCTGTCGTTCTGCAGCCGCCAGACCTGTCCGTCAAAGCTAATCATGTGCCGCTTCTCCCCTCATCTCCCCGCCATGCGGCCCCTATCCGCCGGGAATTAGTACACCTTTTCGCCCTTTTCAATCCGGGCGATCATATCCAGACGGCGCTGATGGCGGCCGCCCTCGTAATCGGTATCCAGCCAGATTTCGGTAATCATCTGGGCCAGGTCGGGGCCGACCACCCGGGCGCCCATCGCAAGCATATTGGTGTTGTTGTGCTGGCGGGAAAGCTTGGCGCTGTAGCAGTCGCTGCACACGACGCAGCGAATGCCCGGCACCTTGTTGGCCGCCAGGGAAATGCCCACCCCTGTGCCGCAGATCAGGATCCCGCGGTCGCATTCGCCGGAGGCGACGGCGTCCGCCGCCTGCTGGGCATAGATCGGGTAGTCGGTGCGTTCGCTGGTATAGGTGCCGAAGTCCTTGTATTCCAGCCCCTTTTTCTCCAGCACCTCTATGATTTTCGCCTTGAGTTCCAAGCCGACATGGTCGTTTGCAATCGCAATCATCGTGAAGCCTTCCTTTCAAACAAAGCTATGACGCGCGGCGGCTTTACGCCCGCCGCTGCTGATAAGCGGAGTCCTTGTTCGCCCGCTCCCGCGCAGAGAAGCCATAGATCCCCGCGCCGATTACGCCGTTTTCCTGGGCCATTTCGGAATAGAGCAGGACCAGGTTTTCCGCCGGATACGGCTTGCGGGAATGCCGGACAATATACTTTTCCAGCGTGTCAATCGGGAAATCCTCCATCTGCAGGATCCCGCCGCCCAGCACGACGTAGTCCGGATCAAAGATATTGATCTCGGTCGCAATCGGGAGGGAAAGGTATTCAATAAATTCCTCAATCCGCGGATGGCTGGCGTATTTGGTGAACACCTTGCCGATGGACACGTCGGGGAACTCCTTGGCCACCAGCGCCTCCAAATACCGGCCGGACGCACGGGTTTCAATGCAGGAGCAATTGCCGCAGCCGCACTGGGCATTCAGCCCCAGCATCGGGATATGCCCCAGCTCGCCGGCCACGCCGTTTTTGCCTAACAGGATTTCCCCCTTGACATAGATCGCGTTGCCGAAGCCGGTGCCGATGTAGCAGCCCAGTGCAATGCAGTCGCTGCCGATATGAAATTGCCGCAGGTCGCGGTAAAACAGCATATTGACGTCCCGGTTTACATAGGCCGGGATACCGAGCCGCTTTTCCAGGATATCCGCAATCGGCACGTTGTTCAGCCCTGCAATATTCGGGGTGGAAAGCACCACACGCCGGGTCTTGTCAATGGTTGAAGGAAAGCCGACCGAGATCCCGACGACCTCAAAACGGTCCTCAAACGCTCCAATATACGCCTCAATGCGATCCGTCAGGTTTTCAACGAAGCTTTTATTGTTCACGCCGTCCCGCATGGACTGCGTGTTGATGATCCGGAAGTGGTACAGGTTGTGTTCCTTATCAACCAAGCCGGCACGGACGTTCGTACCTCCGATATCCATGCCTAAGATGCATTGTGATCGCATAGGATAAATACCTCCCTTGTCATGATCCCCTGCCGGCGCATCCCTTTCTCCGGATGCCCGGCTGCCGCCCCTTCCACCGCAAAGGGAAGCCGCGGCCTCATTTTCTCCTCTATCCGTCGCTCCGGCGCCTATAGGGAGCCGCCTGCTTTACAAAGCCCGGCCGGTCTCCCGAGAAAAGTTTTCATACAGGATGTCGGCCGCGCGGTTTAGGTCGGGGTCCATCGCAAAAAGGCCGGTGTTGCCCACCACATACGCTTCGGCGCCCGCTTCGTCCATCGCCTTGAAGTTGGCGGCGTTGCACGCGCCGTCCACCTGGATGACGTAGTGCAGGCCCCTCTCCTCCCGGATGCGGACGGCCTCGCGGATTTTATCCAGCGCCTCGGGGACGAATTTGCCCCCGGAATAGCCCACATCCACCGTCATAATGGTCAGCAGGTCGATATGGTTCAGGTAATGCGACACATAGCTCAGCGGCGTGGCCGGGTTGAGCACCACGCCCATCTGGCAGCCCGCCGACTTGATCTTGTCAATGGTGCGGAACGCGTCGACATTGATGGTTTCCGCGTGGGGCGAGATCACCGCCGCGCCGACCGCAATCAGCTGGTCAATGAAGTCGCCCGGATGCTCCACCATCAGATGGACGTCAATCGGATGCTCCGCCACCGAGGCGCAGACTTTGACGAAGTCCGGGGACAGGGTGATGTTCTTGCAGAAATGCCCGTCCATAATGTCGACGTGGTACATCTGGATGCGGCGGTTGAGAACCTCAAACTGCTGCCGCATGTCCAACAGGTTCATGCACATCAGCGAGGCGGAAAACAGCGGCTTTTTTACCGATTCCCTAGTGTCCATTGCGTTCACAGCGGAAGTCATCCTCTCTCTTTTTCCAGCGGGAGCCTTCTCCCGCGCAGCGGTGGGTAGCTATATGTTGGTTTCAGCGGGATGCATTCCTCGCCAAACGATTCTCAATATGAAGGAGACGGCGGAACGGCCCCCTTCCGGAGCCGTCCTTTTTTTCAGCTCTAGCCTCCCGGCCCTTCCCGGTTATCCCCGGCTTCCTCCGGCACCTTTCCAGTGCTTCCGGCCTTGCATTCCTGCGCCGGCCCTCCCCCTCAGCGGCAGCCGCCGGACGGCTTGCCGACACGCTGCACAACAGGCAGGCGGGAAAATGGTTTGTTTTTGACAAAAGCACCGTGTAAACGTTTACTCAGCAGGAACGAAAAGGCAGAACAGCGGTTTCCCCTGTCCTGCGGTTTTCCGTTTTTGTGTTCCCGCTCCCCCTTCTCCCGCGCCCTTCGGCGCGGCGGGGCGGCCGGGCGGGTCAGGTAGACTGCCGCTTCACCAGGTAGACCGGCACCACCGTTTCCCTCGCCTTTACCGGCTTATTCTGCACCAACTGCAGCATGGACTTCACCGCCGTCTGGCCGATGATGTCCACCTGCTGATGGACGGTCGTAATCGGCAGCGCGTTGAACTCCGAGATGGAAATGTCGTCAAAGCCGACGATCTTCACCTGCTCCGGCACGCGGACGCGCCGGGTGATCAGGGCCACATAGGCGCCGAGAGCCAGCCAGTCGGTGGTGCCGAACACCCCGTCGAATTCCAGCCCTTCGTCCAGCAGCTGGCTGATTTTATCATGCGCGCTCTTGAAATCAATGCTGTCCAGGTCGACGATATACCGTTCGTCGCAGGGGACATGGTAATCGGCGTGGGCGGCAAGGTAGCCCTCAATCCGCTCCTCCTGGCTGGAGAGCCGCCGGCGGTCGGTCAGCATGACCACCTTCCGGCATCCCTTTTCCAGCAGCTCGCGGGTGGCGATGTAGCCGCCCTGCCGGTTATCCGATTCAATCATCACGAACTTTTCAATATTCCTGGTCCGGTTCGGCACGCGGTCAATAAAGACGGTGGGGATCTCCGCCAGTTCCTTATAATCGCTGTTGTACCCGCCGGATATGTAGATGATCCCGCTCACGTTCTGCATCTTGAGCATCTGGAGATACTTTTGCTCCACCTCGACGTTCTCGTTGGTGTTGCAGATCAGCGAGGAGTAGGAGGAGGCGAAAAGGGTGGACTCCAGCTCATGCACCAGCTTGACGAAAAATTCGTTGGTGATGTCCGGCACGATAATCCCGATATTGTCCATCCGATGGGTGCGCAGCCCCTTGGCCACCATGCTGGGCACATAATGGTATTCCTTGATGATGGCCTTGACCTTTTCTTCGGTTTCCTTTGAGTAGCGGCCGTTTCCATTGATGATGCGGGATACCGTCGCAATGGAAACCCCCGACATTGCCGAAATGTCCTTTATCGACAAACTCTTTTTCAAGATTCCCGCCCTCCGAGAGCAAACGATGCGTAATCGTTTACCTTATAGTATAACAAAAAAAGAAAAAAGTCAACTCAAGACACCGTATGAAAACAGACAAAAATTCATGCCCATATTTTACGTCGGGCGGGCTTTTTCCCATTTTGGACCATTTTCCCCTTTCCGCAAGGGGGAAAAGCGACGCCCCGTATATAGGTATTATACTCGAAATCCCCCGAAAAAACAAGCCTTGCTTTTGTGAATTTTCCAACGGATTTTCCACCCTTTTTGCTGTTTTCGTAAAAAAATCAACCGCGGCGTTGTGAAATCGTTTAACACGCCGCGGTTGCACTTTTTTCAATTTCCGTTTTTTGGCCCGCTGGGAAGGCGCCGGCGGCGCCCCTCCCTCCCCGCAGAGGATAAGGAAGCGCCGCCGCGCCGGCCCGGAAAGGGCCTTACCGCCGTTTAACCAGCACGGTATGCAGCTCAAACGGGTGGAAATCCAGCGTAAAGCCGTCCCCGTCCGCCGCAAGCTTTGCGGCCTCTTCGCCGTCCAGCGGACGCTCAAGCAGGTCGGCCAGCCCCTCGGCCCGCAGGCCGTTCAGGGCGATATGCGCCTTGGTGCGCCGGCCGCCGGCCTCATAGAAGCGCAGGATGTAGCCGTCGGTATCCTCCGCCCGCTTGACCGCGTCCAGGATAATGTTGGGGCGGTCAATGCAGGCCAGCGTATCGGCCGCAGGCAGGTCGGCCCGCCCGGCCCCGGCCTCCCTGGCCGGGATTTCCGCCGTAAGCAGGGGCATGTTGAGCTCGCAGCCCGCACGGACCACGCCGCCCTCCACCACGCCGCCGGCATGGGGCAGGATGGCGTAGGTGAAGGAATGCACACCCTTATCCCCGTCCTCGCAGGGGCACATCTGGCTGCGCAGCAGGTCGATGTCCAGCACGTTGTCCCAGACCTTGTACCCGTACTTGCCGTTGTTCAGGATGGCGACGCCGTAGCCGCTGTCCGCCATATCCACATAGCGATGGGCGCAAACCTCAAATTTCGCCTGGTCCCAGGTGGTGTTCTGGTGGGTCGGGCGCAGGATGCTGCCGTACTGGATCTCGCAGCGGGCGGAATCGGTCACAATGTCAACCGGAAAGGAGGAACGAAGCATCTTGTACGTCTCGTTCCACTCGACCGTGGTCTCAAAATCGAGCCGCTTGGAGCCGTCCCGCAGGGTGACGGTCTGGGAAATTTTCGACTGGCCGATGGTATACTCCATCGCGATCCCCTTGACCACGCCGCGGGCAAAGCCCTTGGCAGACACCAGCCGGGCCTGCTCCGGCGTGCAGGTCAAGTAATTCTTGTTAATATCCCAGTGCGTATACTCATCGTCATAAAGCTTCAGCGCATTCCCCACCGTATTTTCCCGGAGGGCTTCCCGGCCCTCCTCCTTATCGTACAGCGAGGCAATCGTGCCGTCCGGGTTAAAGAGCACCCGCAGCTTCTCGTTCTCCAGCCGGTCGGCCGGGGCGTCCTCCACAGCGGGAGACGGCGCGCCCGCGAGCTCCGCCACCGCATAGCCCAGGGGCGGGACCGTGACCGCAACCTGGCGGCCGTCGACCTCGACCACCTCGGAGCGCTCCCAGGAAGTGGGGTTGAACACCGCGAGGGGCTCCTGGAAGCCCGTAGTATCCATCCCCCCGGCCAGCAGCGCCCCGGCCTTGGCAATCATCCCGTCCAGCTCCTCAAGCAGGACGCGGTAGCGGGCGTGGGTCTCCTCATACGCCCGCTTGATGGAAGAACCGGGCAGGCAGTCGTGGAACTGGTAGAGCAGGATTTCCTTCCAGATTTCCTCCAGCCGGTCATGGGGATAGGGCGTCCCCAGCCGGAGGTTGGCCAGGGTGTAGAGCCATTCGGCGTGATGGAGCTTGATCTCCGCCTGGCGGTTGTACCACTTGCCCTTGGCGATGGAGGTATAGGTGCCCTGATGCCGCTCAAAATACAGCTCGCCGACCCATTTGCGGTAGGTATCCCGCTTGCGGTTGATCCGCTCAAAAAAATCGATGCAGAATTCCGGGCGGAGGGGGGGCGAGCCCTTGAGGTTCTTCTGCCGCTGGATCCGCTCCAGATGCTCGTACCCGGGGCCGCCGCCCCCGTCCCCGATGCCGAAGAGCTGGAGGGCCTCGCCGCAGCGGTCAAGGTCGGTGTAGTGGTGCAGGCCGTAGATCGCCATCTGGGGCACGGCCGCGCTGTTGTAGCTGTCCTCGGGCAGCATATGGGTCAGCACCTCGCTGCCGTCGATCCCCTTCCAGAGGAAGGTGTGCCGCGGGAAGCGGTTGGTGTCGTTCATTGACAGCTTCTGGGTCATGAAATAGGGGGTGCCGCTCTTGACCAGGAGCTGGGGAAGGGCGGCGGAATAGCCGAAAACGTCGGGCAGGAAGCCGACCTTCATCTCCTTGCCGAACTCCTGCATAAAGAAGCGCTTGCCGTACAGGATCTGGCGGACAAGGGATTCGCCGGAGGGCAGGTTGGTGTCCATCTCGACCCAGAAGCAGCCCTGGCACTCCCAGCGGCCCTCCTTCTCCCGCTCCTTGATCCGGCGGTAGATCGACGGGTAATGCTCCTTCATCCAGACGTAGATCTGGGGCTGGCTGCACCCGAATTTGTAAAACGGGTATTTCTCCATCAGGTAGAGGGCGGTCGAATAGGTGCGGGCGCCCTTGCGGATGGTCTCCCGCTCCGGCCACAGGAAGATCAGGTCAAGGTGGGAGTGGCCGATTGAGGAATACCGCAGCTCAACGGTTTCGTTCTCCCGGGAGAGCACCTGGCCGAGCTCCTCCCGCGCGGCTTGCATACTGGCGGGGGTGACCTCCTCCAAAAGCCGGGAGGCCTTGAGCAGGCTGGGCAGCACCTCATCGGCGTAGGCGTCGTCGTTTTCGCACAGGCCGACGTACAGGCTCAGGCAGACGGTGAAGTCGTAAAACAGGTCGCGGGCCAGGGTGTCCACCGTGACGATGGCGGCCTCCTTGACCCGGCCGTCGTTGCGGTACTGACCCTGGAGGTCGTTGCACCCGGCATCCACCCACAGGTCAATCGGCTCGTCACCGGACGAGCAGTCGCTGACCTCGACCGTCTTCTTGCCCCACAGCCCGAGGGGGAATTCGTCGGTGGTGGTCACGCTGGTCAGGCCCTTGAGAGGCTCGCCGTTTTGGTCAAAGACCAGCCCCTCGCCCGAAAAGTCGATGAGCAGGGATACCTTTTTGCCCTTGCCCGCGGGCGGCACCTGCCCCTGGAAGTGGAACCAGGCGCAGTCGAACAGCTCGCCCCAGGTTTCCCCGATGGCGGGCGTGATATGCCGGCCGGTCGTCCGCTCGGCGTAGGGGACCGGCTCCTTCGTGACGTAGGCTTCAATCGCCAGCGGGGCGATCGGGGTGTAGATCGCCGCCTCGATCTTCTCCCGCACGGCGACGAAGGCTTTCTCAAACTCGCGGAAGGAGGCGGTGTCCTTGCCGAAATCCGGCTTGCCCAGCATCTCCACGAAATCAATGTTCAAATTTCCCATGATACCATCCATTCTCGCATTTCACGTCTGGTGTGCGGCCGCGCGCGCATCCCCAAAGAGGCGCTGCCGGGCGGCTCAGCGGACGAGGGGGAGGTTGGCGGCCTTGACCTGCTCCATCGTCGGGATCGAGGGCGCGGCGCCCTTGACCGAGACGGCGAGCGAGGAGGCGATCGACGCCTTTTCCAGCGCTGCGGCCGGGGTCTCGCCGGCCGTGATGCAGGTCAGGAAGTAGCCGGTGAAGGTGTCGCCGGCGGCCGTGGTGTCCGCGACCGGCACATCGTAGATCCCATGGCGGCAGCGGGTGGTCCCGTCGTCGTAGACCGCGCCGTCCTTGCCCAGGGTGAGGACCACGACGCTCTGCGGGTAGCGGCGGCGGAACTCGGCCAGGATGTCGTCCGCTTCCTCCTTGCCGGTAATCTCCTTGCCCTCAATCTCGTTGAGGATGAAATAGGTGATCTTTTGGAGCGGCAGGCGGAAGAGGTTCTCCCCAATGGGGGAGGGGTTCAGGGCGATCTTCAGCCCCTTGTCCGCGGCCTTTTCCACAATGTAGTCGAGGTTGTTGATCTCGTTCTGCAGCAGCAGGACGTCCCCGGCGCTGAACGCGGCCAGCACCTCGTCCACGAATTCGGTGGTGATCTCCTGGTTCGCGCCGCCGTAGAGCAGGATGCAGTTCTGGCCGTTTTTATCCACCTGGATGATGGCGTGGCCGCTCGGCCCCGGCACGCAGCGGACAAAGCGGGTGTCCGCGCCGCTCTCCTTGAGCAGGTCGAGCAGGAGCTGCCCATCCTGGCCGATGCAGCCGGCGTGATAGACCTCCGCGCCGGCACGGGCCAGCGAGAGGGATTGGTTGAGCCCCTTGCCGCCGCTGAATTTCTCCAGCTTGGAGGAAGACAGGGTCTCCCCCGCGCGGACAAAATGGTCCACCGAGTATACGTTGTCGAGGTTGAGCGATCCAAAATTCAGGATTTTCATAAGGGATTCTCTCCTTTGCAGCATTGTTTTTTCCGGATTGCCCCTGCCGCTCCCCAAGCTGTGCCGAGGGGCGGAGGGTAATCGTTTTACCTACCGCTTCGGCCGCCGCCCGGGTTACGGGACGCGGGGGCTCTTTCGGCGAAGGGACGCCTGCTCCGCAGGAGGCCTTTCCCGGCAGGGGAAGGGCCTGCGCGGCGGAGCGGCATAGCCCGGCATCCGAAAGCTGTCAGGGACAGTATAGCATATTTCCGCCGGTCTGGGTATGCTTTTTTAAAGGGAAAAGAAAGAAAACCGGAAAAAGAAAAAAGCAGCGCCCCACGCAATCAACGGGAACGCTGCTTTTTCTTTTTTCCGCCGGGCCCGGCCGACAGCGTGCGCCTGCGATGGGCCAGGGCTGCTTATCCGGGCCTTCCGCTCCTTAAGCCGCCGTAAAGTCTACGCTGACGGTGCCGAAGTCAATCAGGGTTTCGGTGGTGTTCGCGCCGGCTTCCCCGACAAAGTAGATGCGGTCGCCCGCCTTGACCTCGACGGTCAGCTCCTCGCTCGCCGCGGAGGAGTCCTTGCCGACGTAGCTGTACAGCTCCTCGTCATTGTGCAGGATCCGCACCGTCACGTCGGGGTCATTGACGAGGTCGTAGAGGGTGTCGTTGCTGTTCTTCTTCATGGCGTGCGCCCAGGAGGGGATCACCGCCGTGCCGTCGGAGGGGGCCTGCCAGGCCACGCCCAGCACGGTGCCGCACTCTTCGGCAATATCGATCATCACGCTGTCCCAGAACATCAGGGAGGAATAGTTGCCCTGCTCATCGCCCTCGGCATAGGGCAGGCGCCAGTTGTCACCGTACTCCTCATAGCCGGCTTCCGGGTTATCGTCCACCATGGTGCCCGCCAGGATCAGCTCCTGCCAGCCGTTGCCGTTGTCATAGATATAGTACCACTCAGGGCCCTGCTCCGTATCCCCAATGAACTCTTCCTGCATCGCACCGACCACAGGCTCCTGCTCCTCCGGCTCGGTTTCTTCCGGCGCGCTCGTTTCGCCGGTGGTTTCGCTCGTCTCACCGCCGGAAGAGGTGTTATCGTCTCCGGAGCCGGAGCAGGCACACGCCAGCACCGCAATCGTACCGGCCAGGATAAGCGCGAGAATTTTCTTGATCATCGTGTTCTTCCTCCTTGCTGTTTTTGCTGTTTTGCATTTCCTGCCGCCGTGGGAAAATACATCCCGGCCCGCCGCCGCAGGCAAGCCCACGGCAACGGGCCGGGCAAAGTCACGCTACGTCGTTACGCTTATGCGTTACGCCTTCTTGGCCTTCTTGGCCAGGACCAGCGCCGCCAGGCCGACAACCGCCGCCATCACAGGCAGGGCCGTGGTCGCTTCGCCGGTGGTCGGGTTCTCCGCAGGCTCCTCGGTGGAGGGGGCTTCCGCGCCGCCTTCCGCCGCGGTGAAGTCCACGCTGACGGAATCATAGGATACCAGGGTTTCCGCCGTTGCGCCCGGCGCACTGGCAACAAAATAGATGCGGTCGCCCGCCGCCATCTCTACGGTAATTTCCTCGCTCGCCGCCGTGCCGTCCTTGCCGGTGTAGGTGTACAGCTCCTCGTCGTTGTGCAGGATCTTCACCGTTACGTCAAAGGCCGCGTCAACAAAGCTATAATCTTCCGCCACGCCGTTCATCGTGTGCGTCCACGGGGCAATAACCGCCGTGCCGGCCGAAGCGGCTTCGTACACAGCGGCGACAACCGTGTTGCCGTCGTTCCCGCTGATGTCGGCCTTAACGCCTTCCCAGTTGGTAAAAGACGTGTAGTTCTGCACATCGTCGCCGATTTCCTTGGGCAGGCGCCAGTTGTCGCCATAATCAAAGCCCTGGGAATCCGCGGTAACCATTTCCTCCCAGCCGTCGCCGTTGTCATACATGTAAGACCATTCCGGCCCCTGCTCACGATCGTCCGCAAACTGATCTGCAAAGCTGCTGGGAGCCGCCATCGCGCCCATGGACAGCGCCATGGCCAGTGCCAAACCAATGCCGAGAACCTTCTTCTTCATTCGAAACTCCTCCTTAATAAAATTCAGCGGGAGCGGTGCGGTGGCCCGCGCCGCCCCCGCCTAATGCCGACTGTATTTGCCGATTGGGAGATGCATTGCCGAATTCAAAGGGTCCTGTCAATGCGGGCTTACGCCGCGGTAAACTCCACATTGATGGTGTCAAAGGAAACCAGGGTCTCAAAGGCGTTGCCGTTGGAGGTCGCGGTGAAGTAGATTTCATCGCCCTCGGCAACCTCCACGGTCAGGGAAGCGCTCTGCTCGTCCATCGCGGTGGTTTCCGCCTCGTACAGGACTTCCTCATTGTTCTTCAGGATCTGGATGATGCAGTCCGGGGAATACTTGTCGACCGCAACCAGCTCGCTGTAATCCTCGTTGGGGGTGGAAACGGTGTACAGCCACGGGCCGATGGTCACCGTGCCGGCCCCGGGAGCCTTGTACACGACCGCCAGCTTGGTTTTGCCGTCGTTGCCGCTGAAGTCCGCCTTGATGCCGTTCCACTCCGTAAAGGACGTATAATCGGCATTATTGCCGCCGTCCTTGCCGTCGCCTTCCGCATAAGGCAGGCGCCAGTTGTCGCCGTAGCCGTCGTAGCCCGCATCCGGGTTGTCCGCCGCCAGGGATTCCGCCGTCACCAGCTCTTTCCAGCCGCTGCCGTCGTTGTCGTACATATAGAACCACTCCGGCCCCTGCTCACGGTCGCCGATATACGCCTCGCGGAAGGTGCCCTGGACGGCCTCCTCCTGCGGCTCGGTCGGCTCGGTGGTTTCGGGAGTGGTCGATTCGGTCTCGCCCGAGGTCGTGGTGCTCCCGGTGCTGCTCTCGTCGCCCGTCCCGCTGGTGGAGCAGGCGCTCAGCATCAAAGCCACCGTACCTGCCAGAAGCATGGCGAGAAGTTTCTTCATCATTTAGGGATTCCTCCTACGTCTAATATGAAATAGCTGCAACCAGCCCCCATGGATCGGCCGCAGAAAATGGGCCCCATGTAAAACGCTGGTTGACCGGCTGCCCTTGTCCAGCCGGCGCGCAAACGATACCGCAAAGCAAATCCGCCCTTGGTAAATCGTTATCGCATGTTTATACTAGCACACCTTTCGATAAAATGCAAGAGGGGTATAGAATGTTTTTGTATAATTTATTCTCAGCCGTTGGGTCTATCTCGAGATTTTCGTCCTTTTTTACATTTGGTATATGTATTTCCCCTCGATTTCCCCGGTTTCTACTTATTGTAAAATCGGTAATCGTTTTCCCTCTTGAAAAATGATGAAAATCCGGCGATCCTTCCGCGGCTGTGACGCGGCGTCCCGGCCTATCGTCCGGCCGGAAGCCGGAGGGGACGCCGGCCTATCGCCAAGCGCCAAAGGAGGCGTCTGCTCTAGGGCAGCCGCCTCCTCGGCATCCGGGAGCGTTACGGCATGACCAGCAGGCCGGCGGGCAGGGCCGGCCCCGGCTGCTCCCGGAAGCCGGCGGCCGAGGCTTCCTCCGGGCGGGCCGAGGCATCCCGCCCCTGCGCGTCCGCCGCTCCGGCGTCCCGGATCCCCAGGAAAAAGCCGAACTCGTTGGCGCTGTAGGGCTTTTCGCCCCACACCCAGTTTTTGACCAGCAGCCGGGTCTCCCCTGCCGGGAGGCGGATTTCGGCCGTTTCCCGGAAGGAATCGGCCCGCTCCGCCGTATACAGGCACTCCCGGCCCGCCCAAATTTGCAAGCCGCCCTCGTGCCGGGTATAGAAGCGGACGGCGGTTTCCCGCGGGAGCCAAAGGGTGCAGCGGCTGTACACCACGCCGCTGAAGCTCTCGTCCTCGCCCATATAGCAATCGCGGCGGCGGTTGTCCACATAGCCGTACATATTGAACGCGAAACCGGGGTCCCTCACCCAGGGCTTGGTCTCCCCCCGCAGGGAGGCGAAGGGGGCGTCCGCGCCCAGGGAGTCGGGATAGCCGGCATCCGGGCCGGCGGCGTTGTCCCGGTTTTCAAAGGAGCCGGCGTAGCTGAAGCGGGTCAGCAGCCCGCTCCCCCAGCGCAGGGGGAGGGTCACCGGCCGGCCGCCGATTTCCGCCGCTACCTCGCCCTGCATGACCAGGGGGAGCCATTCCGCGCAGGGGAAGGCCTCCCAGGAGAGGACGGCGCCCCCCTGCCGGCAGACGGCCTGCTGCGTATCCTTGTGATGGAGCTGGCTGACCCAGTAGGTGTGCGCGTCGTGCCCCGATTGGTCGGACGGGCGGAGGGTGTAGCCCTGCCCCACCGAGGCCGTGGCCCGCACCGGCGTGCCGTCCGGCGCGCAGACGGTCAGGACGATCCGCAGCCGGCCGTCGTTTTCCAGGACGGCGGAAGCGGTGGCCGGCTCCTCCTCCACGGCAGAGGCCCCATCCCCCTCATGCACGACGAGGGAAAGAGGGGCCTGCCAGCCCTCGTCCGCCTCTACCGCGAGGCGGCCCTCCTCCGGCCGGTAGGAAACCCGCGCGGTGCGGAACGCGCCCTCCTGATAGTCCAGGGTCAGCCCGTCGTCCTCGTACAGCGTGACCGACGAGGGCACCCGCCCGTAGGCGTGCAGGACGACCGGCGCGCCCGCATACTCCCCGGTGTGCAGGATGTCCCGGCCCAGCAGGGGCAGCAGCGCCCCCTCCTTGACATAGAGGGGGATGCGGGACAGGGGGGCCATCGCCGTGACCACCCGCCCGCCGAACAGCCGGCGGCCGGTCCAGAAATCGTACCACACCCCGGCGGGCAGGTACACCTCCCGCCGGCGGGCGCCGTCCTGCGTGACCGGGGCCACCAGCAGGGAGGGGCCGAAGAGGTACTCGTCCTCCCAGGCGGCCGCCTGCGGGTCGCCGGGGTATTCCAGCGCGAGGGGCCGCATCATCGGCGCGCCGGTGCGGTGGTTCTCCCACGCCATAGCGTAAATATACGGCAGCAGGCGGTACCGCAGGCGGAGGTACGAAGCCAGGACGGCTTCGGTTTCCGGGCCGAAGGACCAGGGCTCGTTGCCCGGGCGGGTGCCGTGGGTGCGGAATACGGGGCAGAAGACGCCCCATTCAAACCAGCGGATGTACAGCTCGGCCGTCAGCTCGCTGCCGGTCAGGAAGCCCCCGACGTCGGTCGTCCAATAGGGCTGGCCGGACAGGCAGACCCCCTGCCCCACCTTGACCTGGGTGCGCAGCACCTCCCAGGAGGAATCCACGTCCCCCGACCAGAGGGTGAGGCCGTATTTCTGGGTGCCGGCCGAGACGGAACGGGCCAGGATGTAGGGGCGGGTGCGGTCCATGGCGGCCTGCCCCTCGTACAGGGAGCGGGCCCAGTTGAGCATATAGGTGTTGTGGGTGTCGTCGCGGGAGCCCAGGAAGCTCTCGGTGCCGTCGGCGTGCTCCTCAAGCTCCCCCATATCGGTCCAGTAGCCGGCCATCCCCTGCTGCACGAGGGGGCGCACCTTCTCCCACCAGAGGCGGCGGGCCTCCGGGTTGGAGTGGTCGTAGGTCACCCGCTTGCCGGGCGGCACCCGGTTCAGGCAGCCGTGCTCCTCAAACAAGCGGTAGTTGACCGACTTCTCGCTGATGAAGGGGTGCTGGGCCATCACTACCCGGAAGCCTTCCTCCCGCAGGGTGCGGAACATCGCGCCCGGGTCGGGCCAGCGGCCAAAATCCCACTGCAAGTCCCCAAACTCGGTGAACCAGAGCCAATCGACCACCAGCACATCGCCCGGGAGGCCGCGGCGGCGGAACTCCCGCCCGAGGGCCAGCAGCTCCTCCTGGGAGTGGTAGCGGTTTTTGGACTGGATGAACCCGTACCCCCACAGGGGCAGCAGGGGCGCGAAGCCGGTCAGCTCATGATACCCGGCCAGGGAGCGGTAAGGATGGTCGCGGCAGATCAGGAACAGGTCGATATCCGGGTGGCGGTTGACGACCGACACGGTATCGGGCCGGGTGTCCCCCGTCACCTCCGCCGCCCAGGGGGAGGGCACCATCGCGTTGCCCTTCCAGTCCTCCAGGCCGGGGACGGCCCGCCCGATGTCAAACCGGGCGGGGTGGGGGGAATGCAAGAACACCCCGTGCCCGCGGGAGGAGAGCATCAGCGGGATGCCGTTGCTGCCGCTGCGGGCATTGGAGCCGAACTGGTTGAACATCCGCCGCTGGTGGTCCCGCTGGTTGAGGTTGGCCATCGGGTCCTGCCCCAGGCCGTACACCGCCTCCCCCTCCTCAAGGCGGAGGGCCAGGGTGGTCTCCGTCCCGTCAAAGGACAGGAAATCCGCCGGGGTGGACACGGACAGTCCGGTGGCCAGGCAGCGCACCGTCAGCCGGTCGGAGAGGGTGATCTCCAGCCCGCCGGCGCGCAGGACATGCCCCTCCGGGCCGGAGGAAACCGCCATCTCCTCTTCGGGCGGCAGGGGCTCCAGGATCCCGAAGGCGGCGTAGTCGGGGAATTCCCCGCCCGCGGCGTACCGCAGGCGCAGGATGCCGCCGGGCAGGACGGACAGGCGCAAAACGCCCCCTGCCGCGGCACAATCGGCGCGGCAGGGCGCGGAGGACAGCAGGGCCGGATACAGCATTGGCAATCGCTCCTTTTATGAAAAATACAGGGCCTATGCCAAGGGGTGCCGGCCGGCAGAGGCCCGTAAAAATATTGGCGGGCCGGGAGTCTGTTCGGCTCGTTTCCGCCCGGGGCCGTCATCCTAATTTCGTTTTTCCTTGGGCTGAAGGCACTTCAGGTTCTGCACCGCCACGCCGCCCACAATAATCACCAGGCCGGCGATATTGGCCAGGGTGATCGGCTCATGCAGCAGCAGGGCGATAAACAGCAGGGTGGCAAAGGGGGTGATGAAGGACATGCTCGCCGCAAAGGACGCCTTTGCCGTGTGCAGGATCCGGAACCACAGGTAATAGCTGACGCAGAAGTTCATCACCCCGTTCCAGGCCATCGAAAAGCCCGCCGTCGGCGTAGGGAGGGCCAGGCTGGAATTGGCCAGCATCAGCGCCGTTGAGGCGATAAACGCCACCGCGGCGTAGACAAAATTGCTCGCCACGATGTCCACCTCGGCCATCTTGCCCAGGGTGGAAAAGAGCGCCCAGCAGAGGGAAGCGGTCAGCGCCAGCAGCACGCCGGGGATGCTGTCGATCTTCAGCGAGGAAAAGTCCCCGTTGGTCACGATCAGCACCATGCCGGCAAAGCCCAGGAGCACCGAGATCCCCTTGCCCAGCGTCATCCGCTCCCGGTTGATCGGCACCGCCAGCAGGGTGATGAACACCGGGAACAGGTAGTTGATCGACGAGGCCGTCACCGGGTTAGTCATTGACAGAGAAAGGGAATACAGGAAATTGTATAAAAACGAAAAGACGGAGAGGACCAGCAGCCAGAACCATTGGCGGGCGCTCAGCCGCGCGAGCAGGGAGAATTTCTTCCCCGCCGCCATCCAAATGGCCAGCGACAGCAGCGCAAAGGCGAACGTATAAAAGGTGACCTGGAATACATCCAGGGTGTTGAGCGCCAGCCGGTTGATCGCGGCAAAGGACCCCCAGACGGCGATCAGGAGGATCATCTTGCCGTAGGGCTGCCGCCCCCGGCTGCCGCCCGGGTGCTCGTTGGAAGCCGCCGGGGCCTCCGGACCGGCCCCCGCCTGGGAGGCTGGCGCCGGCTGGGCCGGCTGCGTGGTCTGTACCGATTGTGCTGCGTGTACGAAGTGCTTCACTGTTAACCCCATCCTACGCGGGCATGCCCGCAAAATATTGCCGCAAAAAGCGGGCGGCTAAGCCCTCCGGCCAGCCGCCCGCCTGCGCCGCCCCGCGGATTATATCAATCGGCTGCGGGCAGGGAAAGCCGCCCTGCCCGGCGCGGGCCTTTTTATGCGTTCTGCATTTCCTCAAGCTCGGCGACAATCTCCTGCAGATCCTGCTTCTCCTGCGCGGTGCAGCCGTAGCGGTCGGCCTGCTCCAGCCGGCGGCGCACAAATTCCAGCGCCAGAGGCCGGTTGACCGGCCGGGGCTCCTTGCCCGCCGCCCGGCGGAAGTTTTCCCGGTAGATCTGGTCAAGCGCCTCTTCCGGCAGGCCGATGCCGTGCAGCTTCCAGCCCCAGATCTCGTAGGGGCCGTCGTATTCCAGGAAGGTGCGCAGCATCCGGTTGATGTCGTCCTTGTCCTTCTGGTCCCGCTCGGTCAGCACATCCCAGTTGTCGGTGCCGAAGACCAGACGGTCCTGGAACTTTAGGAAAAATTCCCGCCACGCGGCCGGGTCCTTGGCGAAGTTCTGGAACATCTCGGTGCCGGGGGTGAGGTCGAACAGCGCGTTCGGGTGCCGCTCCAGGAAGGACGCCGCCCGCTCCCGGTCGTTCGACAGGAACAGGAAATGGGCGAAAATCACGGTCAGCCGGGGGAACCGGGTCAGGATGTCCTCCACCTGGGCGTACAGCTCCTCAAGGGAGGGGTAGCCCTCCCCGATGTAGAGCCAGCCGTGCTCCCTGGCAAAATCCGGGGCGTTTTCCTCGTCCCAAAGCTCGGGCGGGTCGGCCACGTGCATCAGCAGGGGGAAGCCGGCTTCCTGCGCCGCGTCGTAGACCGCGTCGTACTCCGGCCCGTTGATCGGATGGCTCCCCAGCCGCTTGTAGGTGTCCGGCTTGCCCTCAATCATCTTTAAGCCGTCAAAGCCCAGGTCAATCAGCGTCCGGAGCTGGCCGCCCAGGTCGCCGTCGCGGTGGTTTAGGCTGCCGAAGGCCCACCAGTCGGGGCGGCAGGCCTTGAGCAGCAGGGCCTGGGAATTCTGGGTGGCGCCGGTGTAGCCTTCCTCGCTGTAGCTCTCCGCCGCCAGGAGGTTGGCCCGCTGGTAGCCGTAGCCGTCGGTGATCTCCACCAGGTAGTCCAGCCCGTCGTTGGAGTGCAGGATGTGGGTGTGGGCGTCAATAATCGGTTTGGTATACGCCATGTGTGCTCTTCCCCTTTCACAGGCAGGGCGGGTATCCCCTGCCTCCGCCGGCCGCCGTCAAAAAGTGAGGCGGGCCACGTTTTCGTAGGTGTACGCCTGGTCAATCCCGCCGTAGTAGGTGACCGCCAGGCCGCCCGATTTGGAGGCGAAGTCCAGCGTCTCCTGCACGCCCCAGCCCTGCAGGAAGCCGTAGATATACCCGGCGCAGAACAGGTCGCCCGCGCCGGTGCTGTCCTTGACGACGGGGACCTTGGCGGGCTTGGCTCGGTAAATCCGGCCCCCGCTCTTGGTGACGCTCCCGTCCTTGCCCAGGGTGATGATGACGTGGGGGCACTCCCGCGAGAGGATCTCGAGCGCCTGCATCACGTCGTCGGTCTGGGCCAGGGCGCAGGCCTCCACCTCGTTGGGGGTGAAGATCTGGCAGCGGGCCATCGCCTCGCGGGTGGACTCCAGCTGGGTGCTGTCGTAAAAGGAGGTGTCCAGCGAGAGGGTCTTGCCGTGCTTCTCGCACAGCTCAATGATCGGGTACTTCCGGCAGTAGCCCACATAGGTGTGGACGTGCCGGGCTCCGCGGATATACTCCTCCAGCCGGGCCGGGTCGAGGAAATCCCCGCCGTCCCCGCCGTAGGAGGCGAAGCAGCGGTCCTCCTTGGTTGAAAGCACCGCCGAAACCGGCGTCACCGTATGCTCATCGACCCAGACGGCGGACATATCCAGCCCCGTCTGGCTGAGGAAATCGTAAAGGATCCCGCCCATGGCGTCCTTGCCCAGGCGGGTGGCCAGCTTAACGCGGGCCCCCAGCTTAGCCAGCCCCATCGCGGTATTCGCGCCGCCGCCGGCCTTGATGCAGAATTCCCGGCAGTATTCCTCCTGCCCGGGGGCGGGCACCTTATCCAGCCCGCCGAAGATGATGTCGCAGCAGCATTCCGCCACGCACAAAACGTCGGTCATATCGTTCCGCCTTTCTGCCTCCGCCCGGGAGGCGCGGTCTCGGGCCCATACGGGCGGCGGGAGCGCCCCCTGCCTTATGCGCCGGGGGCGCCGCTCTGCCGCCAAGCGGCGAGGGTTATTTCCACTCGCCGGTATAGGGCTTGTTGAGCTCGCAGTACCGGTTGACCAGCTCCTTGGCCAGCGAGTAAGAGCTGACCAGCGGGTGGATGGTCAGGGCCTCGACCGCCAGCTCCTTGGACTTCTGCTTGACCGCCTCCACGGTCAGCTTCTCGTACCGCTTGATGGTATGGACCAGGAGCATGTTGCTCTCCGGCAGGCTGCGGAAGGACATCGGGTGGGCGCCGTCCTTGTCAATGGTGCAGGTGACCTCCACCACGTCGTCGTCGGCCAGCCCTTCGACCGCGCCGCGGTTGGCCACGCTGACCGCCAGGTCGATGCCCTTGTTGTTGTTGACGCTGTCAATGTAGTTGAACACCACACCGGCATAGCCCTCGTACACCTCGTTGAAGGGGCGGTTGCCCAGCAGCTCGCGGATGCCCAGCTTGTCGGCGTCCGGGGGCGCGAAGTGCTGGTGGTCGCTGCCCAGCTCAATGCTCATATAGCTGCCCTCGCGCTCGTGCATGTAGTGGTGGTAGATCGCGATCGCCCGCTCCATCTCGGTATCAAGGTCGACCTTGCGCAGCTCGGCCATCATCTTGTCGTTGATGGCCTTGATGCTTTCGCCGCGGGACATCGGGGCGTCCAGCAGGTTCTTGAGCGCCCGCTCGCGGTGATAATAATAATAAAGGTAGCCGTTCGGGATCTCGCCCAGGTGGCGGACCAGGTCGCGGTCAAAATAGTCGAACTGGTGGAAGCCGCGGACGAAATCGTCGTTGGCCATCAGGCGGGGCAGCACGTCCACGCCGCCGATATCCACGCAGTTGGCCCAGGAGAGGTGGTTGAGGCCGTACACCTTGACTACCATCTCGCTGGCGTTGATCTTCAGGGCGTTGGACAGGTCGATCTTGATGCCGGTCGCGTTGTCGCAGATGCCGATGACGTTGTCGTACCCGGCGTCCACGATCGCCTGGGTCACCAGGCCGGAGGGGTTGGTAAAGTTGAAGACGGTGGCGTTGTTGCTCTTTTCCTTGATGATGCGCATGTATTCCAGGATGGTGGGGATGGTGCGGGTGGCGTAGGAGTAGCCGCCGGCGCCGGTGGTCTCCTGCCCGATCAGCCCCAGGCTGAGGGCGATCCGCTCGTCGTGGCAGCGGGCCTCGTCCTGGCCGACGCGCAGGGTGGTCACAACGTAGTCGGCGCCAGTCACCGCCTCGGTAAAGTCCTCGGTCAGCACGACCTCAAGCCGGCTGTCCGCCTTCTGCACCAGGTACTTGCCCATGCCGCCGAAGATGCGCAGCTTCTCCGCGTCGTTGTCCATGATGTACAGCGAGCCGATCCCCAGCTTCTCGTGGAATTTGATCAGGGATTCCACAAAGTAGTAGGTGCGCACGCTGCCGCCGCCGATGAGTGCCATTTTTTTCATACTATCCGTCCTTTCCCAACAAGGGGTGATGTGGTTATCTTGTCAGCCGTTCCAGCAGCCGACATTTGAACTCCTCCGGCTTGACATCCACGGCTACGCGGGCGTTGCGCTCCTGGTTGCCCCAGCTCGCGTCCACCGTCACCCCGCGGGTAAAGGCACCGCCGGTTTCCACCCGGATGAGCTTGTCCTCAAAGGTCATCAGGTCGTCCCACAGCAGGGACGACAGGGCCAGTGGGTCGTGCAGGACCGGCAGAAAGCCGAATTTTTCCAAAAAGGTATCAAGCATCCCCGACAGATGCCGGGCGCGGGGGTTATCCGCCGCCTGGATGACGGCGATATCCTCTTTGGTAAAGGTGCAGCGGTTGGTGACGTCCAGCCCGACCATGGTAATCGGCGCGCCCGAACGGAACACGATCGACGCGGCCTCCGGGTCGCATTGGATATTCCACTCGGGGAAGGCCTTGTTGGCCTGCCCGCCCATCAGCACCACCTTGACACGGGAGGCGATGTGGGGCGCCTTGGCGAACGCCAGCCCCACGCTGGTCATCGGGCCGATGGCCACGATGGTGAGGCCCTCCGTCTCCTCCGCCTTCTGCACAATGTAGTCGCAGGCGCAGGGCAGCTCCCGGCCGTCCTTGGAGAGGCTGACCGGCCGCTCCGGGAGGGCGTGGTTGTCGTCCCACCAGCCGATCAGGGGCTTTTCCGCCCCCATGGCCACGTCGATATCCTCCCGCCCGAACACCGCGAGCATCTCCCGGGTCAGCTGGGTGCGCCAGGCGTTGGACAGGTAATTGGTGGTGATCCCCACGATGTTGAGCTCCGGGGAATTCAGCGCCAGGGCCAGGGCCAGGGCGTCGTCAATGTCCCCGCCGATATCGGTGTCAATCAGGATATTTATTGGCTTTTTCCCGTTTTCCAATGCGGTTCCTCCTTTGGGCGGCCTTTGGCGCCCTCGTGTGCTTTTCCAGCGGCCGGAAGCCGTGGGCGCCTACAGAGCGGCGACCCGGATTTCCAGCCCCTGTTCCGCCATGTCGAGCACAACTTTGTCGTTTGCCCCGGTGCCCGCCTTGTACAGCACCAGGCAGGCCGCGCGGTCAGAGAGGGTCATGGGCGCCTTGTGCCACACGCCCTCGTTCAGGATAACGACGGCGCCGGCCGGCGCATAAAAGGCCGCGAACTTGGACGCATCCGGCGCGCCCTCAAACGCGTCGGGCTTGGCCACGACCAGGAAAACGTCCTTTTCGACCGGGATGACGATTTCCTTAGTGTGCTTGTGCTGCTCAAGTGAGCCCTGGCGGTACTCGCCGGTGTTGATGGCCTCCACCACGCCGAAGGAGGCGTCCCCCAGGCCGACGACCGCCAGCGCGTCCCACCAGTTGTGGTCGGGGCCGGAGGAATCGGGGGTGCCGGCGCGGGGGATGACGACCTGCCCATACTCCGCAAAGGAGGGGTCGGTGACCTTCTTGAGTTTCAGAGAAATATCCATACGTTTCTTGCTCCCTTCCTTGGATTTGGTATCTAAGGGTTTTCCGTAGCCGGCTTGACAGCCAGCGGGGTCTTGGCAAAAATCGCGTTGAACACCTGGATGGAGGGCCCGGTCAGCAGCAGCCCAACCACCGTGCCCAGCCCCAGCTTGGAGCCGAGCAGCATCCCGGTCACCAGCCAGAAGGCGTCCACCCCCATCCGGGTCCAGCGGATGGGGAAGGCCAGCCTCTCGCTCAGGATGATCGACACCAGGTCGTTGGGGCCCGCCCCCATCCGGGGCTGGGTGAACAGGCTCACCCCCGCGCCCATAATCACGGTGCCGGCGACCAGCAGCAGCACCCGGACCACCATCGGCAGCTCGGCGCTGATGAAGGGGGCGAGCAGGGCGCTCCAGATATCAACGAACAGCCCGGTAAAGGCCCAGGCCACCACCGTGCCGATAAAGATATACCGCCGCGCGGTAAAGAAGATAATGACCAGCAGCACCAGGTTGATCAGGAAATGGGCCAGGCCGTTCGAAATGGCCGGGATGGTCTTGTGCACGCCGTTGACCAGCATGGTAAACGGGTCCATGCCGAAGTCGGTCAGCAGGAAAATCGCCACCCCCAGCGCGATGATGACCACGCCGAAAAACAGCACCGTCAGATGCTGCGCCCACTCTTTTGCCGAATATTTCCGCATTGCTTTCCGCCAGCCCTTCCTCAAAAGCATAAAAGGTACTCTGGATTTTACCCAGATACAGCGAGGTCCGGAAATCCCGAGCCTCGCTGTATCGTAGGTCAATGTTCGTATGTCGCTCCGCCCAACCCGCCGCGGGGACAGCCGCGCACAGGTTAAGCCTTGAGCTCGTACCGGTCGTAGGCCGCGATCGCCGCGTCAAACAGGCCGGACTTGTTGCGGGTGCCCTCCAGCAGGTTCATCACGGTGTTGACCACGTTGAAGGTGATCTCGTTCTTGCCCTCAACAACGTAGTCGGAGATGTCGAGCTCATAGGGGTTCCACAGGCAGGTGCCGACCATCTTGCCGTTAACCAGCACTTCAAGCACGTCGGTGCCCAGGCTGGCCCGCGCGACCAGGCGCTTGCCGATGTACTCCGCCGGCACGTCGATGGTCTGGGTGTAGGAGCCGGTGCCGGAGAAATAGGGCAGGCCCTGCGGCACCCAGTCGCCGGTCTTGACCGTGCGCACCGGGGCGGCGATGATCTCCCTGCCGTCCTGCTCCTTGACGCCGAAGTCGCCGATGATCTTGAGCAGGTCGATCATGCCGTCCGACTTCTTGTGGACGGTCAGCTTGACCACGACGGTGTTCACGCCTTCGACCGCGTAGCCCTTGAGCGGCACTTCCTTGATCTCCGCGTCAATAAAGCTGCGCACCGGGGTCTCGGTCATCCTCTTGCCGTTGATGTACAGCTCGTAGCCCAGGCCCTTGAAGCCGTCAATCATCAGGCGCAGGTCGTCGGGCAGGTACTCCGCCTCAAAGTGGGTGACGTACCACAGGTCGACCGGGTACACCGCTTCGTCCCGCTCCTCGGGAAGCTGGAGCTCCCACGCGCCCATGCGCATGTCAAACCAGCCGGTGAAGTCGTAGTCCGGCGCGCCGAGCGCGGCCACATCAACCGGGGTGCCGTCGTCAATGCGCATCTTCCACCGGTCGGTCAGCAGCGCGTTGGGGGCGTTGACCGCAAAGCTCCAGGTATCCGCAAAGCGGAGCTCCGGCAGCGGCTTCTGCGCCTTGACGTCTAAGGTCTTGCCGTTCGACAGGACGACCTTGCCGTCCTTTTCGAGGCGGGCATAGCCCTTGAAGGTATCGCCGGCCTCGGTCAGCGTCAGGTCGGAGGCGACCGCGTGGACGGCGGCCGGGCCGGAGGTGAAGCTCACCATGTGGGAACCATAGGGCTGCATGGTCAGCTTAAAGGTGGTTTCGCCGTTTTCCACGGTGTAAACCAGCACGTCGCTGATCTCGCCGTTCTCAAGGTTCCACAGCTGGGGCTGGACCTCGCCCTTCAGGGTGACGGTGATTTCCGCGCCCTGGGCGACCGGGTTGCTCAGGAAGAAGAAGTCCTGCCCATCCTTGACGCGGTGGAGGTAGAACACCTCGTCGTTGTCAATCCGGATCTCGGGGGTGACGCAGGTAAGCATGGTCTTCTGCAGCATCTCCAGCCCGTCGTTGGCGTTAAAGCCCTGGCCGGTGACGAACACGGCCTTGCCGCCGTTTTCATTCTCGCTGACCAGCAGCTCCTGCCCCTTTTCGTCCTTGGCCAGGAACGCGTCGCGCAGGGCCACCGGGTTCGCGCCGAACAGCTTCTCCATCCGGCCGCAGAGGTCGCCCGCGTCCCCTTCAACCGTCTTGTACGGCAGGAGGGCGTCGCCGCCGACCTTGCCGCCCGCGGCGTAGAACTTCTCAAGCACATCCATGGTCGACGCCTTGATATGGGTGACCGGGGGCAGCATCAGCATCTCGTACTTCTCGTCCTTGATGCAGAGCTTGCCGTCCTCAATCGTGCAGTCGAGCAGCACGTCCTCGTCAATGTAGTCGAAGTCGATATGCAGCCGCAGCAGGCGGTCGGTCATGTAGTTCCAGTCGTTCTCAATGGTGTCGCTGATCTTGGTCGGGGTCTGGGGCATATAGTTGGCCCAGATGCTGTTCATCGGGTAGAGGATGGCGACCTTGGCCACATGGTAGCCGCTGGTGACCAGGTAGCCCAGGCGGGTCATGTAGTCGTTGAACAGCTTATACTGCTTCCACCAGGTGTGATGGTAGAACTGGGACGGCGGCCAGTCACGCTTGCGCTCGCCCTCAATCGAATAATGGAAGCCGTGGGGGGTGAAAATATTGACGCCCAGGATATACTCCCAGTCGGCGATCCACTTCATGCGCTCCATGGTGCAGTCCCAATAGGAGCCGCCCATTGATTCGCAGATCAGGCGGACGCTGCCGTTCTGGTGGGCGGCAGAGCTCGCGATCTTGAGCGCGACATGCTCGTTGGGCATCTCGCGGGTGCCGATGCGGGGATACAGGTGGTCAACGCCGGTCATATCCATGTGCCGGAGCATATGGAACAGGTTGCCGCCGGTGCGGGCATGCTGGCGCAGGGATTCCTCGTACAGCAGGTGGCCGGTGAACTTGGTGTCGTTCTTCTCGCACCAGTCGGCGATCTGCTTGTAGTACGCCTTCTCGTACTGCTTGGACAGGCAGCTCCAGAAGTCGTAGCGGACCTGCTCGGTGTCGCCGCCCAGGTCAAAGAACAGCTTGGGCAGGTGCTTGCGGAGGTCGTACCCGTTGTACTCCTTGAAGATCTTGAACATCTGCTTGGACCAGGGCAGGATCTTATTCTGGCCGGCGGATTCAAAGTAGAGCATGGCCGGCTCGTCGGTAAAGAAGCCCTTGACGTCCTTGCTGAAGGAGGCTCCAATCCGCTGTTTATACCGCTCGTGGGTGTATTCCAGGAACTTCTCGGTGGCCTCCGGGTTCAGCACGTCGCAGTACCAGCTGGCCTTGCGCTCAATGAAGTAGCACAGCTTCCAGGGGCCCTTGGGGGCCTCCCAGGAGATGACCTTGTCAAAGGACAGGGTGGGCATCAGGTCGATGTACTCAAACTTCTGATTCTCCATGTCCTCAATCTTCATGGCGCAGGCGTAGATCGGCTCGCTTTCCTCCAGGTCGTTGTACCGGGAGTCGGTGCCCTCCATGAACATGAAGTACTGGCCGGGGATATAGTTGTCGACCATCTCCAGGTACACTTCGGTCAGGTCGGGGTCGCGCTTCATGACTTCCTTGTTGCAGGTGCCGCTCGGCCAGTTGTACTCGTCGTAGATCCACACCTGCATCCCGAGCTCCTGCGCCTTGCGGATGGTGAACTCCACCCGGTCCAGCCAGTCCTCGCCCATATAGGGGCAGTAGTCGTTGATCCCGAAGCGGGCGTGGATGTGGATGCCCGGGATCCCCTTGTCGTGCAGCTCACGGAGCTGGTACTCCATCTCGTCGTAGCTCATCTCCCCGTTCCAGAACCAGAACGGCATGATGCCGAATTCGGGGGACGGGTTTTTGAACTTTTCAACGGACAGCGCTTCGCCATCGGTCAGTTTGTTGTAGTCCATACGGTCACATCCTTTTATTATGGTATAGGATGCCGGCGCTTACGCCGGCCGCAGGGAGAACAGGGGCCGCAGGCCCAGGGCCGGAGGCCCCTCCCGCAGATAAGCGTGCGCCATCCCATGCCGGGTTCCCCCGGCATGGGATGATGCCTTTGATTCCCTTGTCCTTAGCCTCCGGGGAGCGCCGGGGGCCCCTTGACATCCGTACCGGGCCCTGCGCCCCGCTGCGGCGCCCAGCCAGGGGCGCCGGATGCGGGATCTCAGCAGAGTTCCACGGCCAGGTACAGCGGCATATCCTGGATTTTGACCTTCAGGAAGTCGCCGTCCTTCTCCACGGTATGTTTCACTTCGGAACCGTCAATCGTGTGCATGATCACGCCGGTGATCTCCGCCGGGACCTTGACCGAAAGGTTGAGCTCCGGGATCGGGGCGATGCGGTCGGTGTCCTCGTCGTACTTGTAGCTGATGAGATGCACCGAACGGCACTTGTCCGCCACCTGCATATGGACGCCGACGTCGGCGTTGTCCACCCGCAGCTGCCACAGGTCGTCGTGAGCCTTTTTGAAGCCGGCGCGGAAGCACTCGAGCGCTTCGCGCTTGCTTTCCGGGTTTTCAACCATGTAAACGTTTTCCCGGCCCTTGATGGCGTCCAGCCATCCGGGGACGTTCTCGCCGGCGCGGCCGAAGATGAGTAACCGTTTACCCGCTTCGACAAATTCGGTCAGCACTTGCGTCTGGTTCACCGTCAGGATATCACAATCCGGGACAACAATCAAGTCATATTGATCAATATCTTGGAGAGAAATATTCTCCACCCGCAGCTCGTCGTCCCCGAACATTTTCACATCGTACAGCACCTGCTGGTCGGACAGCTCCTTGACGACCTCCCAGAAGGGCAGGCGGCTGGTGTTTTCGTCCGCAATATCGGTCGGGGTGTAGAAGAGGATGCTGTCCTTCTTCTTAAGCACATCGCCGCTGTAGTCCTTGGTGACCTCGCGCCAGTAGTAGCTCGGGTAGCTGTACATGACCATGGTATTCGCACCGCTGGCCTTGGAATACAGGTACTCGTAGTTTTTCAGGAATTTCTGCACCTGCTCGGTCACGTCGCGGGGCGGGTAGAAGGCGTCCTTGATGGTGTTGCCCATCCAGCCGCCGTAGGGGACGGACATGTTGCACCCGTAGGTCGCGGCTTCCAGCAGCAGCAGGCGGTACAGGTCGTAGCCCTTGCCCTTGTCGAGCATCTCAAGCAGCTCGGGGATGACGCCGCCGTACGGGTTCTCCGCGATAACCAGCGGCTTGGTGTTCGAAAAGCCGGCGACATAGCGGTACCAGTGGGGCTGGCGGAACACGGTGCTGTTCATCTCGGTGATGAGCACGTCGACCGTCTGCTCCATCGGGTAATACACCGGCATCAGGTTGAAGAAGTTGGCCGATACCTCAATCTCGCGGTTCTGGGTCCTGCGGGCGTAGTCGCGGGCAAAGTCCACCAGCTCAATGAAGTGCTTCTTGACCGCGCGCTGCTGGAAGTCGTAATACTCCTTGAACAGGGGCGCGCCGTTCGGGAACTCGTAGTTGTTTTCGTTGATGAAATCCTTATAATCGAAATTCTCCAGGTCAATGTAGTCGTATTCCTTGCTCAGCTTGCCGGCCGCCCGGAGCTCCTTGAGGTAAGCGGTGAACTGCTTGCGGCAATCCTTGCAGAAGCAGCCGCCCGCGCCCAGGGAGGTGATGGGCAGCTCCGCCTCGTCCAGCTGGACGCCGGCCACGCCCGCATCAATCTGGATCTGGATGATCTTTTTCAGGTAATCCCGCCATACGGGGTTGTTGCGGCAGGTCTGGTAGCAGGTCTCGGAATGGCCGACGACCTCGACCCAGCGGGCGTGGACCGGCTCGCCCTTATAGGTGCGGGCGGCGACCTCTTCCCACAGGTCGGTGACAACCTCCCCGTCGCTATTGATAATGCCGTTGGGGTAGAAATCCTTGAGGGTGGTGCGGAACAGCCCGTCGTGCTTGCCGTTGGAGAATTCCCGCAGGCCGTACCAGTCGTGCGGCTGGTCCTTGTCCCGCAGCACGTTGAGCTGCTTGATGTATTTGCCGTCTTCGGAGATCACGACCGGGAACTCCCAGCCCTGCACCTCAAACACGATGCCGAAGACCTTGATGCCGCGCTTGTTGCATTCGGCGATGAATTCGCTGTCGTTCATGAAGCCGTAGAAGCGCAGGCGGGGATCCACCTCGCCAAAGGCTTCGTTTTCCAGGTAAGGCAGGGAAATGGAGCCGCCACCGAGCGCCGACCAGACCAGCATGGTAGCCTCGTATTTCTCCAGATCCTCCACCATCTGCATGCTGCGGAACGGTAAGCTGGGATGATAACAATGGTTGTTCTTATACCAACCGTCAAAATAAATGCCTCTTTCCACGATGTCTCCTCCGTTTTCCCTTTACAGATTCGATAAGTTTTCCCAGGAAAAGCTGCCTGGGGTTCCTCCCCGGGGTCCCGGGGCGTTCCGGCGGGGCCCGCCTCATAAAGAAGGGGCGGGCCCCGCTGCCCGAAACTATGCCGGGCGGCAGGGCCCGCCTTTACTTTCCAAATTGCCGAATAGACTGGCTGCTTATTCCGCAGCGCCGAAGACCAGCTCGATATCCGCAACCAGCTGCGGCTCCACCGTGGTCACGATGGTGGCCGCCGGGACCTGGTCGTAGCAGCTGTTCAGGATCGTGCTGATGATCTGATCAATGTTCGCGGTCGACGCATCGTACGCATAGCAGTAGGTGACGTCATCCGCATAGATCATGTCGTAGTTTTCCTGGCCGTACCGGCCGGCTTCCCGCGCGTCGCCGATGTTCTTCTGGGTGTTGTTCACGCACCGCATGAAGGCCGCGGCGCCCTCCGGGTTCGCGCAGCCGTCCACCATGGAGAAGGCCTGCGGGTACACATACACGCTCTTCGCATCAGCGTCCGGGCCGGCGGGCAGCGGAACCATGCCGACGTCAAACGGGTTGGTGTTCGGGAATTCCTTGCCGACGATCATCGCCAGCTGGTTGCTGTCCCACGCATCAAACATGCTGTCATTTTCGTCGATCATGACAAAGCCGTTGGTGCCCATCCAGGAGGTGAACGCGTTGATGGTGTTGATGACCGGCTGCGCCTGCAGATTGGAGGTAACCGTACCGTTCGCCTGGTCAATGTTGAGCAGGGAGGTCCCGTTGGCCACCATGAACTGGTTCAGGATCTCGGCCCAGCCGCCGAAGCCCCACTGGGTGATGGTGCCGTCGGTGGTCTTGGTCAGGGCCTTGCCGGCCTCGGCAAAGGTATCCCAATTCCATTCGCCGTTGCGGAAGAGCTCATCCGGGTGGGTCAGGCCTTCCAGGTCAAACAGGTCCCGGTTGTACATGATGTACTTGAGGTAGGGCTTGATCGGGATGGCGTAGGTCTGGTTCTCCCACTCGAAAAACTCGCGGTCAATCTTGTAGTAGGAGAAGTCATCGTCCGTCACATACTCGTCAATGGGCTGCACCATGCCGGAAAGGATGACGTTGTGGAAGATGCGGTCGTACACCTCAATCAGGTCCGGGGCCTCGCCGGAGGACTGCATGTTGGTCGCGGTGGCCAGCATGTCGTTCCACGCGACCGTCTCCACAGTAACCGTGCCGCCGTATTTCTCCTCAAAAACCGGGATCGCTTCCAGGATCGGGTCGTAGACGTTGGGGTTCGCTTCCACGTCGCTCGCATACTGGTTCGCGTCGTACCAATACACAATGCTGATGTCCGGGTTCTCCAGGGTTTCGGGCAGCGCCACAAACTCTTCGCCGGTATTTCCTCCCGAGGTGTTTGTGGAACTGCTCGGATTGCTCGACCCTCCTTCTTCTGAACAGCCTGCAAACGCACAGGTGATCAGGGACGCCGCGAGAAGGGTAACCAATAGTCTCTTGCCTTTCATGATTTTGCTCCTTTCCCCTTGTTAAGATAAGGTTCTTTCTATCTTTCACCGCCTGAAGCGGTAAGATATGGGTTTACATGCCGGTCAAGCCGGAGCTTTCAATGCTTTCCGAGAAATTCTTCTGCAGGATAATGTAAAGCACGACCAGCGGAAGGATGGCTATCAGGCACATTGCCTGCACCTGCGTCTGGGAGGTGGCGATGTCAAGGCCCAGGCCCAGGTTGTGGATATTCGCCAGCCGGTCCTGGAACTGGGACAGCGTAACGGAAATGACCTCCATCTTGCTGCCGAGGAACATCGAGGGCGTGTAGTAATCGTTCCAGTACCACACCACCGAAAGCAGGATAACGGTCAGCACGATGTTCTTGGTCGTCGGCACCACAATCCGCAGGAAGGTGCTGTAGGCGTTGCAGCCGTCAATGGACGCCGCCTCCTCCAGCTCCTTCGGCAGGCTGAGGAAAAACTGCCGGTAAATAAAGATGTACAGCCCGGCGCGCAGGCCCATCGCGAAGATCGCGGGGAGGATGGTGACCAGCGGGGTGCCGATCAGGTTGACGTTGAGCTCCACCCCAGGGATCAGGTTGATCAGCGAGATGATCCCCAAGGGGTCAAAGAACCGGTACTGCAGGTACAGCGAGGTGGTCATGGTCTGGGACGGCACAATGATCGTCAGGATGACCAGGGCGAAAATCAGGCCGCGGCCGCGGAAGTTGAAGCGGGACAGGCCGTAGGCGACCAGCATACAGGTTACGGTGGAAATCAGCGCCGGGACGATCGCCGCCAGCAGGGTGTCCAGCAGTACCTTGCCCAAATCCACCAGCTGCAGCGCAATCTTAAAGTTGTCCAGCGTCAGGGAGCGGGGGATCCAGATTACCGAGGGGTCGGAGAACTGCTCGGTCGGCTTAAACGCGTTGCTGAGCATATACAGGATCGGGTAAAGGATGACGAAGCAAAGGCCGATCAGCAGCGCATGGCGGAAGATGACGAACAGGATAGTCTGCGGCTTGTGGACGCGGACGAAATGCTGCGCATCCTCCTTGAACTTCTGCCGGTTTTCCGGCGTAAAGCGAGCTTTTAACTTTTCCATAGCGATCCCCCCTTATCCTTCAATTTTTGAGACGCGCTTCCCGATCAGCCAATAGGCCAGCAGCAGGAAGAGGATGACCACCAGGAAATAAATCCACGCCATCGTGGCGCTGTAGCCAAACTGCATGACCTTGCCGAAGCCCATGTTCTGAATCGAGCCCATCATGGTGTTGCCGGTCGTTGTCGTGCCGTAAGCGGTAAACGAGTCAATAATCGTGTACACGATATTCAGGAAGATAATCGGGGAAATGATCGGCACGGTAATCTTCCAGAAAATATCCCAGCTGTTGGCGCCCTCAATCTTGCAGGCTTCATACCCGGAGGCCGGGATTTTCTGCAGGCCGCTCAGGAACAGCAGGATCTGCACGCCGGATTTGGAAATCATGGAAAAGATGGTGTCCACCACCGTGGTGATGAAGGTGACCACGTCCGTCGGCACGTTGCCCTGGATCAGGATGTCCTGCAGGCCGGTGCTCTGGAACATGAAGGCGTTCTGGCTGCCCCCCAGGGAACTGCCTCCATTGATAACCCCCTGCATCAGCGTATAGACAACGCCGGAGGTCAAAATGATCGGCAGGAAGAATACCGCCCGGTAGAAGGTCCGCCCATGGAATTTCTGGTTGATCAGCACCGCGACCAACAGGCTGAATATGGTGATGATAATGGTCTCGGAGAACATATTCAGCACGGCCGTACCCAGCAGCTGCGGGTAATTCGCATCCCGGAACAGCAGGTGGCTGTAGTTGTTCAGCCCCACCCAGGTCAGGGTAAAGCCGCTGGCCGACAGCTTAATATCGTTGAAGGTGTAGTAGAACGACTCCACCAGAGGGATCAGGAAGAAGAGCAGGAACCCGATAATCCACGGCAGGACAAAGACATAGCCGGGACGCGCCTTCTTCCTTTCATAATACGATCGTCTTTTCATAACTGTACCGCGCCTTTCGGTTCACGGGGAATCCCGTTTATTCTACTACCGCAAAGCCGGTAGCTTCAATCGTCTGACCATCGATCACAACCGACTCGGAATTGTAGTTGACAATCACCCTGGTCGCATCGCCGTACGTCGTCTGATACACGTTGTCCGCCAGCTGCTCATGGCCCGTGATGGGAAGGTCCGCTACGTCCTTGAGCACGCCGTTCACCGTGTTGTAGTCCTCAATGGCGGAATCCATCCAGCGCTCATAGTCCGCGCTGTACAGGAAGTCGCTGCGGGAGCTGATCAGTTCCGAGCTGTTCCGGCCTACCCAGGAGTACATCGGCGCCGCGCCGGTTTCCAGGCATTTCAGCGCCATGATTTCCGGGTTGCTCGACAGGTTCGTCGCCCCGATAGAGTAATTGACGTATCCGTGGAAAACGATCTGATAGAAGGGGACGTTCCTGTCTTCAATGTCGTAATTGCTGCTGTAGAGCGGGGAATTCATAATGTGGGTCGCCCGGGTGGCGGCATAGTCGCCCGCGCCGGTGACCATCAGGCTGTCCACGCTTTCCAGGGCCGTGTCAAGGATGCTGCGGTACAGGTCCGGGATTTCCGAGCGGGATATGCCGTTGCTGCTCAGGTCGGAATAGACCGTGTTTCCCAGCGCATCCACCGCCAGGCCGGAGACTGAGCGGGAGGCGTAATTCTTCAGGAAGGTGCCAAAGAAATCGGCCAGCTTGCTCGGCCGGGTCAGATAGCCCGCCTTGTAGCGCGAATCAATGCTGGCGTTGTCCAGCGAGAAGGTGTACATCGGCTGGGTGGTGTTGGCCACGTTGTTGAGCGCGTCGCCCCAGGTGGAAAAGCCGCTGCCCGTCTTGTACACATTCGTCAGGTCCACGCTGAGGTACAGGCTGCCCCCGTTGGATTCCAGCAGGCTATTGAGCTTGTCAAGATCCTTCTGGCTGCCAACGGTGCCGTCAATCTTGGCGTTGGTCTGGATCTTGCTGTAATAGCCGTTCTTCATCCAGTAATTGTATTTGACCACCGTGTTCATGATGCCGGCCTCATTGAGCTGCTCAATGATGGAAATGGCATCTTCAAAGGTCGTGGTGGCAATTTTGGTATCCTTCGGGATACCGAAAAACGCCTTCGTCTTGCGGATATAGCCGTATAGGTCGAGATAAAGCGGGATGTCGCCCTTTTCCACACGCTGCACCAGGCCGTCGTTTTCAATCAGGTATTCGCGGTACAGCTCGGCCATGTCGGTGTATTCGTTCTCCCCGGTTTCCAGGAACCGGTAGCTCACCTGGAACGTATCGTTGCTGTCCGGGTCACGCTCGGAAATCGTCGTGACCTGCTGGTCAAACTGCTGCTGCAGCATACGGACCGACCCCTGGGCGCGGTAGGTATAGCTGGCCCACGCGGCATTGTACGAGGTGGAACGGCCGGCGCTCTGCGCCTTGACGGTGGAGCGCCCTTCGCTTTCGGTGATGATGGCGAAGTACCCATCCTCGTTGGACTTTAAGCCAAACACAGGCAGGTACAGGTTCTGGGACTGCGTCCGCGCGGCCTTCAGCGCCTCGTCGGTATTCATGGAGCGGTCGCTGGTGCCGTAATCGTACCCGTACAGGATGCTTTCAAAGCCGGCCGCCGACGTCTTGCCGTTGTTGAAGTCGATCAGCGCGCCGCTCCCGTCGGGAACGAGCAGGTAGCCCTCGTCCTCGGTGCTGCCGGCGCCGAAGAACGGCAGGACGTCAACGGTGTTGAGGTCGCTGGTGCCGTACTCCTCAATCTCCTTGGTCAGCAGGCTGGCGACCAGGGAATCCTCCGTCAGGGTGTATTTCACCGGGATGCGGATCTCAGGCTTTACAAAGTCGTAAACAAAGATTACCTGGCCGTCTTCCATCTTGCTGGTCAGGCCGTCCTTGGTTACCGAATTCATGTAGCTGGTCTCAGTCATGACCTGGCCCTGTTGCGCGGTATAGGTAATCGTAATCTGCGAAAGCAGCGCCGCCTTGTTGACGCCGGAGGCGAGCGGATCGTCGTTGGCATCCAGCGGATTGGAGTACCATACCCGGCCAGTGCGCAGATCCTCCACCATAATCTCGCCGGTGGCGAGCTTGGCGCTCAGACGGAGGTTGGCGTTCTCGTCAACCACTTGGTATTCCTCGTCCGTGCTTGCCGTGGCGCCGGCGGATTCGGGGGCTGCATCCGCCCCGTCGGCCGCATCCTCCGCGTGCATGAGGGGCACGGGGACGATGGTGGCAGCCAGCAGGGAGAGCACAGCCGCCAGGCAAAGGACTTTTCGTTTCATCTTCACGGTCGCCACCTCCTTTATATGCGGAACATGATTTCGCTAAAGATCGTGTAAAGGAACGTATACATCTGCTGGAACAGACTGTAAAGCAGCACCATGATGAACAGCATAATCGCAATGCCCACAATGGTTAAGAAGATGTTCGCTACCGTCCCTTTGAAATCCAGCTGGTGGATCTGGTACATGCCGAAGAACATCATGATGCAGGACCAGGCGATCCCAAAGGCGTACAGCAGATAGAGGAACACGCCCATCTCAAGGGAAGCAAAGTTGCTGGCGATGATAAACAGCGCGGTAAAGACAACGTAGGGGATCAGCGCATAGCAGGTGACTACCCAAATCTGCCGGAGCTTGCCCTCGCCGTTCATCAGGGAGCTCATTGCCCAGTTGGCCACAAACCAGAGGGCGACGCCGCCCACGGAAATGGCGAAGATCGAAATCATTGAAATCTTATCCGGGTTGTTCGAGTTGAACGAAAAGCCCGTCATCTGCGCCTGAAGGACATTGATCAGGAAGAAGAGGAACAACACCACAAAAGAGATGACAACCGATCCCTTATCGTTCCATTTGACTTCCTCAAAGCCGGAAACCGGATGGAAAACCGTGTATTTGCAGTGCCTCAGGTTTTCCCTTGTGCCTACCTTCATGCTGCCTCCCCTCCTTTCCTGCTTTTCCTGCGCCGCCAAAGCCTTCGCAGCACGACGATGACGACGATCAAAACCACAATCCCGGCCACGATCCAGCCGAAGTTGGCCCGCATGACCTCCAGGGAATATTCCTTATAGGCGTCCGAATATCCCTGCTTGTCGTTAGCCAGCCGGAAATACTCCATCGCCTGCTCGTAATCCTCCAGCTGGTAATAAGCCTTGCCGATGCCGGTGTAGGCCAGCAGATAGTTTACATCCCGCTTGATGACCTCCTGCCACGGCTCGATGTTTTCCTCATACCGCCCCTCGTTGTACAGGCCGATCGCCTCTTGGACGGTGCGGCCGAAGGAGGTCAGCTGGAATTCGGTGATGTTGTTTTTCGTGGAATCCAAAACCAGCAGGCGGTCGCCAACCTGCGCGATCGAGGAAGGCGTCTGGAACAAGCCGAGCTGGTTGCCCTTTCCGCCGAAAGCAAACATCAGGTTGCCGTTTTCATCGCACTGATAAATCTTGCAGCGGATGGTGTCAACCACCGTAATCAGGTCGTTTTCATCCACCGTGATATCGGTAAAGTTGGAATTCTGGTACCATTGCCCCGTACCGGTGCCTTTGGTGGTAAAGATATTGATGCCCAGCGGGTTGAGCTTGGTGATCAGGTTGGTGTTGTTTTCCGAAGCCGCCGCCGTGGCATAGATGAAGTCTTCATAGTCCAGGAAGACATTGCTGTACTCAATCGGCACGAAGTTCTGCATGGCGTCGCGCTGCGCCTGGGTCATGAACATCCGCCAGATCTTCTGGACCACCATCTTAGCGGTCATTTCCACCTTATTGGCGCCGAAATAGTTGATAAGGCCGCCGTTTTCGTCCAGGCAGAGCAAGCCTTCGTAGGCGCCGACCGCCTGGACATAGATTTTTCCATAGCGGTCCACAACCACCTTGTTCGGCTTGTAAACGAATTCCTCGGTGAGCAGGTTGGACTCCGGCCTGCCGTATACGGCGCTGACAACCCCCTGCTTATCGCAGAGGACGATGCGCCCGTTGTTTTGGTCGGCGATATAAATCGTATCCTCGCGGACAAAAACGCCGGTCGGGTTGTTCAGGGTCAGTTCCTCGCCGTTGTATGTGAACGTAACCAGCTCGGCGACCGGCTCGTAATCCACGGTCATCACCACGATCCGGTTATTGCCCGAATCCGCCACATACAGCTCCTGGCCGTCAGCATAGTAGAACAGGTCGGTCGGTGCGCTGAAAGCGCCATAGCCGATATCGTTGCCCTGGACGCTCCGTTCGGGGAAATACCCGTTCGGCGCAGGGACCGCGTTCCCCCATTTGTCATAGGTAAACGATTGGTACGGCACCTCGTACGCCGCCCCTTCGGTGGCGGTGACGCCTACCGCACAGCTGCCGGCCAGGACCACTGCGGTCAGCAGGCAGGCCGTAATTTTCTTTATCGTCATAGATGAACCAATCCTTTCTCGCGGAGCTCTGAGAGGTTGGAGGATGGAACACGGCGGCGATGGGCAGACGGAGTGTGCAACCTCCTTTGCGCTTCGCGTGAACGCTGCGCCTGCTGCGCCCCGGTCCAAAAGACCGTTATGCCGTTACCCCTTCATCCCGGAATGCGCCATCGTTTCCATAACCGAAGACTGGGAAATAATGAACACGACCACCGGCGGAATCATCAGGACCAAAGCCACCGCGGCGCCGGCGCCCGCGCGGGCGATACCAGCGGAAGAAATCTGCTGCAGGACCGTGGTCAGCGTCTTCATTGATTCATTGTAGATATAGGTGGTATCCGCTGTGCTCCACAAAGACTGGAAGGTAAAGATAACGAGCGTCAGCCAGGCAGGCTTGACCATCGGCATAATCATGCGGAAGAAGATGCGGAACTCCCCGGCGCCGTCAATCCGCGCCGACTCAATGATCTCGTCCGGGACCGTCTCCATGAACTGGCGCATCAGGAAGACGCCCAGCGTACCGGCCAGGACCGGGCAGACCAGCGCCGCATAGGTATCAATCAGCCCCAGCTTGGCCATAATGATGTACAGCGGGATCTGGGTAACCTCCGGCCGGAACATGATGGCCACGACCACGATGGTGTAATAGATGGACATCCCTTTCGTGCGCCGCTTCGCCAGCGGGTAGGCGGCCATAGAGGCGATAAAGATGTAAATGACCGTGCCGAGCACCGCGACGATCACGCTGTTAAAGAGATAGCGCTCAAACGGCACCCACATCTCGCCGGCCAATTCGGCCATCGTTGAAAAGTTGGACAAGGTGGGGTTCTTTACCCAAAACCGGGGCGGGTAAAGGAAGATTTCGTTCATCGGCTTGAGCGAGGTCACCACCGTATAGATAATCGGCAGGAGCATGAAAGCGCTCGCCAGCGCGAGGAATATAAATATAACGACGGTACCGCCGAGCGACCGGTTGATCCGCGCCGATTTGGCTTCGCGGATCCGCTTCGGCTTCTCCTTTTTGCGTACTGCAGTAGTCATCCTGTCACTTCCCCCAAACGTATTCTTAGACTATGTGGTTTATCAGGTCGACCATTTTCCGAGCGCCCTATTGACCACCGCATACACAATAACCATGAGCGCAAACAGGAATACCGCGACGGCGGATGCATATCCCATCTCAAAGCGGATGGAACCAAAGTCCATGATATGGAGGACCAGGGTGTGGGCCGCATAATCCGTGCTGGGGAAGCCCACCAGGTTCTGGCTTTGGACGCCGACGGCAAAGGAAGTGGAGATGGTCATAACCGCGCCGAACAGCAGCTGCGGCGCCATCTGCGGGAGGGTGACGTACCAGAGCTCGGCAAAGCGGTTCCGGATGCCGTCAATCGCCGCCGCTTCGTACAGGGAGCGGTCCATCGACTGCAGGCCGGCGACAAACGCCAGGAATCCGGCGCCCATGCTCATCCACAGCACGACGACGATGACAACCCCCATCATATACCGGGTATCCGTCGTCCACATGATCGGGTCGTTCATGACGCCTAGTCGGATCAGTGTGCTGTTGAGCAGGCCGTACGAGTCACCGCTGAATATGTACGTCCACACGAAGTACATATTGCCGGCCAGGGTCGGCATGTAGAAAATCAGCGTGAGCAGGGAACGCAGCTTGCGCCCGAACTCGTTGATCAGCCACGCAAAAAGGAAACTAAGGATGTAGCCAAGCGGGCCGGTAACCAGGGCAAAGATCAGGGTGTTCTGCAAGGCGATCAGGAAAATATCGTCGTCAAAGAACATCCGGACGTAGTTGTCAAAGCCGATAAAGCTCGGCGTCTCCAGCATGTTGAAGTAGGTGAAGCTCAGCCCGACCGCGGCCAGGATCGGAATGACGGTGAATATTACGAACAAAATGGTGAACGGCGCCATAAAGATCATGGTAGGGATCCGCGCACGCCAGCTTTCCTTCCGCTTTCGGTTCACCAGGGGCGATACGGTCCGGGTGGAGACCGCCGCTGCAGCTTTCTTCATAATGATCGCTCTCCTCAGCCGTTCAGACTAAATTCTTCCCGCTTACGCGTAATTTCCTTATTGATTTCCTTGTTGTACTTGTTCAGGGTTTCCCGCACGTTCGCATCTTTCAGCACAACCTGGCGGAAAGCAAAGGAAACATTCCGGGTGATGTAATAGTTGCCGGGGATCTGCGGGACGTCGGTCACCACTTCCCACTGGGCCTTGAGGTTATCCGCCTGGACCTTGGTCCAGGGCAGCTGGTCAAACGCGGCGACGTTGGCGGTGGGGTAACGGGAAGCCGGCCCCATGTTCTGCTCAATCTCCACGCCGAAGCGGCCCTGCGCCTCGGTGCTGACCCACCATTTCAGGAATTCATAAGCCTCGTCCGGCTGCTCGGTGTTGCCCAGGATGACCGCCGCCGTACCAACGGCCGTTTCGGTGTTGTTGACCGTGCCGTCTTCCTCAACCGTGCCGGGGATGGGAGCGACCGCCCACAGCCCCTCCAGCTCCGGGGCCGAAACCGCCAGGTAGTTCACCTGGGTGTACGGCATGATGGCCATCGGCATTTCGCCGGTGCGGAAGCGGCTGAAGAAGTCAAACACCAGCGGCAGGCTGTACTTGGTGTACAGGTCGGTCCAGGTCTTGAAGGCCTCCAGGGACACCGGCTGATCAAAGGTAGTCGCCGACAGATCGTCGGTGTAGAACTGCCCGCCCTTCTGATAAAGGAGCGCTTCAAAAATACGCTGCGCCTCCGGGATGCCGACCAGCATATTGCTCTGCTGGAGGGTGGCAATCAGCTCGTAGAAATCATCCCAGGTCTCCGGCGGCTCCAGGCCGAGCTCCTCAAACACGTCGGTGCGGTAGAAGAGCATATCAAAGGCCTGGGTCTCGGGGAAGGCGTAATAATGGTCGCCGTATTTATAGGGGATCATGGCAGAAGCCATGAATTGCTCGGTCACCTGCTCAAAATCATCAAACTGGTCCAGCGGCACCAGCGCGTTGCGCATGGCCAGGTTGACCGGCGTATCCTTGGACACGAACACCGCCACGTCCGGGCCTTTGCCGGCCAGGGTGGCCTGGATCAGGGTGGTGGAGTTGGTAACCAGGCTCAGGTTGACGCCGATGCCGCTGTCCGGGGTAAACATATCGTCAATCAGCCGCTTCAGCAGCTGCGCCTGGTCACGGCCGGTAGAGACGCCTACGGTGGTCAGGTCGCCGGTGCTCATCCACACTTCCAAGGGCTCGCCGTTTTCACCGGAAGCCGAACCGCCGATCGAGTTGTAGTCAATGACAAAGGAGCCATAGAACATCTCCGCCCGGTAAGCGATCTGGCTGAAGAAATTGGTGCTGGCCTTCGGCTCCTCCTGGTCGGGGGAATACACCACGAAGTAATCCAGCGCCAGGGGCTGGTCGCGCTGGTCAAGCACCCACGTCGCCAGGGAGCTGACGTTCCCGCGGTAGCTTTCCAGCCGCTTGGCAATGGTGTCCGGCCGCTTAATAAATTTTTCCAGCATCGCGATCATTTCGGAGAGCAGCGAGGCGGCCGTACCGTCCCCGCCGTACATCTCTTCCACATCGCTGAGGGCCTGGTCCAGGCTTTTCACAATGGACCGGAAGCCGTCCATCAGGCCGGGGATGCGGTCCTCCAGCATGAAGTCGCGGTTGGTGTCAATGGTGATACGCTCCGAGTCCGCGTTGGAGCCGGTGATCATAATGATCTGGCGGTACCACTGGTTAAGCTCCGTCACTGCGTTTTCGACGCGGCGGAGGATATCGGCGATATCACCGGTCACGGCCCGCAGGGTCAGGGTGTGCTCGCCGGCGGTCAAGAAAACCTTCAGCGGTTCCCCGCTGTCGTCCTCCACCGTCTGCATATACCAGCCGTCCCGATAGGGGAAGCGGATGTTGCCCAGCTCCTCGTAAGGGATCTCCCCGTCTATGTAAAGCTCCCGGGTGCTGTACATGCCGCGCTTGGAGTTCTGGCGCGCCTTAAAGGAAAGGTAATAATACCCGTCCTCCGGGACCGAGATTTTCCAGGTGGCCTCCTGGCCGACCGACTTCCAGGTGTCCTTGCCCATGGTGTTGTACAGGGTGACGTACGGGTCGGACGGGGACATGCTGACGCTGCCCTTGTCATACGTCGGGTACAACAGGTTGGAGGATTTGCTTTCCATCAGCTCCGCTTCGTATTTCTGCGAATAGCCGCTGGAGTCCTTGGCACCCTGGGCCTCCCACTCCGCAAGCTTATCCGCATAGCTCACCGTATCCGTGGGGGGGTAAAAGCGGATTTCCGAAAGGGCGAAGGCCTCCATTTTCATTTCCAGGGAAATGGTGTGCGTCCCTTCCTCAAGGTAAAACTGCAGGGGGCCGTTGTACACGCCGTCGGTATCAATTGTCTCGTATGTCTGCCAGGCAAACGTTTCCACCGCGTCCGGGCGGACCTCGTTGCCCTGGGAGTCGATTTCAAACCGGCCGTCCGTTTCCTTCTCCGGATCCACTTCGTCGTGATAGAGCCGGGGATAGGTCAGCGAGTCGGCGCTCGTATGCGGCAGCTTGCCGTCAATCGTCAGCTCCACCTGGATGTCGTTGCCCTTGAGCTCAATCCCGGCGTAAACCAGCGCCATATTGTACAGGCCGCTTTCCGGCACGTTCACCTGCCAGGTCAGCTTGCCCTCCTGCGAGTCCCAGAGCACGACGTTGTCCTTACCCTCATAGCTCCCGATCTCCACCCCGGCGCCCTCATCGCTGATGAAATCGGCCGCGTTGATGGAAATTTCGCTGGAGGGGCGCGCCGTATCCTGGTATTGGAGAATATAGTCATAATAGCTCGGCGTACCGGCGCTCGAGCCGCCCTCCTGGCCTGCCTGCTCCACGGTTACGCTTGCATCCGCATCCGTATCCGCGCCGGTATCCTCCGCCGCCAGAGAGGGCAGAGCCATCGTTGAGAACAATGCCAGCGCACATACCGTTGCTAACAATCGTTTCGTAAACTTCATAACCGGTACCTCCGATATAGTAATGGCAGGCAGGTGGCCTGCTGTTGGGCCGGAACCATTCCCGCAGGACGGGCTGCGGCGGCCGCGCCCGGCGGCTGTTTCCGGATCCTACGGCGCAAAAGCGCTTTCCAAGAGTAATCGTTTACCCTAGGAAAGCATATCCGCTCCTCTTTCATTCCTGCCGCGTCTCTTCGCCCGCGTCGCCACGCCGGCCGCCGTCCCTTTCTCCTCGGAAGATACCGGCGCCGAGCCCTTCTTTTCTTGACCCCGGGGAAAACAACTAGTCATCTTGCACACGCGGCACGCGCCAATAACGCCCCGCTTATCTTGATCCTCAAAGGATATCGTTCTCCCATAAGGCAGCAAATTATGACATCGCTGTACAGGCGGCCAAGGCCGTCCAGCACGCCCTACCGATCAAAAAGGAAAAGCGGCGAAGATTTCGCACCCCGGACATCGTCTCGGCAAAATTCCCGAGCGACATCGTTTACTCAAATGCCGGATTATCCACGCCATTGCGGCGTCTATCTTTATTATAGTGAACATCAACGAAAAGTCAACCCCCCGAATGGATTTTTGTTGAAATCGTTCACGGGTCCGGTTTTCCTTCTATTTAAGCCATTTTTCGCGATATTTGCCGCTTTTCTTTTTCGGTATTATTACCAGTTGCTTACTGCTATTCAATGCTTTTCCATTTGCTGCCCGTTCGGATTTCTTGGCGGAACGTCTAATTCATCGAAAGGCTTCTCTGTGTTTTATACAAATTACTATTCCAAGCATTTCCATACTGTCCGATTTCAGGAAGAAACTCCCCCTTTTTTGCTGTTCTTTTCCCCTTCCCCCCCTTTTAAAAATCGATGGCGCTCCTCTTTCTTATCTTCCGTAAAATTCCGGCCCATTTTCCCTGCCCTTCCGGATCCTTTTTCTTGAAATTTTTCTTGAAGGGAGCCCGGTGAAGAAAGGGAGCCTTTGACAGATAATGTAAACGTTTTCCTGGCTCCCGCTTTTGATTGCGCTGCGTCCCTTCCGGCTTCCTAATCCTCTTAGCCGCCTCCTGTTCCGCCGCTTGCCGCCCTCCTCCCCTTTTCCTCCGCGGTTGCCCTGTCCTCCTTGGGCTTCCCGGCATTTTGCCGGAAGCGGATATCCCCACGCCCCCGGAAAAGCCCGCCGGAACGCCGGGGAACCTGCCGTTCAGGGGCAAAGGGCGCGGCTGTTTCGGCAAATTGACGATTCCGTTCTATTTACCGCATATTTACAATGATTCGGGGGGATGGTACGGAGGCCGAATCCCCTGGACCGCCGCCCCGTGATCCTGCCGCGGCCCTTCTTTTTACCTCTATATATAGTTGCCCTCCGAGCCTTATACGCCATATCCCTCGCCGCCCCTTCTTCCTATGCGCCCCAGCCCGCCTCATGCCTGGCTGCAGCCTTCTTCCCGGATGCGAAAGGCATTCCCCGCTGCCCGGCGCCCCCCCTTGCCGGCTTCCCCGCCTTGCCTGGGAGCCCCGCATCCGCTCCCCCTCCTTACAGACGCCTCCCTCTCAGCGCCCCTCTCCGGGGAGTATTGCAACCAATTGCATAAAAACATCTTTTCTTTTCACTTTTTTATTGACTTTTCTTTTCCTATCCACTATACTGTGACCAGGCATCTCTAGGATCGGCAACTGAGGTGAAAAGGGCTGCCTACTTTATTTGCCCGTAATGTAAACGTTTACCCATAAGCGGTGAAACCCTTGTACCCCAGCGTGTTCCGCGGGCATCTCTATGAAGCGGTTAGGAAAGAAAGGACGGTAAACAAAATGAAGCTCAACAACTCCGCGGTTTCCTTTGTCTTTGATGAAAAGACCGGCGCACTCACCGAGGCGGCCCTTAAGGGGCGGCGCATCCCCTTTGCCGGGATCGGCTTTGACCTCGGCTGCAACGAGCAGAACGTGACCAAGGTGCTGGAATACGATTCCCTGCTGGAGAACCGCACCTGGGACCTGCCCCGCATCCTTCCCACCAAGGGCGGCCTGGAGACGCTTGAGGCGGCCTCCCATACCCAGACGGCGGACAGCGCCGCCTTTACCTATCATATCGGAGACCTGGACATCACGTTTACCTATACCCTGCTTGATGCCGCGCTCAAGCTCACCGCGGCGATTAAGAACACCGGGAGCGAAACGGCGTACCTGAATACCTTTACCCTGCTGTCCCATTTGGACGCGCTTCAGGGCGTGACCTTCGACTATCCCTGCAACACCCCGGCCGGGGAGATGGAGGCGGAAAAGCTCGCCCCCTATGAGGTCGTGCAGGCCGGGCTGGTCAACTTCGCCACCCACCTGAAGGCGGACGGCTGGGAAATGAACCTGCTGTTTATTGACGACGTAGAGAAATGGAACTGCGGCGTGTATCACGATGGGAACAAGACTCACGTCGTCTACAGCGCCAGCTTGGAGGCCGACCTCCAGCCTGGCGCCAGCCTGGAGGTGGGCAGCCTGTTTGTGCAGCCCTGCGACCCGGCGGTCAGCCCCTATCTCCAAATCCGGGACTTTGTGGATTCTCTGGGCTACCACCCCTGCGAGGGCGGCATCACCGATGGCGTGATGTATTCCTGCCACCCGGCCGGCACCATGGATTCCAATTTCCCCATGAAGGAGGACCTCTTCCAGTACGCTGACCGCCTGGAAGGGCTCAAAAAGATGGGGATTGACCACGTATGGCTGTTGCCTGTCTTTGACCACAACGAGGACGGGGTATATCACTCCAACGACCAATCGGTTATTGACAAGCGGTACGGCGGCGAGGAAGGCTGCAAATATTACTGCGATAAGGCCCACGAGCTGGGGATGACCGTCCTGTTCGACTACGTCCCCCACGGCCCCGCGCCGGAATTCCCCTTAGCCAAGGAGCATCCGGACTGGTGCTCCAAGCGCCGGGACGGTTCCCTGCAGGACGAATGGCACTGCGTCTCCATGGACTACAACAACCCCGGCTATCAGAAATACACCTCCGACCTGGTGTACGACCATGTCCGCCGTTTCGGCGTAGACGGCGCCCGGATTGACTGCGCGATGGGCGGCCTGTCCAATTGGCGCCCGTACAACGGCTACCGTCCCAGCGCGGACAGCGTGTGCGCCGGCGTCCACATCACCGAAGCGATCCGCGACGGCTTCCTGCGGGGAGGCAAGCGCTCCTTCATCCTGCCGGAAAACTTCAACCCCATCCCCCCCTACTACCACACCACCGACCTGTTCTACGGCATGAACCTTTACCGCGTGTTTGTGGAGCTGGAGCCGAAATTTAAAGACGCCCCGGCGGATTATGCCCGCATCCTCACCCGCTGGCTGGAAGTGGAAAAGCAGACCACGCCGGAGAATTACCACAAGATGCGCTTTTTGGGCAACCACGACACGGTTTCCTGGGTGTGGCAGGCCCGCCGCGCGGTGGATTGCTACGGCAACGGCGGCGCCAAGGCGCTGTGGGCCGTGATCTCCCTGATTGACGGCATGCCCATGATCTACCACGGCGACGAGGATCCCGCCATCTACCTGTCCGAGGGGGAGAACCGGGTGGAATTCTTCACCAAGCTGTTCCGCGACCGCCGCGAGCTGATCGGCAGCACCAACGCGACCGAATACCTCTATTCGGGCAACGCGCTGATGGCCTTTATCCGCGGAGAGGGCGACCATCGCCGCCTGGTACTGGTCAACCTGTCGGATAAGCCCCAGGATTTCGATCTGTCCGCCTACCCGGGCGCCAAGTCGCTGGTCAACGACACGACCTCCGGCA
>CAJFQI010000004.1 GCA_904419005.1 Candidatus Avimonas faecium | reverse complement strand
ACATCGGAGGAATCGGTTTCGTATTCCAGCCAGGCGCCGCGGTTCGGGATGACCGTGGCGTTGTACAGCTTCTTGCCGGTGGAATCGTAGGTCATGCCGTAGTACACGCCGGGGGAACGGACCAGCTGGGAGACAATGACCCGCTCGGCGCCGTTGATGACGAAGGTGCCGCTGTCGGTCATGAGCGGGAAATCCCCCATGAAGACCTCGGACTCCTTGATCTCGCCGGTTTCCTTATTCAGCAGGCGCGCCTTGACCCGCAGCGGGGCGGCATAGGTAACGTCCCGTTCCTTGCACTCCTCCACCGTGTACTTCGGCGTGTCGTCCAGGCGATAGTCCACAAATTCGAGCACCAGCTTGCCGGTATAGTCCTGCACGGCGGCTACGTCCTGGAAAACTTCCCGGAGCCCTTCGTCCAAAAACCATTGGTACGAATTCTTCTGCACCTCAATGAGGTTCGGCATGTCGAGAACCTCGTTGATCTTGGAGAAGCTCATGCGGGTGTTGTTTCCCAGTTTCACCGGTTTGACGTTCGCCATAGGCTCGATCACTCCTGTTTTCATATTTCCATGGTTTCAAACACGTTCATCAAAACGGCTGTTTCCGGCGGCCGAAAGCGCCGCCAAATTTCTTGCACAAAAGGGTTGAAAATTTCAGCAATCTATGCTATACTCGTTTCAGCCATCGAATCCAATTCTGCGATTGTGCAGTGTATTATAATACACCTTATCCTGCTGGTTGTCAATTGTATTTTGCAATTTGGCGACTTTTTTTCTGCAATTTTCGAATTTCGACGAAAATTTTTCCTTATTTTCCCATCTATCGGCCTCCTGCTTTTGGAAAAGCCTGGGGGCCGATTCGTTTGCGCCAATTGGAACACACGGATCCGTTGTCCTTTTTGCCGGCGCGCCCGGGGGATAGGCCGGCTGTGCCCGGCCTATCTCCGCTCCCCGTCTCCCACCGCGTCCCCCGCACGGAGAGGGCAGGCCTCCCCCCATCCGGCCTTCCCCGCCGCGGAGCCGGATGGGGAAGCGCGCAGAAAAGCACGGGGGAGCGGCGGACAGCCGCCGCTCCCCCGTGCCGGGTTTCCAGGGGCCGGCATGCCGGCCCCGCATCAATACCGCTCAAGATACCGGTCGAGCTCCCACTGGGTCACCCGGATCTTGTAATCGTTCCACTCCTCGCTCTTATGTTCCACATACTTGTCAAAGATATGCTTCCCGAGCGTCTCCCGGACCAGCGCGTCCCTCTTCATGGCGCGCACCGCCTCCTTGAGGTTGGAGGGCAGGCTTTCAATCCCGAGCTCCTCCCGCTCGTCCTCGCTCAGCTCAAAGATGTTGCCGTCGGTGGAATGCGGCGGCTTCAGCCCGCGGCGGATGCCGTCCAGCCCGGCGGCCAGGCAGAGGGCCAGCGTCAGGTAGGGGTTGGCGGAGGGGTCCGGGTTGCGCAGCTCCAGCCGGGTGCCCATCCCGCGGGAGGCGGGGACGCGGATGAGGGGGCTGCGGTTGCTGGCCGACCAGGCGATGTACACCGGCGCCTCATAGCCGGAAACCAGCCGCTTATAGGAGTTGACCAGCGGGTTGGTCACCGCGGTCATCCCGCGGGCGTGCTCCAGGATCCCGGCAATGAAGCTGTAGGCGGTGCCGCTCAGCCCCAATTCGTCGTCCGGGTCGTAAAAAGCGTTCTGCTCCCCCTTCATCAGGGACATGTTCACATGCATCCCGCTGCCCGCGCGGCCGTAGATCGGCTTGGGCATAAAGGTCGCGTACATATTGTGCTGGTGGGCAATGGTCTTGACCGTCAGCTTGAAGGTCATGATATTGTCCGCCGCCGAAAGGGCGTCGTCGTATTTGAAATCAATCTCGTGCTGGCCGTTGGCCACCTCATGGTGGGAGGCCTCGATTTCAAAGCCCATCTCCTCAAGCATCAGGCACATATCCCGGCGGGCGTGCTCACCCAGGTCGGTCGGCCCCAGCTCAAAGTAAGAGCCGCGGTCCTGGGTCCGGGTGGTGGGATGGCCGTCCTCGTCGTTGTTGAAGAGGAAGAACTCGCATTCCGGCCCCACGTTAAAGCCGGTAAAGCCCATCTCCTCCGCCTCCCGCAGCACCTTTTTGAGAAGGCCGCGGGGATCCCCCTCAAACGGGGCGCCGTCCGGCTTGTACACGTCGCAGATCAGCCGGGCGGCCTTGCAGCTTTCCTCGTACCACGGGAAGATCAGGAAGGTATCCAGATCCGGGTAGAGGTACATGTCCGATTCCTCAATGCGGACGAAGCCTTCAATGGACGAGCCGTCGAACATGCATTTATTGTCGAGCGCCTTTTCCAGCTGGCTCGCCGTGATGGCGATGTTCTTAAAAGCGCCGAAAATGTCGGTAAACTGCAGACGGATAAACCGGACGTTCTCATCCCGCACAATGCGGATAATGTCCTCGCGCGTGTACTTTGCCATGCCATGCTCCCTCCTGCTATTCAGCCCGGCGCCCGGCGGCCCCGCCGCCCAGGCATCGGCATGAAGCCATTATCGCATCCGGCGCAGGGCTTGTCAAGCGCCGGATGCGGAATAATCCCCGCTGCCGCCACATACGGTGAAGGGAGCCCTGCCGCCGCCCCGCCTACGCCGACCGTGGGGAAGGGGCGGGCGGCCTTCCTCAGCCGGGAAGGCAAAAGGGGGCGGCGCGCGGAGGCAAAGGCGCCGCGGCAAGGAAAAAAACGGCCGGCGCGGCTCCCCCGGAAAAAACGTGTTGACGGCGGCCCCAAAATACCGTATGATGGAAATCCCGGCCGCTGAAGCGCGGCCCCAATTCACCGGCCGGCGGGCCGGGGCCCGGAAAGGCTGAGCTTTTGTATGGATATCCTGACCCTATTCCTGATTGCCGTGGGGCTTTCCATGGATGCGTTTGCCGTGTCGGTGAGCAACGGCATGATCCTCTGCCGCGCCAAGGCGCGCAGCGTGTTCAAAATCGCCGGGAGCTTCGGCCTGTTCCAGGGGCTGATGCCGCTCGTTGGCTACACCATCGCCCGCGCCTTCGCAGACAAGATTGCCGCGGTCGACCACTGGATCGCCTTCCTGCTGCTGGCGTTCGTCGGCGGGAAAATGCTGTGGGAGGCGCTGCGCGGCGGGCAGGAGGAATGCACGCACGGCGACCCCTGCTCTTGGAAAAACCTGCTGGTGATGTCAGTCGCCACCAGCATTGACGCGCTGGCGGTGGGCGCCTCCTTTGCCGTGATGCCCCGGGAGGGGCTGCTCGGCCCGGCTTACGGGTACCTGCTGTGCTGCCTGGCAATCGCCGTTATCACCTTTGTCCTGTGCTGCGCCGGGGTTGCGGTGGGCTGCCGCTTCGGCAACCTGTTCGGGAAAAAGGCGGAAATCGTCGGCGGCATCGTGCTGGTCGCCATCGGCATCAAAATCCTGCTTGAACACACGGTATTCGCATAAAAACGCGGCGGCGGTCCGCGGCCGTGATACGCGATAGAAAAAGGCAGAAAAGGCGGATAGCCTTTTCTGCCTTTTCGCTTATTCCAGGCTATACCTGGGCGGCGCAAGGCGCCGAATGGCCCGCCCCGGGGCCCCGCTTATAGGAGCGACGCCATAAGCGCGATAACGACGCCAAGGATGCCGGCAGCTCCCATAAGGAAGGGGAAGCACCCGCACCCACGCGGCCTATACGGCCTGGGAGGCCTGGGAGGCCCGGGAGGCGGAGGCGCCCTGTGAAATCCCGGGCCCCACGGCCCTCCGGGACGGCCCGGCCCTCCCGGTCCGGAGCCTCGCCCGGGGCCGGGTCCTGGTCTTGGTCCTGGCATACAACCACTCCTTTCCCTGCGCATAATGCCTTATAAAAATCACCTTTATCACAAAAAACAGTTTCCCCATGCGGAACGCCCTTATCGTACGTTCCTGAGCGCGGCAGCGGGCTTCCATGCGGTTCGCCTGTATCCTGTATAGGGGATTTTAACATAAGCCCTCTATTTACCCATATATATTATAGTCCATATGCCCTTCAAAGTAAATGGGCTATTTCCCCATAAATGGCGGCAGAGGGGTATAAGCCGTGCGCTGCGAGGGCCCGTACAGGGGACCCGGCCCAGGCCGGGACGGCAACAAGGCACGTCCGAGGGGATGATCCCGCAGCTTCCTGCTTTGGGCCGGTGCTGCCGGAAGCAAAAAAAGCCGGAGGAAGGCAGAGCAACCCTCTGCCTTCCTCCGGGAAACGCCGGGAGCCATGGAGCCGTCCCGGCCGGAATGCCGCATTTATCTCTTGGAGAACTGGGGCGCGCGGCGGGCGGCCTTCAAGCCGTACTTCTTGCGTTCCTTCATTCTCGGGTCGCGGGTCAGGAACCCGGCCTTCTTGAGCAGCGGACGGAGCTCCTCGCTGTTATACTGCAGCAGCGCGCGGGAAATGCCGTGGCGGATCGCGCCGGCCTGGCCGGTCACGCCGCCGCCCGCAACGCGGCACTCAATGTCGAACTTCTCGGTCGTGCCGGTCAGGTTCAGAGGCTGGCGGACGATCAGCTTCAGGGTCTCCAGGCCGAAATACTCGTCAATGGAGCGGCCGTTGATGGTGATCGCGCCGGTGCCGGCGTAAAGGCGAACCCGGGCCACCGAACTCTTTCTCCGGCCGGTGCCATAAAAATACGGTCTCGTGTTGTAATCCATCCTGATTGCCTCCTTCCTTAAAACTCGTAAACTTCGGGCTTCTGCGCGGCGTGAGCATGCTCAGCGCCGGCATAGACGCGAAGGCGGGTGCACGCAGCGCGGCCGATGGTGTTGCTCGGGATCATGCCGGTCACGGCAAGCTCCATCGCCTTTTCCGGGCGCTGCGCCATCAGGGTGGAATACTTGACTTCCTTCAGGCCGCCGATCCAGCCGGTGTGGCGGTACCACTTCTTCTGCTCCAGCTTCTTGCCGGTCAGGACCGCTTTGCTGCAGTTGATGATGATGACATGGTCGCCGCAATCCACATGCGGGGTAAATTCGGGCTTCTGCTTGCCGCGCAGCAGGACAGCGGCCTGGGCGGCGACACGGCCCAGGGGCTTGCCGGCGGCGTCAAGGATATACCACTTGCGGGCAACCTGGCCCGCCTTGGCCATATACGTGGACATCGCTTTACCTCCTATATTCCTTTTCCGGAAATTCCGTCGTCTTTTTAACGCGGGTATGATCATACCACACCCGGAATCCGCCTGTCAATAGGGGAATGCCGGTTTTTTTAATTTACAGCCCATTCACGCTCTATTTCTCTTTTAATTGCTCGTTTTTGCTCTGTTTCTCATCTGCCGTTTCATTTTTTGCTCCGGCTCCTAAAAGCAAGGCAGCGCTCCGCCCTGGCGCTCTCCTTCGGGAGCGGCGCAGGGCGGCGTTGCATCGGGCCGGGATCCGTATTATAATCCCTACAGGACAACCTTTCGCCGCTATGCCGGCAGGCGGCCGCTCCCTTCATAAGCCGCCGTCTGCTGCCTACGGCCACTTACTTTTTGCCGCCCAAGGAGGAACCGCCGATGCCTGACCCGTTAGAGGAACTGCTCGCCCCCCTGCGCGCCGCCGTAGAGCGGTACAGCATGATCCAGCCCGGCGACCGGATCGCGGTCGGCGTGTCCGGCGGCAAGGACAGCGTCCTGCTGCTGGCGCTGCTGGCCCGGCTGCGCCGGTTTTACCCTTCCCCCTTCACCCTGACCGCGCTGACATTGGACCCGTGCTTCGGAGGGCAGGAAACCGATTATTCCGCCGTCACCGCCCTGTGCGGGCAGTGGGGCATCCCCCACGAGATCCGCCGCACCCGCTTGGGCGAGGTCGTGTTTGAACAGCGTAAGGAGCGCAACCCGTGCAGCCTCTGCGCGCGCCTGCGGCGGGGCGGGCTGCACCGGATGGCTGTGGAATGCGGCTGCAACGCCGTCGCGCTGGGCCATCACAAGGACGACGCAGCCGAAACCCTGCTGATGAACCTCTTCGCCGGAGGGACCGCCGCCTGCTTCTCCCCGAAATCCTACCTTTCCCGCCGCGGGCTCTGGCTGATCCGGCCGATGGTCTTCCTGGACGAGGCGGCGGTCCGCTCCGCGGTCCGCCGGGCGGGGCTCCCGGTGGTGAAATCCCGCTGCCCGGCGGACGGCAGCACCCACCGGCAGCGGACCAAGGAGCTGCTGGCCCGCCTTTCCGCCGAATACGGGCCGCTGGCCGACCGGCTGGTCGGGGCGCTGCAAAAGGGGGATATCAGCCACTGGGGATAGAATAAACTTACAGTATATTATTTATATATTCTATTTATAGTATAGAAAGAGGCTGCCTACAATGAAGGTCTTGGTTTTAACCGAGGGGACGCTGGCGCACTATGCGATGCTGCGCCAGGCTGTGCCGGAAGCGGCGTTCCGTTTCACGTCCGCCCCCACGCCGGAGGAAATCGCGCAGGCGGAGGTGATTTTCGGCAACCCGGCTCCCACCCTGCTGGCGGGGGCCGGAAGGCTGCGGCTGCTTCAGCTGGAAACCGCGGGGGCGAACCCGTATTTGGGCGGCGTCCTTCCCGCGTCGGTGCCGCTCTGCAATGCCGCGGGGGCGTACGGGCCCGCCATAGCGGAGCACCTGCTGGCCATGCTGCTCAGCTTGTACAAGCGTCTGCCGGCTTACGGCGAAAACCAGCGCGCCCGCCTTTGGCGGGACGAGGGGACGGTGCGGACGGTCGCAGGATCGGTCACGCTGGTGGTCGGCCTGGGGGATATCGGCGGGAACTTCGCCCGCCGGCTCCATGCCCTGGGCGGGAAGGCGGTGGGGGTGAAGCGCACCCCCGGGGACTGCCCGGCGTATTTGGACGGGCTTTACCCCCTCAGCCGGCTGGACGCCCTGCTGCCGGACGCCGACGCCGTCGCACTCTGCCTTCCCTCCACCCCAAAGACGAGGGGGCTGTTCGGCCCGGAACGGCTGGAGCGCCTAAAGGACGGCGCCGTGCTGCTCAACGTCGGCCGGGGGGATGCGGTGGACTCCGATGCGCTGGACGCCTGCCTGCGCCGCGGCAAGCTCGGCGGGGCGGGGCTGGATGTGACCGCGCCGGAGCCCCTGCCTGCGGGCCATCCCCTCTGGGGGGCGCCCAACCTGCTGATTACCCCGCATGTGTCGGGCGGCCACCACGCGGAGGGAACCGTGGACCGGATTTTCCAAATCGCTGCCGGCAACCTGCGCGCGCTGGCGGAGGGCCGCCCCCTCTCCCATCTGGTTGACCGCGAGGAGGGGTATTGACCCGGCCGGGCCTCCCCTTCCCACCCAATGACAGTATCACGGCGAACGCCGAAGGGATCAAGCCGGTGATCCCTTCGGCGTCCGTTTTTGCGCTCTTCTGCACCCTTCTGTGGGCATATAATCGGTATATTTTATCAGAAAATATACCGATTGTTTATTTTCAGCTATTCGAACAGCATCCCTTCGACATAATAATCCATAAATTGGGGATTGGTCGCCAGTTCCACTGTCACGGCCTTTTGGGCAAAGGCGGCGGCCTGCGCCGGATACCTGCGGTTTTGCAGGAGCATAGCCGCCCCGGTGACCGCCGCATTGCCGATGGCCCGCGCCTTTTGGCAAAGCACCGGCGGGATCAGCCCGATCGCCCCGGCGTTTTCCAGCCGGATATGCCGGCCGAAGCCGCCCGCGATCAGCAGCCGGTCCACCTGCTCCGGCGCAAGCCCCGCATGGGCGACCAGGGTGCGCAGCCCGGCGCAGATCGCACTCTTGGCCAGCTGCACCTGGCGGATATCCTCCTGGGTGAGCAGGACCCGGCCGGCCAAGCGGATGGCCGGCTCGCCGTCCAGCTCGGTCAGGCGGCCGGCGAGGGGGTGCCCCTCGTCCACAATCGCGCCGGTTTCGTCAACCGCGCCGGCCTGCAAAAGCGCCGCCAGCGCGTCAATCAGGCCCGAACCGCAGATGCCCACCGGCTCCGCACCGCCGATGGTGGTGCAGCGGAGCTCGCCATCCTCAAAGGCCACGCTGTCCACCGCGCCCCGCACCGCGTTGACCCCCATGCGGATCCCCGCGCCTTCAAAGGCCGGGCCGGCAGCGGTGGAGCAGCAATACAGCGTCCCTTGGACATTCAGCGCCATTTCCCCGTTGGTCCCGATGTCCACCAGCAGGGTGGTTCCCTCCTGCTCCAGCACCTGCCCGGCCAGCACCGCGCAGGTGATGTCCGCCCCCACGAAGGCGGACATGCAGCGGGGCAGATAGACCGGGGCCTCCCCCAGCGCGGAAAGGCCCAGCGCCGACGCGGGAAGGGCCTGCCCAAACGGGCGGGTCAGGGTAAAGGGGGAATGGGACAGCGGCTCGGGGGACTCCCGCGTGAGGAGGTAGAGCATCGCGGTGTTGCCGGTCACCACCGCCGAAGCGATGGCCGGCGTCTCCACCCGGCAGCGGGCCGCCGCCGCGCGCAGCATCCCGTCCAGGGCCTCCGAAACCGCGGCGGCCAAGGCCGGCCCCTCCCCCTCGACGGCTTTGCCGATGCGGGTGATGACGTCCGCGCCGAACGCCGTCTGGGGGTTCTTGCGGCAGAGGGTGTCCAAGGGTTCCTTTTCGCCCAGGCGATAAAGGGATACCACCAGGGTGGTGGTGCCGATATCGACCGCCGCGCCGTATTCCCCTTCCCCGCCGGGCACCCCGGGCGGGTCAAGGGGATAATCCGGGGCGTCCCCCGCCGCTTCAATCACTTCCATCACAGCGGAAGGGGGGAGCGCGATTTCAGCCGCCCCCTCAACCATCGTCAGGCAGGCCAGGCGGACGCCCTGCTCCTTCTCCTGGGGTGTCAGGGCCTGCTCCTCCGCCTCCGTCCGGGGGGAAAGCGCCCCGCGGGCGATCACCCGGCATTGGCGGCAGACCCCCCGCCCGCCGCAGGGCAGGTCCAGCGGCAGCCGGTGCAGCCCCAGCAGGTCGGCGATGCGCACCGGCCCCTCGTAGGGGAATACCCGCTGTACGCCGCCGCATTCCACAAGGATTTCATCGGCCATCGGCTTCTCCCCCTTCCTGCGAGTGAAACAGCATGGCGCTGAAGTAGGTGACCGTATCCGCGCCGTTGATATACTTCATCCCGCCGAGCGGCGCGATCTCCGACACCGCGATGCCGTAAGCCTCCAGCGAGGCGAGCGCCAGCTCCGGGTGGCGGCAGGGGAGATCATCCTCCTTGGCGCAGCGCCCGCATACGCCGCAGCCCCCGGCGGAAAGCATCAGGGTATCGGCCGGCATCTGGGGCTTGAGCGTTTCCCAGACCCGCCGGGTGAGCGCGCTGTGCGCCCGGCCCGCCTCCAGCATCCCTTCAATGTCAAAGGAATCCTCAAGGCCGGACACCGACTGGAACAGCAGGCAGCGGTCGTACCGCTGGGCACGGGCGATCAGGTCGTCGATCTCCCCCACGTCGGGCGGGCAGGTCCAGCACTTGCCGTATTTCCCGCAGCTATTGGCTTCGCAGGCCGCGCGGAAGGCCCGCCGGAAAGGGATATCCGCCACGGCGATTACCGCCGCCTTATCCGCGCCGCCCTGCAGAGCGGCGTCCATCATCGCTTCCTCCGACAGCATCGTGGTTCCTCCTCGTTCTGACGGCCCGCCCTCCGTCAAGAAGGGCGTCCGGCGCGGCGTCCCCGCGGAGGCGGGGCCCGGCCGGCGGCGTCTTCGTATCGGGTTCATTATACCGCCCCGTTCATCCAAAGACTTGTGATTTCCAATGGATTTTTGTAGAAATCCGCACTTTTTCCGGCGTCCCCGGCATACACCGTTTGTAATTTTTCTTTTTTCCCTATATAATTAGGTCAGAAGAAAAAGCGCCGGCGGGCTGCCGGCCCTGCCCGGCCCTTATCGGGAAACTGCACGAAAATGTACAAAAAGAGGCTTGAAAGTACAAGGAATCCCCTAAAGCAGATGGTATAATGCCAAAGAACGGCGGGATTCCCCGCTTCTTTGGAGCTCCGGCAGGAAGGAGTTCGTTGCCATGCCCGCCTATGCCTCCCCCGGCGAAAACGCCGCAGACACTGGGTCCATTGCCGCGATCGCGCAATTCAATCTAAAGCTGGCGGTGGAATGCGCCAACGCCTTTGCCGGCTCCACCGGCCTTGCCTGCACGGTATCCGACCTGCAGGGCAACGTCCTGCACGAAATCGGGTACGGCTGCGCTTCCTGTATGCTGTGCTCCGTTGCCAAGGGCACCCCGGACGCCAAGGCGGCCTGCCGGGACGCCCACCAGTACGGGATGCGGCAGGCGGAACGGTTCGGCGGGAAGTACATCTACTTCTGCCCGATGGGGCTGGCCTGCTTCGTCTCCCCCATCATGGGGGAAGAGGCCGGGCTCGCCAAGGTGACGGCCGGCCCCTTCCTGATGGTCGACCGGGACGATTACATCAACGTTGACCTGCGGGAAACCGCCAAGCTGGACGAGGAGCAGATCCGGCTCGCTTCCGAGATGCTGGACCGCTTTCCCTATGTTGATCCCGAACGGGTTACCCACCTGTCCTCCCTGCTGTTTATGGCGGTGGGTTTTTTAAACAACGTCGCCGCGGGCAACCGGATGCTGGAAACCCAGGGTGCGGACGCCATCCAGGGGCAGATCAGCGACTACATCTCCCAGCTCAAGCTTGAGGACCCGCACGCCCCGCCCCGGTACCCGCTTGAAAAGGAGCACGCCCTTCTCCAAAGCATCGCCGAATCGGACAAGGCGACGGCGCAGCAGCTCCTCAACGAGCTGCTTGGCCATATATTCTTCGCTTCGGGCGGGAACGTCGATAAAATCAAGGCGCGGGTGTATGAGCTGCTGGTGCTGATTTCCCGCGCTTCGATTGACGGGGGCGCCGACCCCGACTACGCCTTTGAGCAGAGCCGCCGTTATTTAAAGCAGATCACCGCCATTGACACCATTGAGGACCTCTGCTTCTGGCTGACCGACGCGCTCAACAATTTTACCGACAGCGCCTTCCGCTTTGCCGACGTCAAGCATGTCGACGTGATCCACAAGACCGTGCAGTATGTGCGGAAAAACTATGCGAAAAAGATTTCCCTGGAGGAGGTCGCCTCCTCCGTTTACCTGTCCTCCTCCTATTTCAGCAAGGTGTTTAAGCAGGAGATGGGATGCAATTTCAACACCTACCTGAACACCGTGCGGATTGAGAAGAGCAAGGAGCTGCTGCTGAACAGCAGCCTGCGGCTGGTCGATATCGCCTACGCCGTCGGGTTTGAGGATCAAAGCTATTTTACCAAGGTTTTCAAGAAATTGACCGGCGTCGCGCCGTGTAAATTTAAAGAATCCAAAGGCAGAATCAAACCAATAAGTGGGAAAGGGTTGGGAAAATGAGCATTCTGAACGACATCAGCGAAAACCTGCAGAAGGGCAAGGCAAAGGTCGTCAAGGAACTGGTGCAGCAGGCCATTGACGAAGGGCTGCCCGCCAAGCAGATCCTGGACGAGGGCCTGCTCAGCGGCATGAGCGTCATCGGCGAAAAATTTAAGAACAACGAGGTCTTCGTGCCGGAGGTGCTGGTAGCCGCCCGCGCCATGAATATGGGCGCCGCGCTGCTGAAGCCCCTGCTCGCCGAGGGCGGCAACGAGGCGGTCGGCAAGGTCTGCCTTGGCACCGTCAAGGGCGACATGCACGACATCGGCAAAAACCTGGTCAAGATGATGATGGAAGGCAAGGGCATTGAGGTTGTCGACCTCGGCACCGATGTATCGCCCGAGAAGTATGTGGAGACCGCGATCAACGAAAACTGCCAGATCATCGCCTGCTCCGCGCTGCTGACCACCACCATGTCGGTCATGAAGGACGTGGTCGAGGCCGCCGAAAAGGCCGGCATCCGCGACAAGGTCAAGATCATGGTGGGCGGCGCCCCGGTGACCGAGGCGTTCTGCAAGCAGATCGGCGCGGACCGCTATACCGCCGACGCGGCGTCGGCCGCGGATGTCGCGGTCGAGCTCTGCAAGGGCGCGTAGGTACAGGCAAAGGCTCCCGGCTTAAGGCCATGCCGGGGCCCGGCGCAAGCCGGCCGTACAGGCCTGTGTAAAAACGTACAATTCTCCCCTCCAGCCGGCGCTGCGTCTGTGTACGCGGCGCCGGCGCTTTTTTTGCCCGGGCTTGGCCCCGCTCCCGCGGAGGCCAGGCCGGGCCGGGAACCTCCGGAAGCGGCGAAAAGCGTTCGCCGCCCTGCATCCCGCCGGCCCGGCCCGTTGCCGAGCGATCATGTGGTATTTTGCACTCTACCCAATCCCCCCTTGACAAAGCCGGGAGCCGGCGCTACAATACAACTGTGATATCACTAATAGCACAGTTTGGAAGGAGGACAGCCCATGCTGGTCATCGACCCCCGCAGCCGGGTAGCCATCTATGAGCAAATCAAAAACCAGATTATGGAGCTGATCGCGGTGGGGGCGCTCCAGCCCCACACCCAGCTTCCCTCCATCCGCGCCTTGGCAAGCGAGCTGTCCCTCAACTTCAACACCGTAAAAAAGGCCTTCGGCGAGCTGGAAAGCGCCGGCGTAATCTACACCCTGGCCGGACGGGGCTGCTTTGTCGCGGACCGGGCGCTCGAGAGCCCGGCCCTGCGGGAAAAAGCGGCGCAGCAGCTCCGCGACGGGGTGCAGGCGGCCCGCGCCGCCGGCCTGAGCGCGGAGGAGGCCAAGCGGGTGGTGGACGAGGTCTACCAGGGCCTCCCCTCCGGCCGGGCCGGCGAGGGAGATGCCGCGGAATAAAACGCACGAGAAAGGAAGGGTACCTATGATCGAAATCCAGGGCGTCTGCAAGGCCTTCGGCGGCCAGAAGGTGCTGGACGACGTCTCGTTCACGGTCGGCGAGGGCTCCCTCTGCGGGCTGGTCGGCCCCAATGGGGAGGGGAAAACCACCCTGCTGCGTCTGGCTGCCGACATCCTGCGGGCCGACAGCGGCACTATTCAATTGGATGGGAAAAGCCACCGGGACAACCCGGCGGCGCGGCAGTCCCTGTTCTTTTTGCCGGACGAATATTACCGGCTGCCCCAGGCCAGCCCGCGGACCATGGCCCGGTTTTACGCCGGCTTCTACCCCGCCTGGCGGCAGGAGACCTTCGACCGGCTGATCGCCCTGTTCGAGCTCAACCCCCGCAAGCGGCTGATGGGCTATTCCAAGGGGATGCAGCGGCAGGCGTACATCGCGATCGCGCTGGCCTGCCGCCCGCGCTACCTGCTGATGGACGAAACCTTCGACGGGCTGGACCCCGCCAAGCGCAACCTGGTCCGCCGGCTGCTGATGGAGTACATCGCGGAAACCGGCGCCAGCGTGCTGATCTCCTCCCACAACCTGCTGGAGCTGGAGAACCTCTGCGACCAGTTCGTGCTGCTGCACCGCCACCAGGTGGCCTTTGCCGGGGACGAGGGGGAGCTGCACCACACCATGACCCGCTACCGGCTGGTTTTTGGCCGGCCGGTCAGCCGGGAGGACTTCGCAGGGCTGGACTGCCGGCAGTTCATCCAGGCGGGCAACATCGTCACCGTGACCATCGGCGGCGACCCGGATGAAACGCAGGCCGCCCTGCGGGCGATGGAGCCCACCCTGCTTGAGAGCTTCCCCCTGTCGCTGGAAGAAATTTTCCTGAATGAAACGGAGGCGAAAGGCGATGACCTCACCGGCTTATTCGGATAGGCGGGTTTTCTGGCACGAGCTCCGCTTGACCATCCGGCAGTTCTGGCTCCTGCCCGTGGCGGGCGCGGTCTATTTCTTCCTGGTCATGAACCTGCCCTTGCTCCTTATCCTGGATTCCTACTCCTACTCCGGCTATGCCAACTTTGAAATGTACGTCCAGGGCTACGACGCGGGGATCCAATACGCCATCCCGGTGTTTGCCGGCCTGGTCGCGCTGTGCGTGTTCTTTTTCCTGTTCCAGGCCCGGGCCACCGACACCTATTTCTCCCTCGGCGTGCGGCGGGGGACGCTTTTCGGCATCCGGTACCTGACGGGCGCGGCGTTCGTCGCCCTGCCCCTGCTGCTGGCCTGCCTGTGCTCCCTGTTTGCCCAGCTGGCCGTGCAGCCGGTATTTTACGGGGTCTTCTTTCGCAGCTGGCTCTATGTCACCCTGCTGATGATGGTGGGCGGGCTGGCGATGTACAGCCTGGCCGTGCTGGTCATCACCCTGTGCGGCACGGTGTCGGAGGGGGTAGTCTACACCCTGCTGGCGTCGATCCTTCCCCTGCTGCTGGCGTGGATCGCCGGCTCGGTGCTGCAAAGCCTGCTGCCCGGCTGCCCGTATGGCGCGGGGTTCAGCCACCTCTCCGAACCGCCGTACGGCGGGGTCATGTTTGAGGATGGCATCCCCATCAGCCTGGTGGAAGCCGTCAAGCTCTTTACCCCCTTCTCCTTCCATTTTTACGACATCAGCACCTTCCAGTCGGTGTATTTTGAAAACGGCGATGCCAGCACGGCGATCAATACAAGCTACCGGATCTCCGTCTCCTCCCCCCACTGGGGGATGCTGGCCGGCTGGGCGCTCTTCGTGGCGGCGGCGGCGCTGCTGGCCTACCTGCTCTTCCGCCGGCGCAGGGCGGAGATCTCCGGCTTTGCCGGGAGCTGCCGCCCCCTGGGCATCGCCGCGGCGGTGCTGGCGGCCCTCTTCACCTTTGCCGCGCTGCAATACCTGCCGGTGTCCCTGCCCCTGCGGGTGCTGTGCGGCCTGCTCGGCGCGGCGGCGGCGCTGGTGCTGGCCGGGATGATCGCCTTCCGCGGGGTGGGATGGCTGAAAAAAAGCTGGCCGGCCCTGCCCGCGACGGCCGGGGGGCTGCTGGTCGCCGCGGTGGTGCTGGCCACCGGCCTCTTCGGCTACTCCGCCCGCGTGCCGGCGGTGCAGGAGATCGCGCAGGCGTCAATCACCTACCACGGCGACCCCAACCGTATGGAAGCGTCCGAAATTATGAGCGGCGTCTACATTTCCACGGTGTATATGCCCAGCGGCCCCTACGCCAGCGCCGGCGACCTGGAGCGCATCGTCTCCCTGCACGAGAAGCTGGCCCGGCTCCCCCTGGAATGCTTCACGTCAAGCGAGCGTATTGCAGACGGCGATGTCGCCTACCAAGAGGCCGTCGTCAACGGGCCGGTGTTTGTGGAGTACACCCTGAAAAACGGCCGCACCATGGCCCGGCGGTACGCGACCCTGCCCCTGTCCCTGATGGAGGAGTTCCTGCAGCTGGACGAGACGCAGGCGATTTCCCAGGCGTGGGAAGAAAAGCTGCGACTGCGGCTGTTTGGCAACGGCAAGGCAGAGGAAGACCGCGGCTACCAGCCTCCGGAGGATATCTATCTCTACAGCCCCTCCCTGCTGCTGGAGGAGGCCCCGCTTGACCTGACTACGCAGGAACGGGAGCAGCTCCTGGACTGCCTGCTGGCCGACCTGGAGGGGCAGACGCTGCAAGACCATTATTTCCCGGAAGAGGACGCCGTCCTCCTGCTTTCCCTGGGATATTACGATAGTATGGATTCCTGCACCCTTTTCCTGACGCCGTCCTTCACCCGCACGCTGGATTTCCTGCTGGCACAGGGGCGGTACACCCTGCCGGAGCCGCCGGAGATCCTCCGCGCGACGGCCTACCGCTTTGTCCCGGAAAACCGAAGGGGTTACAGCTGCGGACAGGATTTGTTCCTACAGGCATCCGGCGATTCAGGGCCCGAACCCTCCTACCCCATTTACGACGCAGAGCGGTACGGCAATCCGCGCGAAATCCCGGCGGAGCTGCTGGACGACCTGGTGCCCTGCCTGCGCTCCTCCTACTACGCGAGCCGGGAGGTGTACATGGTCGAGCTGGAGGCCGTCAACCCCGCATACGACCCCAACGCCAGGGAGGACCCCAACTCCACGTCCTATTCCGATCACCTGGCCACCCAGGAAACCTTGACCATCTACAAGCTCCTGCCCGTGGATGCGATACCCGATTCGCTCCAAGCCTACCTGTAAGGCATCTGCCGCATAGGCCGGCAAAAGGCCCCCAGGATCATCCTGGGGGCCTTCGTACTGCTTTGGACACTGGAAAGGCCGGCCTTGGCCCTCCCCGCCGGGGTCAGGGGAGGGTGTTCCCGGCGGCAAGGTAGATGGCGTACCACTCCTCCCTCGTCAGGGTGATCTCTGTGGCCTTTACGCAGTCCCGCAGGCGGGCGGGGTTCATCGTGCCGACGACGGGCTGCATCCTGGCCGGGTGGCGGAGCAGCCAGGCCAGCGCGACGGTGGTTCCCGACACCCCATACGCCGCGGCAATTTCGCCGATCTTGGCGTTGAGCTCCGGGAAATCGGGGCTGCCCAGGAAGACGCCGCCGAAAAAGCCGTGCTGGAAGGGGCTCCACGGCTGGATGGTGATCTCATTCAGGCGGCAGAAGTCGAGCACGCCGCCATCCCGGTTGACGGCCGCCTCGTTCATGACGTTAACGTTCAGCCCCGCGTCAATCATCGGGGTATAGGCCGCGCTGAGCTGGAGCTGGTCGGCTACCAGGGGCTGCTTGCAGTATTTCATCAGCAGCTGCATCTGCATCGGGTTCTGGTTGGAAACGCCGAAATACCGCACCTTGCCGGCGGTGTGGAGGATATCAAAGGCTTCCGCCACCTCCTCCGGCTCCATGAGCGCGTCGGGCCGGTGGAGCAGGAGCACGTCAAGGTAATCGGTGCGCAGCCGCTTCAGGCTCCTGTCCACCGAGGTGAGGATGTGCTCCTTAGAGAAGTCGTACATCCCCTGGCGGATGCCGCACTTGGATTGCAGGAGCATCTGCTCCCGCAGGCGGGGGGTCATGCCGACGGCGCGGGAGAAGGTTTCCTCGCTGCCGCCGTCGCCGTAGATGTCGGCGTGGTCAAAGAAATTGGCGCCCAATTCCAGCGCCGTGCGGATAAAGGCTTCGGCCTCCTTATCCGTCTTGGCCGCCATGCGCATACAGCCGACGGCCACGGCCGGCACCATCAGCCCGGACTTTCCCAAGGGTATGGTTCTCATATAGATTTCCTCCTTACTGTCGTCTCTTGTAAGCGTCCCGCCCGTGCAGGCCGGATGCAAAGCGGAGGATGCCGGCCGGCATCCCCCGTTTTATCCATGTTAAAAGGGCCAAACGCCCTGGCTCTGGGTAGGCGGGCTGGTCGGCGTCGTGGTCGTAGTGGCCGAGGTCTGATGGGTATCGCTGACCCGCAGCGTCACGGTGCTGCCGGGCTCCAGCTCCTGGCCGACGTCGCTGACGCTTTCCACGATATCGTAGTCGTATTCCTCGGAAACGACCCGCATCACGTTGACATCAAAGCCGAGCGCCTCAAGGTAAAGCTGGGCGTGCTCGTAATTCCAGCCGGTCACATCGGGGACGGTGACCATCTCCGGCCCGGCGCTGATAACGACATGGATTTCCGTCCCGCCGGGGGCCGTGTTTTCCACCGACGGGCTCTGGTCAAGGATCTCGCCCTTGGGGCGGTCGCTGTACAGCAGGCTGTCCAGCACAATCGTCATATCGCCGGTGAGATGCTCGTCCCGCACCTCGTAATAATTCTTCCCCACCAGGTCCGTCACGGGGTATTCCTCCCCCTGGATCAGGGAAGAGGTCGTCGTCGGGGCGGTGTCGGTGGAGTTGTCGGTATAGTAAACAATCGACTGCTCGGACGTCTCGCCGCCGCCCCGCAGCAGGTCGGGGAAGAGCAGGAGCAGCACCGTCCCCGCGATCAGCAGCAGGACGATGAACACGGCCAGCACGATCAAAAGCGCATATTTCACCCGGTTATCCTTGGGCCGGCCGTTTTCCTCCGGCTCTTCCTCCTCATCCTCCGCCGGCTCCTGCGGGGCCGGCGCGTTCCAAACCTGGGTGCGCTGCTCATCCTCCCGCATGGCGGAGACGGCCGGCGCGGTCGCGAGCTGATCGCGCAGCTGCTGGACCGACGGGGTGCGCTTTTCCGGGTCCGTCTGCAGCGCGTTGAACAGCGCGGCCGCCACATAATCCGGCAGGGACTTGGCCACGTCGTTGGGGACGAACAGGTCGTTGGAATCCTTCGCCCGCCGCGAGCCCTCGGGAGGCGGGCTGCCGGTCAGGGAGCGGAAGATGGTGGCCGCCACGCCGTACACATCGGCACGGGGGCCCGGCTCCTGCCCGAAGGCGTACTGCTCCGGCGCGGAGTAGCCGGGGATCAGGCTGGGGCGCACCTCGGTGCTGACCCGGCGGGCCTCCGGCAGGCGGAAGCCCCGGAGCCGCAGCTTGCCGTCGTTGCAGACGATCAGGTTCTCCGGCGAAATGCCCAGATGGCACAGCCCCGCCGAATGCAGGGAGGTCAGCGACGCCAGCAGCGGCATAAACAGCGGGCGGAGCTCCTCCCACCGCATCCGGCCGCCGGCCACCTTCAGCCGGGCCTCAAGCGTGTTGCCCTCGCAGTATTCGGAGATGGTGTACGCCGTGTTGTTCTGCTCAAAAATATCGTACACGGACACGATTGCGGACAGCTCCCGCAGCCGGGCCAGCGTCCGCGCATGGGCGCGGAACTTTTCGTAATACTCGTGATAGGTGCCCTCGCAGCCGGGGATTACCGCCACCGAGCCGTCGCCGGCCCGCTCGCACAGCGTATCCGGGAAAAATTCGCGGATATAAATCGGCGCCTTCAGCACCTGGTCATAGCCCAGGTAGACCGCCATATCGCCGCTGGTCTCCAGCAGCCGGCCCACCAGATAGCGCTCCGAAAGCAAGGTCCGGACCCGCAGATATGCCTCCGGGTTCTCCCCGTTTGCCGGGTAGCCGCAGATTCCGCATTCTGTCCGGCCCTGCGGCAGCGGATTCATGCAGCCCATGCAAAGTTGATCTTGATCTGCCATGAACGCATTCCATTCCTTTCGCCCCGCCGCGCGGGGAAAATGTTCCCAAATCCGGCCCTTTCCGCCCTTGAAGGGCGGAAGGCCGGCCGTTCTTTGCCGCGGGGGCGCATGGAACGCCGGACGGGCGGCAACAAAGGGGCTGTGCCAGCATAAGGAAATTCTACTGAATCCGGCCCCGAAAGTCAAGAGAGAAGGCCGGATTGTAACCGCGGATTACAAAAATGAAAGACTTCCCGGGAAATGCCGGGGAACCATGGCCCCTCGCGCGGTTTCCCCGGCTTGCAGCCGGCCGTCAGCCGATCCGCTGCTGCAGCTTGATCTGGCGGATATCCCGCCCCATGAACGCCAGGGGGACAAAGGTGCCGATGATGCGGGAGGTGATCTGCTCCCCGTACCGCTCCATCAGCTCGTTCTGCCCCAGGTTGGTGCTGATGATGGTGGGGCGGGCCTCAAGCATCCGGCTGTTAATCAGGTTATACAGGCAGGAGGTGTAAAACGGGCTGGAAAACTCCGCCCCGAGGTCGTCAAGGATCAGCAGGTCGCAGCCGGTCATCATTTCCTCGCTGCTGCCCTCCGCCCGGCCGAAATGCTCCTTTTCCAGCCGGTGCAGCAGCATCTGCACCGGGCCGTAAACCACCCCAAAGCCCCGTTCCACCGCCTTGCGCGCGATGGCCAGGGAGACATGGGTTTTCCCCGTGCCGGTCGGCCCCCGCAGCAGCAGGCTGGGGGAGCGGGTGTCAAAGTCGTCGGCATAGCACCGGCAGTAGGTCAGGACCTCTTTCATCCGCACCCGGGGGACCACCCCGGTGCGGGGGTCGGGCGTATCCGGGTAATATTCCAGCTTAAGGCTGTCGAAATCCGCCCCCTGCATCGGGCCGGCGTAGCTCAGGCGGCGGTACGCCTCCTCCCGCAGCAGGGAGCGCAGGCAATCGCAGACATGGCCGTTGACATAGCCGGTGTCCTCGCAGCGTGGGCAGTGGTAGCGGGGCTCAAAGTCGCTCTGCCCGGCCCCCTCCTCCGCCAGGATGCCGGCCAGCTCCGCCTGCAGGGCCAGGTTCTGCGTCTTGATCCTTTCCACCGCGGCTTCCACGTCCCGGCCGTCCAGCACCGCCCGCGCCACCTGGATGGCGGACTGCGCCATCTCCTGCTCAATCTCCCTTACGCGGGGATGCCGCGCCGCCACCCGCTCGTGCAGCGCCGCCGCGCGGGCGCGGGCATCGGCGCGCCGCTTTTCCAGGATCTCCATCGCCGCGTCGTATACCTCCCGGCTGTATCCCATGGCCTTCCCCTTTCCGCCGGGCGGCATGTCCCGGCTTTTTGATCCATATATGCGAGCGATATATACAATTCGTATTTTTAATCCTTTTTATAAACAGGAGTAAATTCCGAAACCATGGATTCGTAGGCGTCCAGGTCAAAGGACGTTTCCTTGCCGGTGGGTTTTTTTGCCTTTTTCGCCGGCTTTTCCGCAAGCGCCTTCTCTACGGTGTCCACGCCGTCCAGCCGCCAGCGCTCAAGAATCCGGTCAATATAGCCGCTGTTGAACCGGCCGGTAGCCTCCCGGCATTTTTCGTACGCCAGGCGCAGGAGGTCCTCCCCCACCTGCCAGTCGCAGACCCACCGCTCGGCGGCGTCGGACTGGGCGACGGTCGGGGATTGGGTGAGGCCCAGCAGGCGGCTCACCTTGTCCCATGCCTGCCGGCGGCGTTCCAGCGCGCAAAGGTACTCCTCGGCGGCGGCGATGGTGGTAATCCCCCGGTCGGCCCAATCGAGCGCCACCTTTTCAATATACCGCATATGGTACTTGCCTTCGGCGACGGCGTATTCAATCACCATCAAAATGACCTCAACCGGCAGTCCTGCGGTATCGTACAGGTAAAGCAGGGTTTCCATATCCCCCTGCGAAATGGCCCGGCCCAGCCGGGCGGAGGCGGTCTCAAGCAGATAGGCGAACTCCCCGCTCTCCTTCTGGCGGGCGACCACCTCTTTCATTGAGGGCTTGACCGGCCGGGGCCGGGCGGCAGGGAGGGGGCGCGGCGGCGTTTCCTCCGCCGGGGGCGCGGAAGCCGGGGCCGGAGCCGCCGCGGCCTGTCCCGGGGCCGGCATTCCCGCCGGGAGCACCAGGCCCGAGGCAAACCAATATTGCAGCGCGTCGCTGCAGTCCGCCGGGGAAATCCCGATCGCGGCGGCGCAGCGGTCGGGGTCAAAGATTCCCTTGCCATGCCGCAGCATCCACAGCAGCACCTTGAGCTGCGCCGACCCGGCCAGCTTCATATGATCGTCCACCACCGCGGTGGGGACGGCAAAAACCTCCCCCAGCACGGCGGAGTTCCATTGATAAGCGATTTCGGGCAACATACATCGCGCCTTTCCTTTTACCCTTCAGCGGGCAGAACGCCCCGCCGGCCCACGGCGTTGTTCCCCGGCAGGGGGACAGCGCGGGGGAAAGCGGGGGCTGGCTTTTATTATATCGGATTCCTGGATGGGAAACAACTGTTTTTTCGCGCCAAAGCGCGCTCTTTCGCCGGGCAGTCGGCGCGGCGTCCCCGCTTATGGCGCCGGGAGCCGCTCCCGGCGCTGACCCCCGCGGCTATTGTGAAATCCGGGAAAATATGGTATAGTTGAGGAGGAGCTCCCTGCGGCTGCCATCCCGTCCCGGGGATGGCCGGCGGCCCGGAGCAGGCAGCTTTCCCTCGGCATTCGCTTGCGGTCTCCCCTTGCCGTGCGCGCTGCGCCGCGGCGGAGGGATCCATCATCCGCCTATCCACCCTTCGCCCAAGGAAAGGAGCGGTCCCTATGCTCAGCGAAACGCCGTTACTGCTGTTGGACAACAGCGCGATGAATTCCGTGGTCAACCAAGGGGAATTCAAATGTACCAACTTATCCTTTGAAGAAGCCGCTGCGATTCTGGAAATGCACGGGGAGGACGTGCTCCAGTGCTTTTCCAACCTGGCGCTGGAAAGCATCATCTTTCCCGCGATCGGGATCGCGGACCGGCAGTACGCCCACAAGCAGATCCGCAACATGCGGCCTAACCAGGACGCCATCGTGTTTAAGCTGTACGTCTCCCCCTCCGAAACCCAGCCGGTCATCCATGTCGAGGGCGTTGAGGCCAAGAAGATCCAGAACGTTTACGCCTACTGCCAATTCCTCTCCCGCGTAAAATAAAGCCGCGGCAGGGCGCTCCCGGAGCGGCGGTGCGGACGCCGGCCGCCGAGGTACGCCGAATTGGCGGACGCCGGCCACCCCTAATAAAAGGGGGACATTCGTCCGGCGGGCGTTCCCGCCGCCTATGGCCTGCAAACGCTGTTCAAGAGGGCGCTGCACAACGAAAAGTTTTGCAGCGCCCTTTTCGCGTCCGCGGCGCCTAAACGGCCGCCGTATCCACCAGGAACAGGAACTCCACCGCCCAAAAGGTCAGATCGCAGAGCCGGGCGTTTTCGTCTCGGCCATCGGCCTCAAGCCAGACGTCCCCGTATGCCGTCGGATAGGCAGCCGACCGGGGCGATAGCCGATTGCCATGCGTCTGCCGAAAGTCCATCCTCAGGACGCCGTCCCGCTCCAGCGCTTCCCGGACGCGGGCGGCGGACTCCCGGATTACCTGCACCCTCTCCCCCACGCCCAGCATAGCGATCTCGCTTAACAGGCGGCGGTAAAGGATATGGTCGGCCCGGTCGGGATGGAAGGCCCGGATCGGGCGGACCAGGGCAAAGCACGGCGATACATGCTTGCCCTTGATGCGGACATGCAGGTTGTTGTCCGGCTTCATCACCTCGTTGATCCGGTTGAATGCGTCCGCCAGCATCCCGGCGTTTTCCGGGTTCCGCCAGCTTTTCGTATACGCCAGCATGGCGAGGGTGTAAACGTTGGGAAAATAGTCGTCCGCTTTGATATACGGGTAATTGTACCGGCGCTTTGCCCCCGGCTGGAACGTGGTGATTTCCTCCAGCGACGACAGCGCGGCGGCGCGCCGGAAGCCCTGAAGCGCCGTCTGCTGAAAAGCCCTCAGGTCGTCAAAATCATCGCCATAGCCGAGCATAGCCTGCATGGTGTAAAGGAGCGCCGCCAGGCAATTCCCGTTATTCAGCCCCTCAAACCGGTTTTCAAACCGTGGGATTTCCGGCGGAATATAAGAAAACTCCCGGCGCAGGGTTTCCTCGTCCCGCATGGCCGAAACAAAGCCCCTGACCAGCGGATGCTCCTTGGGGATGCGGTAATAGGACAGCAGCCGCGCCGCGCACTCCCCGTCCTGAAGGGGCGTCTCATGCAGGACCGTCCCGCGCCAGTTGTCCCAGCTGTGCATGCCGCTGCCGATGTACCCGTCCGGCTTGACGTAGGTTTGCAGCAGCCGGAGCAGCGGCATATCGGCGATTTTTTCACGCAGCTTTTCCGCCTCGTCCTCCGGCAGGCCGCCCAGGATTTCCCTGCGCAGACGGTACCGGATAACGGGGCCGGCCTTTTCCAGGAGAAAATCGATCGGCCGGGAATAAGCCTTCACAAACCAGTGCTTTTCCATCAATATCCCTCCCATGGGTGCCGGAGAGCCCAGGCCCCTGGCGGCGGATTGCCAGCGAAAGCGGCGCCGCCTTTGCGCCGGAACGCTCCGCCCCTTTCCCCCAGGCTATAGAGGCACCCTACACATTCCTTTGCCCGCGGGGCTGCCAGCCGTCCTCGGTTTCGCGGCGGCGCGGGCGCTCCATCAGGCGGGAGATCGCCTCCCGGGGAGGCTGGCCCTGGTAGCACACGGCATAGCACTGCTCGGTGATCGGCATCTCGACATGCAGGGACTGCGCGAGCTCCCAGCCCGCCAACGCGGCGTGGTAGCCCTCGACCGTGCCGACCTGGCGGACCGCCTCCTGCGGCGTGCGGCCCTGGCCGATCAGGATGCCCGCCCGCCGGTTGCGGGAGTGCAGGGAGCCGCAGGTCACGATCAGGTCGCCCATGCCGGACAGGCCGGCAAAGGTCTCGGCCCTGGCCCCCAGCGCCAGCCCGAGGCGGGCAATCTCCGCGAGCCCCCGGGTCATCAGGGCCGCCTTGGTGTTGTCCCCGATCTCCAGCCCGTCACAGATACCGGCCGCCAGGGCGATCACGTTTTTCAGCGCGCCGCCCAGCTCCACCCCGGTGACGTCGTCGCTGGCGTACACCCGGAAGCGGGGGTTCATCAGCAGCTCCTGCACCTCCTCTGCTGCGGCGATGTCCTGCGACGCGCTGATGACGGAGGTGGGCACCCCGCGCGCGACCTCCTCCGCATGGGAGGGGCCGGAGAGCGCAGCGACCCGCGCGGAGGGCAGCGCCTCGGCGATCACCTGGGTAAAGCGGCGGTGGGTGCCGGCCTCCAGCCCCTTGCCGGCGTTGGCAACCAGCGTCCCCGGCGCCAGGTAAAGCCCCAGCTTGGCCGCCGTCTCCGCAATCGCGAAGGAGGGGACGGCCAGGATCACCAGCCGCGCCCCCTGCACGCAGGAAAGGTCGCTGGTCAGCCGGATCGAAGGCGGCACCGAAACGCCCGGGAGCAGTTTCTTATGCTCGTCAAACCGCCGGATGGCGGCAACTTCTTGCTCAAACGGGGACCAAAGGCTCACCCGGTGCCCGTATTTGTCCGCCATAACGGCCAGGGCCGTCCCCCAGCCGCCCGCGCCCAATACCGCGATCGCTGCCTGCTGCGCCATGATTTTTTCCTCCTTATCCAGACCGGATGATCAAAAGCCGCGGCAGGGATCCGCGCCGCGGCTTTTGTACCGTTTTTATTCTTTCCCCTTTTTGCCGAACGACAGCTTGTTCTCCGTCCCGTTCGCAATCCGCTTAAGGTTTGGGATGTGCTTGCACACCAGGATCAGCGCGATAAAGGCCGTCATCAGGGTGCAGAACACCGTATCCGACAGGCGGTTGTGATCCACCAGCGCGCTGAACGCAAAGGTGACAAACGGCAGCGCGACCGCCGCGCACACCGAGCCCAGGGACACCATCCGGAACAGCAGCACCACCACGATGAAAAGCCCAAGGCAGATCAGGGCGGCCCGCCAGTCCAGGACCAGCATCATCCCCAGGGAGGCCAGCACGCCCTTGCCCCCGCGGAACCCGAAATAAAGCGGCTTCAGATGGCCGATCACGCAGAAAAGCCCCGCTAAGTACGCGCCGATCAGGGCGACATCCGCCGTGCTGCCCGCCGCGAATTCGGCGTTCATGGCCTGCATCAGCCAGCGGCCCAGAAGCACCGCCGCAATGCTTTTGAGCAGGTCGCCCACCGTGGTCAGCAGGGCGGGCAGCGGCCCCTGGGAGCGCAGCACGTTGGTCGCGCCGGCGTTGCCGCTCCCGCTGTCCCGGATGTCCGAATGGGAAAAGATCCGGGTGACGATGATCGCAAAGTTGATACTGCCCAGCAGGTACGCGCACAGCGCGGTCAGCAGCAGCGACGGCCAGCAGGCCGCCAAAAACTCCGTGTACTCCGATAGCATTGAGCAATCGCCCTTTCTTTGCTTGATGGCCTTCCGAAGCGGCTCCCGCCTCCGGGAGTGCGTCCCCGCTATTTCCCGCCTGTCTCTCCCCGCTCCCGGATGACAAAGCGCACCGGCGTCCCCTCCAGCCCGAAGGTCTCCCGGATCTGGTTTTCCAGGTACCGCTGGTAGGAGAAATGGAACAAATCCGCCCGGTTGACAAAGCAGACGAACGTCGGCGGCTTGGTCGACGCCTGGGTCATGTAATAAATCCGCAGGCGCCGGCCCTTGTCGGTAGGCGGCTGCACCCGCGCCGTCGCGTCGGCCAGCACGTCGTTGAGCATCCCGGTCGAGATCCGCATCGCGTTCTGCTGGGCGACGTAGTGGATCAGCTCAAACAGCCGGTCAATCCGCTGCCCGGTCTTGGCGGAAATGAAGATCAGCGGGGCGTAGGACATGAAGGAAAAGTCGTTCATCAGCTTTTTCCGCATCACGTCCATGGTGTGGCCGTCCTTTTCCACGGCGTCCCACTTGTTGACCGCGATGATGCAGCCCTTGCCCTGCTCATGCGCGATGCCGGCCACCTTGCTGTCCTGCTCGGTAAAGCCCTCCGTCGCGTCAATCATAATCACGCAGACGTCCGCCCGCTCCACCGCCATCTGGGCGCGCAGCACGCTGTATTTCTCAATCGCATCGTCCACCCGGCTGCGGCGGCGCAGGCCGGCGGTGTCAATAAAGACAAAATCGCCGTGCTCGTTATGCACCGGGGTGTCGATCGCGTCGCGGGTAGTGCCGGCGATGTCCGACACGATCGCCCGCTCCTGCCCCGCCACCCGGTTGACCAGGGAGGATTTGCCCGCGTTGGGCTTGCCGATGACCGCCACCTTGATAGCCTCGGCCTCCTCCGCCTCCTCCGGCTCCGCGGGAAGGAGCGCGCACACCGCATCAAGCAGGTCGCCGGTCCCATGGCCGTGCACCGAGGACACCGGGATGGGGTCCCCCAGGCCGAGGTTGTAAAACTCGTAAAACTCCGCCGGCGGCTCGCCCACCGAGTCGCATTTGTTGACGCAGAGCACGACCGGCTTCCCGCTCTTTTGGAGCATGGCGGCCACGTCGGCGTCGTTGGCGGTGACGCCCGCCCGCAGGTCGGTCACCAGCACGATCACGTCCGCCTGCTCAATCGCGAGCTGCGCCTGCCGCCGCATCTGGGAGAGGATGACGTCGTCCGAGTGCGGCTCAATCCCGCCGGTGTCCGCCAGCATGAAGCGGCGGCCGCACCACTCGCATTCGGCAAAGATGCGGTCCCTGGTCACGCCCGGCGTGTCCTTGACAATTGACAGCCGCCGGCCGATCAGTTTATTAAAGAGGGTGGATTTGCCTACGTTGGGCCGGCCCACCACAGCGACGACCGGACGCGCCATTCCCTTCACCTTCCTATCGTATTCTCACGCGGTTATCGCACGGAGGCATCCGCGCCCTGCGCGCCGCCCTTTGGCCGGCGGGGCCTCCTCACAGCAGCAGCGCCCCAAGCAGCGCCTCCCCATCAACCGGGCAGGCCACCAGCCGGACGCCGAGCGCCTTTTCCACATCCTGCCGCGACACGTCGTCAAGGAAAACATCCCCCTCGTGCCGCAGCATCACCTCCGGGATCACCAGGATCTCCCCGGTGCGGCCCCGGAGCTGCCGGATCAGGTCGCCGCCGGTCACCAGCCCCGCCACGGTAATCGTCTCGCCGAAAAAGTCGTTGCGGACGGCGAGGACCTCCGCCCGGATTTCCGGCCACCGCGCCCTGGCCTGCTCCACCAGCTCCTGCATCAGCGGCAGGGCGGCGGTGCCGGTAGCCAGGGTCAGCCGGCTCCCCTTGGGGGATTTTGTACAGGCGCCCAGCGCCTCGCGGAACTGGGATTTGAGCAGGGCGGTCATCCCCACCCCGTTCTCAAGCTGGGAAAAATCCCCGTAATAGTCCTCGTCCTCCGGCACCGGCAGCCCGGCCTGGAGGTAAAATTCATCCGCCGGGTAAAAAATCCGGCTGCCGTGGGCGGCCAGCATCCGGTCCCCAAAAGCCTCAACCTGCGCCACGACGGCGGCCGCCTCCTGCCGGGTATACATCCGCAGAGGGGGCAGGCCCTGCCGGTGCTTGGTCAGGCCGACCGGCACGGCGGCCACGCTCTCGACCGCCGGGACCAGGGCGGCCAGGTCGTCCATCGTCCGCTCCAGCTCCGCCCCGTCGTTGACGCCGGGACAGAGCACGAGCTGGCACTCCAGCTTAATCCCTGCCGCCGCAAACCGCTTTAAGGTATCCAGGCAGCTCCCTGCAAAACGGTTGTGCATCATCCGGCAGCGCAGCTCCGGATTGGTGGTGTGGACGGACACGTTGATCGGGCTGATGTGCATGGCGATAATCCGCGCGATCTCGTGCTCGCTCAGATTGGTCAGAGTGATGTAGTTGCCGAACAGGAAGGAGAGGCGGGAGTCGTCGTCCTTGAAGTACAGCGATTCCCGCATCCCGGGCGGGAGCTGGTCAATAAAGCAGAAGATGCATTGGTTGCGGCAGGAATGCTGGGAATCCATCAGATAGGTGGCAAATTCCAGCCCCAGCTCCTCCTCCGGCCGTTTGTGCAGGCGGAGCAAGAGCTTTTTCCCTCCGCGGGAAAGGGTGAGCGACAGGACCGCCTCTCTCATATAAAAGCGGTAATCAAGCACATCCGCAATCTCGTGCCCGTTCATCCGCAGAAGCTCATCCCCCGCGCGCAGGCCGTGCCGCGCCGCCGGGCTGCCCGCCGCTACGCCGGCGATCGTTACCCCCATAAGCGATATTCCTTTCCCGGCGTCCGCCGTCCTTGCCCCGCCGCGCCGGAGGGCGCGGGCTGTTCCCCAGGGCACCCGCCGCACAGGGGCCCACGCGGGGCGGTTTCCCTGCATACAAAAATAGAGAAGGATCGCTCCCTCTCTACTTTGCCTTTTGCGTATGCCTAAGTCCGGCAAGCCGGCAGCTTACGCATCCTTCTTCACAATCTGCCGGCCGTTATAGTAGCCGCAATTGCTGCAGAGACGGTGCGGGCGCTTATACTCGCCGCACTGCGGGCACTTCACAAGCGCCGGAGCCTCCAGCTTCCATACATTGGAGCGCCGCTTGTCGCGCCGGGCTTTGGATGTTTTTCTCTTGGGTACCGCCATCGTCAGCACCTCCTTAGTACTGGTATCAAAGGGGCGCCTTACCGGCAACCGCCGCCGGCCCCCCTCCTCAACGAAAAGTGGAAACGAAATCCCCTCTCCGCTCAGTTTATAAGCTGCCGTAACGCCTCAAGACGGGGATCCACCGTATCGCTGCGGCAGCCGCAAAGCCCCTCGTTCAGATTCTTGCCGCATTTCGGGCACAGCCCGCGGCAGTCTGGCCGGCAGAGGTTTTTGGACGGGAGGTTCAGGATCAATTCCTCTTCCACCAGCCCGTCCAAGTCCAGGCGGTAGTCCTCAAGCAGCAGGTAATCGTCGTTTTCCTCGTCGTTGAGGGAAGTGACCAGCACGCGCTCCGCCGCCACCTCCATCGGATGGACATAGGCGGCAAGGCAGCGGTCGCACTCCCCATGGATCTGCGTGCGGACCGTCATGCGCAGCGTAACAACCCCCGCCGCGGCACGGAGTTCCCCCTCCACCGCCACCGGGCTTTGGAAGGGGTGCGCGTTTTGGTATTCCAGTCCGGAAAAATCCATCACACAATTTATAGGCAGGGACTCTTCCTGGCCCATAAACAGCGGTTTCAACTGGTAAAGCATACTCCACCTCAAGTGTCACGCCAAATATTATACCGACTCCCTACACGAATGTCAAGAAAATTCTTGCAGGGAAATTGCCGGGCCGGCCCCGGCCCCGTTTCCCGGGGAGCGAGGGCCGCCGGTTCCGGCCTGCAAAGCAGGTCAATGCGCCGCCGGCGGGCCGTCGATCGCCTCCACCGGCACATACGGCTGGGCCGGGGCATCCCCGATATCCCGGCTGATGACCAGCGGCGTCAGCTCGTCGTCCTGGCCGGCGGGGTTGTCCCGGATCAGCTCGGCCACGAATTCGGCGGGCTTGTCCAGCAGGGAGGGGGAACGGCCGAGGATCTCCACGTTGATGTCGTTGGCGTCCACCACCGCGCAGGCGACGCCCAGCGCCTGCTCAATCTCCGCGCAGACCTTGTCCGGCTCCTTGGGGTTGAGCACTGCGAGGGTGTGGTAGGTTTCAAACGCGGAATGGCTGTAAAAGCCGTCAATCCCGGACACGTCCTGCCCAACGATGGTGTAAAACACCCCCCGCTTGCCGAACAGGCGGCAGACCGCGCCGCAGAAGCTGGCCCACAGGATCAGGGGCAGCCCCTTCATATTGATCGCCAGCTGGAGCTTGTACGGCTCGTCCATCCCAATGCCGTTGACGTTGTGGGTGGCGAATTTGGAAAGGAACTTTGCCCAAAAGCCCACCTTAACGTCCTTCATCTCTACCGTGTTGTCCTGGCACATCGAGACCACCTTCTCACTGATGGTCACGATGTCGCCGGGCTTGTACAAGGGAGACACATAGCGGCGGACAACCTCCACATAATCCTCCCCGCGTTCAATGAAGTGGGTCTGGACGGCGTAGCGCTCATACCGCGCGCCGTCCACCTCCCGCACGCCGCGGATATAATAGGTGACGCCGTTTTCCTCCCGCTTATTTTCCGATTTGTTGAGGTTGCCCTCGTACCATATCGCCGCCATGGCCCCGTCCTCCTGTGTGCGAAACGGCGGCGGGAGCCTGGGCCCCCGCCGCGCCGGTATCCTTAGGATGTGTCAAGCCGCCGGGATTATTCCTCCGCGTAAGCCGCCAGCCGCTCCGGGATCTCGCTCTTATCGGCGGAAACCGAAAGCACCATGCGGGTTTCGGTCTTCTTGGCCAGCGCCGCGAGCTTATCCACAAAATCCGCCAGCGCCTCCGGATCGCTGCCGCCGATCTTGCGGGTGGAGTCCACAAACACGTCGGTGATATCGTAATTGCCCGCGCACATACCGGAAATGAAACCGTACAGCGCTTCAAACCCTTTGATCCCGTACTCGTCCGCCACGACCAGGCGCGCCTTGGAGCTGACGTCGTAAATCAGGATGCCTTCCTTCTCCACAAACACCACGTTGCCCTTGGACTCCGCCGTGGCGGCGTTGCACAGATCAATCAGGCGCTTGGTTTTGCCGCTGCCCTTTTTGCCAAGGATTAAAGTAACCATTTTCATTTCCTCCTAATCTATAGTATCCGCGTCCGCGGGACCATCCGCATCAGACGGGACAATATTCTGTGAAGCGGGCCGCGCCCGCCGCTGCATTCCTTCCCGGCGTAAGGGGCCGCTTTACCGGCCGAGCCGTTTTTCCAGCGCCTCCCGCTCGGCCTCGTAGCCGGGCTTGCCCAGCAGGGCGAACATATTCTTCTTATAGCTTTCCACGCCGGGCTGGTCAAACGGGTTGACGCCGAGCATATAGCCGGAGACGGCGCAGGCCTTCTCAAAGAAATAGATCAGATAGCCGAGGGAAGCCTCCGACACGTCGGGGACGTGGATCACAAGGCTGGGGGTGCCGCCGTCGCTGTGCGCGAGCACCGTCCCCTCAAACGCCTTTTTGTTGACGTAATCCATGGTCCTTCCGGCCAGGAAATTCAGGCCGTCTACGTTCTCGGGATCTTCCTTGATGGTCAGCTCCTTGCGGGCTTTGTCGATCAGGACCACCGTCTCAAACAGGATGTTCGAGCCGTCCTGAACAAACTGCCCGAGGGAGTGCAGGTCGGTGGAAAAGATCACGGAGGCGGGGAAAAGCCCCTTGCCGTCCTTGCCCTCGCTCTCGCCGTAAAGCTGCTTCCACCACTCCGCCATCATCTGATAGCACGGCTCGTAGCCCACCATCAGCTCCACCGCGCGGCCCTTGCGCAGCAGGATGTTGCGGGCAGCGGCATAGCGGTAGCAGTCGTTCTTTTCAATATCCGGGTCGCAGAGCGCCTTCTGCGCCTCGGCCGCGCCGGCCATCAGCGCCTCAATGTCGCAGCCCGCCACCGCGATGGGCAGCAGCCCGACCGCCGTGAGCACCGAAAAACGGCCGCCCACGTCGTCCGGTACGACGAAGGTTTCGTATCCCTCCCGGTCGGACAGGCCCTTGAGGGTGCCCTTTGCCTTGTCGGTGGTCACATAGATCCGCTTCCTGGCGCCCTCCGCGCCGAGGGTGCGCTCAAGGTAGTCGCGGAACACGCGGAAGGCGATCGCCGGCTCGGTAGTGGTGCCGGATTTGGAGATGACGTTGATTGACACCCGGCGGCCCTCGCAGATCTCAAGCAGCTCGCTGAGCGCGGTGGAGCTGATGTTGTTGCCGGTAAAATAGATGTCGGGGGTGTTTTTGCGCTTGGCGTTGTACCGCTCCGACTTCAAAAATTCAATCGCCGCGCGGGCGCCGAGGTACGAGCCGCCGATGCCGATGACGACAAACACATCCGTATCCTTGCGGATCCGGGCGGCCGCAGCCTGGATGCGGGCGAATTCCTCTTTATCGTAATCGGTCGGCAGGTTCAGCCAGCCCAGGAAGTCGTTTCCCAGGCCCGTCCCCGTATGCAGCAGCTCGTGCGCAGCGGCGACCTGCGGCTGCATGGCGCCCCATTCCTGCGGGCGGACAAAGCCGTCAAGATAGCGGGTATCGAGCGTGACGGACATAGCGGATCATCCTTTCTTTTCGGGGGTAGCCTGCTGGGACAAGGGCCCGGCGGCTTATCTGCTTACATTTTACAATACTTGACGAGGGTTTGCAACCTTAATCAGGAAACTTTCACTAAATGTTTACCTTTTGCTTTCCGCCGCTTTTTCCTTCTCGCCGGGGCCGCTATAAGAACATCCCGGCGCAGACAGACGCCGCGGAAGCCTCCCGGCGTCCCGCGGCGCTGCCGGCGGCCGTCCTGCCTCCGGATATCCTCCGCGCCGCCCCGCTCGGGACGGCCGGCCATGCGTGCCGTTTTATTCAGGCAGAATGCCCGGGCGGAGCCCTCCCGCGGATCCGGCAGGCCGTACCCGCCCTTTACGGATCCCCGCGCCCTTAGGCGATCAGGGCGGCAAGCAGCCGGGCAAAGGCCTGCTTTATCCCCAGCCGGGCCACGGCTTTGGAGGCGTACACCTCGTACTCGGCCAGCGTGCTGCCGTCCAGCGTGAGGGTCAGCTTGCCGATGACCTGCCGCTCATAGACCGGCGCCTCTAGGTCGGCGGCCAGCTCGAACGACGGGGTGATGGCGGCTTCCTGCCCCTTCTTGATGAGCAGGGGGGTCAGCGGGTCCATCTCCGGGGCTACCGTCTCCTCCGCCCCCCGGAGCACCCTGACCGGGGTGAGGGCGGCCTCATCCACCGAGGGGGTGTAGACCGCGTAATTGGCAAACCCATAATCAAGCATCTTGCGCGCGCCGCCGAACCGCTCGTCGGTAGTGGAGCAGCCCAGGATTACCGCGCACAGGCCCATCCCGTCCCGCTCGGCGGTGGCGGAAAGACAGTGGCCGGCCTGGCTGGTCGTCCCCGTCTTCAGGCCGGTCGCCCCGGAATAATGCCGGACCAGCTTGTTGGTATTGACCAGCTGGGATTCCCCGTTGCGCAGGGTGTCCATCCAGATGGTGGTATACTCCGTGATCTTGGGGTGCTTCATCAGCTCCCGGGACATCAGCGCCACGTCGTAGGCGGAGGAATAGGCTGCCTCGTCCAGCCCGCAGCAATCGGTAAAGAGGGTGTCGGCCATCCCCAACTCGGCCGCCCGCTCGTTCATCCGGGCCACGAAGCCCTCCTCCGAGCCGCTGATCCGCTCCGCCATCATGGCGCAGGCGTCGTTGGCCGACACCACCGCGATGGCCTTGAGCAGGTCGTGGACGGTCATGACCTCCCCTTCCTCCAGCCAGATCTGGGACCCGCCCAGCGAAGCCGCGTGCGCGGAGCAGGTCACCGGCTCGTCATAGGCCAGCGTCCCCTGGTCAATCGCCTCCATAATCAGCAGAAGGGTCATCACCTTGGTCACCGAGGCGATCGGCAGTTTTTCATGCGGGTTCTTCTCAAACAGCACCCGGCCGCTCGACAGCTCGATCAGGATGGCGGACTTCCCTCCCACCTCAAGCGCCGAGGCTTCGGCCGGGGCGGCGGTCTCCGCGGCGGCCCAGGCGGGGACTTCCTCGCTGGTCGCCTGCTCCTGTGTTTCCCCCGCCTCGGTGTCAATAATGACGGCGGGGGCCTGCCCCGCCCAGGCGGACAGGCCGCCCGCCGAAGCCATCACGGCAGCAAGAAGCCCGGCCAGCCACCGCTTTGCCCCTTTTTTCCCGCTGTGCCCCTCATACCCTTTCACGCTTTTCACCCTTTCGTTGCATCGGATCCTGCTTTACTGCCAATATATGCGGCTTCCGCGGGATTTATGGCTCCGATTTGCCGACGGCCGGGCGGGGAAGCCGCAGGAAGGCCTGCATCCCGCAGGCGGAGCACAGCCCCGTTCCCCTCCGCCGGCAAAGGGAAATCCTCCAAGGCAAACGGGTGAACGATCGGATACGCAAAGCCAGGGCGCTGCAAAATCCTTGATTTTGCAGCGCCCTGGCTTTGCGCTCCATCGTCTTCAAACGCCCTAGCGGACAAGATAGGCCCCAATTTTTGTCACAAATTCATCGTCCGGCCCGCAGTCAGCCTTCAGCTCGACCGGTTTGGAAAGATCCAGGCTGAACAGCCCCATGATCGACTTGCCGTCAACCACATAGCGGCCCGATACCAGGTCCACGTCAAACGACACGCTGTTGCAGATGTTGACGAACTTCTTGACGTCCACGACGGTATCAAAGTGTACCTTTGCCTCGTACATAAAGATCCTCCCTTCATCGCGGCGGGGCCGTATGTCCCGGCGCCGCGGCGCCGGCCCCCTCCGTTCCTATTGCGCTATTATATCCCTTTCCCCGCGAAAAATCAACTTTATCCGAAAACTTTCCCGCCCGGTATTTTCCGCCCCCGGCGGCTTTGGGACGTGTACCGCACAAACAATGTACCGTACGAACAACCGGTTGAAATCCGGGCCGCTTTTCAGTATAATGAGGGCAGATTCCCCCGCGGGGCCCGCCCCCGCGGAATTTTTGCCAAAAGGGGCCCAACGGCATGATCGTTTATTTCCACACCCTCGGCTGCAAGGTCAACCAATACGAAACGCAGGCCATGCGCGCGCTGATGGAGGCCGAAGGCTGCGAAACCTCCGAAGCGCTCTTCTCCGGCACGCCGGAGGAGCGGGCCGCCATGCAGGACGTGGCCATTGTGCTCAATTCCTGCACCGTGACCGGCGAAAGCGACCGCAAGCTGCGGCAGCTCCTGCGCCGCTGCCGGCGGGAATACCCCCATGCGGTGGTGGTACTGACCGGCTGCTTCCCCCAGGCGTTTCCCGAGGCCGCGGAGCGCTTTTCCGAGGCGGACATCGTGCTGGGCAACGCCTGCCGGCGGGCCCTCCCCCGGTACCTGCACGATTTCCTGGCCCGCGGGCAGCGGATTGTCGACATCGCCCCCCACTCCCGGGAGTTTGAAAGCCTGGCGGTCGACGATTTCGGGGGCCGCACCCGCGCCTTTGTCAAGATTGAGGACGGCTGCGACCGCTTCTGCGCCTACTGCATCATCCCCTATGCCCGCGGGCGGGTGCGCTCTAAGCCGCTGCCGGAGCTGGAGCGGGAGCTTGCCGCGCTGGCGGCCAAGGGGTATGCGGAGGTGGTGCTGTCCGGCATCAACCTAACCGCCTATGGCCGGGATCTCGGCCTGGGGCTCTGCGATGCGGTGGAGGCCGCCTGCCGGACGCCGGGGATCCGCCGGGTGCGGCTTGGCTCGCTTGAGCCCGATATGCTGACCCCCGCGGTGATCGCCCGGCTGGGCGCGCAGGAAAAGCTCTGCCCCCAGTTCCACCTCTCCCTGCAGAGCGGGTGCGCCGCCACCCTGAAACGGATGAACCGGCACTACACGCCGGAGGAATACCTCGCCGTCTGCGCCGCGCTGCGGGAGCGCTTCCCCGGCTGCGCCCTGACCACCGACGTGATGGTGGGCTTCCCCGGTGAGGACGAGGCGGAGTTTGCGGAATCCCTGGCCTTTGTCCAGAAAGTCGGGTTCGCCCGCGCCCACGTCTTTGCTTACTCCCGCCGCCCCGGAACCGTGGCGGCCCGGATGGACGGGCAGGTGCCGCGGGAGGAAAAATCCCGCCGCAGCCGCCGCATGATCGCCGCCTGCGACCGGCTCCGGGACGCCTTCCTGGGCTCCTGGATCGGCCGGGAGGCCGAGGTGCTGCTTGAGACCCGGGGCAAAGACGGGATGTGGGAGGGGTATACCCCCGCGTATATCCCCGTCCTTGTGCCGGCCGGGGAGGGCCTGAAGCCGGGCGACGCCGTCCAGGTGCGGATCACCGGCCGCCGGGAGGGCGTGTGCGAAGGGGAATTGGCATAAAAGCACCGCGCCGCGATTCCCGCACTCTGCCCCCTATAAGAAGCCGCATCTTGACTTTGGATTTCGTCTTTCTCGCCGGCCAATCCATCCTTGCAAAGCCTTTTGCAGAAGCGCCCGGCGGGCCGGCGGCGTTCAACTGCCCCGCCGGAAAAGTACCGCCTCGATTTCATAAAAGGAACGGCGGCGGGAGGAGAGGCGGCCGTCCCCAAGATAACCGTCCATAAACGCTCCGGGCCCGCGCAGGCATTCCTGTTTGCGCGGGCCCTTTTGTTGCCCCCTGGGGAAGCCGCCGCGGCAGAGCCTCCCGCCTTATTTGTTGTTGAGCTCCGCGATGTCCAGGAGATCCCGGCAGAGGAAGGCGATCAGCGCCGAAACAGCCGCGCACCAAAGGGCGACCACCGGCATCGCGGCTTCCATCCCGGCCAGGATGCCCGCGGCCACGCCGGCGGCCACGCCCGGCAGCGCCAGCAGGACCATCAGCAGCAGGAACAGCCCCAGGATCAGCGCCTTGTTGAGCACCTGGCCGAACAGCCGCTCCATCAGGATGTTGCCCGCCATAAACAGCAGGGCGAACCCAAAGCGGGCGGCGACGCAGCCGGCGATCAGCAGCGGCGGAGCGCCGACAATCAGGCCGCAGGGGATCATGACCACCGCCGCCTCCGCCGCGGACTGGAGGATGCTCTCCCGGCACACCCCTATCAGCTTGCGGAAGGGCGGTTCCGGGATCATATACGCATAGGGCATCAGAAGCTCCCGCAGCCAGCGGCCGGTGCTGGAGGAAAACAGCTGCATATAGGTGGCAAATATGAAGACGGCCAGCATCCCCTCTTCCCGCATAAAGAAGGAAAACACGATGCAGATGCCCGCCCAAAGCAGCGTCATGCCGTCCAGCAGAAAGACGCGGGAACGGCGGCGCTCCAGCCGGTGCTTATAATAAAACACCCCGGCCCCTCTGCCCGCGCCGATGCCGGTCCTGCCCACTTTGACGCGGGCGGGGAGCGGTTCGGCCATTTTGCCCTCCTTAGACGCTGTGACGGCGGTAAAGGAGATCTCGGTCGCCTTGAGCACGTCCTCGTAAAAGTCGGGGTGGGCGGCGGTCAGCAGCGCCACCAGCGCCGCCGCATAGGCCGCGCCGGCTCCCAGCCCGAGCGCGGCGGGAAGGGCACCGCCCCCGATCAGGCCGCCCGCTGCGGCCTTCAGCCAGCCGGCCACCGGGAAGCCGGCAAGGAGCGGCCCGTCCGCCGCTGAGACAACCGCCGCCAGCTTTTCCTGCGCCGTACCGGGCGCCAGGGCGGGGAGGCCGGCCCCCAGTACGGCGGCGGCCGCCAGGAGGTACAGCGCCCCCTTGCCAATCCGCCGCCGCCTCTCGCTGCCGCTGGTAAAGGCGTACAGCACTACCGCGGTAAGCTGCGCGCAGAACACCGTCAGGCAGTAGCCCAGCACGATAGCCAGCAGGCCGGGGAGGGACAGGCCGTACAGATCGTGCAGCCAAGAATACTGGAACACAAGGAAAAATCCGAGCAGCACCGACGCCCCGAGCTGCCGCAGAAGGCCGTAAAACAGGATGCGCTGGGGCCGGATCGGGGCGGAGAACAGCAGGTGGACATCCGCCATAGAATAAAAGCTCGCGCCGGAGGACAGCCCGTTTTTGCACAGCAGCAGGAACATCGCCGCATAAAGGGCCAGCAGCATCGCCCTCAGCTCGGCCAGCGGCCGCCGCTGCGCCCCCGCCTCCGAAGGCAGGCCGGCGGTGGCGACCGCCAGCGCCAGCATCGCCGCCAAAAACAGCAGCAGGATCAGCTGGGAAGGATGCCTGCGCAGTTCCTTGATCCGGTTTTTCAGGGTGGTAAAGAACAAATAGGACAGGGCCCTCATACCGCGCCCCCCGTCCCGGCGGACGCCGGCGCCTCGGTGATTTCAAAGAACAGCTCCTCCAGCGTCTTCTCCTGCTGCGCGGCGGGGTCGCTGCGCATGGTGGCGGCAAACCGCCCGTTCATCATGATGTGGGCGATATCCCAGTAATCCTCCACGCTGTCAATCATATGGGTGCTGATCAGCACCGCCGCGCCGTCCCGCTTGAGTTCGCGGAACAGGTCCTTGAGCTCCTTGATCGCGTGGGGGTCAAGGCCGACCAGCGGCTCGTCAAAGATTACCGCTTTGGGCCGGTGGAGCAGCGCGCAGCAGACGCTCAGCTTCTGCTGCATCCCTTTGGACAGTTCCTTGCCGAGCTTCTCCTTTTTGTCGGCCAGCTCAAACCGTTCCAACAGGGACGCGGCGTACCCCTCCCAGCCGGATAAGGAGTAGGCGCGGGCGATGAATTCGAGATGCTCCCCCACCGTCAGCAGGTCATAGACCGCCGGCATCTCCGGCACATAGCCCAGCAGGCGCTTGGCTTCTAAGGATTTGTTGGGATGCCCGTCAATCCGGATCTCCCCCTCAAACCGCAGCAGGCCGGCGATGCATTTGATGATGGTGGACTTCCCCGCCCCGTTCGGGCCGAGCAGGACGGCGATCTGCCCATCCCCCACCTCAAAGGAGATATCGCTGTTTGCGGTCAATTTGCCGTACCGCTTGGTCACATGGCTTACGGTAAACATAACGCCCTCCTGTTCCGCTTTTTGCCGGCGTTTCCCGACGCCGGGCCCCGCCTCTGGCTTTACGATAGAGGAGGCCCCGTGAAAAGTCAAGCAAATATTTTCTTAAAATTCCGGCCTTTCGGGCGGCTTTGCGCCGCTTTGCCTGTTGAAATGTGGACAGACTTTCGGTATAATAGGAAGCTGTTGGTTCCCTATTATTTCATGAGCGGCGGCGCCGTTTCCAGAGGTGCCGCGCGCCAAAGGAGAGTCTACGTTGGAAATACTGGAGCATTTTCGTTTTCTGTATGACGGCGTCGCGTTCTTCTTTACAGCCGACGGCTGGAAGAACCTCGTCATGATCCTGATCGGCGGGCTGCTGATCTACCTGGCACTGGCCAAGGATTTTGAACCGGCGCTGCTGATGCCGATGGGCTTCGGCGCGATTTTGGTCAACCTTCCGTTCTCCGGCGCTATTAACCAGATGAACGACGCGCTGGGTGAAGAAGTGGTCGGCATTGTAGACTGGCTGTTCCAGGTGGGGATTGAAGCCTCCGAAGCCATGCCGCTGCTGCTGTTCATCGGCATCGGCGCCATGATCGACTTTGGGCCGCTGCTGTCCAATCCCAAAATGCTCCTGTTCGGCGCGGCGGCGCAGTTCGGCATCTTCCTGACCGTCCTGCTGGCATCCTTCTTCTTCCCGTTCAAAGAAGCGGCGGCCATCGGCGTCATCGGCGCGGCGGACGGCCCCACGTCCATTCTGGTATCGCAGGTGCTCGGTTCCGATTACGTCGGCGCCATCGCGGTAGCCGCCTATTCGTATATGGCGCTGGTCCCGATCATCCAGCCGGCGACCATTAAGCTGGTCACCACCAAGAAGGAACGGATGATCCGGATGCCGTACAATCCCCAGTCGGTATCCCGCCTGACCCGCATCCTCTTCCCGATCATCACCACCATCATCGCCGGCCTGGTCGCCCCGGCCTCGGTGTCCCTGGTAGGTATGCTGATGTTCGGCAACCTGCTGCGGGAATGCCTGAAGCTGGACAGCCTGTCCCAGACCGCGCAGACCACCCTGGCCAACCTGGTGACGATCCTGCTGGGTCTGACCATCGCCTCGAGCATGAAGGCCGATCGGTTCGTGGACCCGGCCACCTTGATCATCATGGCCCTCGGTCTGGTCGCCTTCATCTTTGACACCATCGGCGGCGTGCTGTTCGCCAAGCTGATGAACCTCTTCCTGCCGGAGGGCAAGAAGATCAACCCGATGGTCGGCGGCGCGGGTATCTCCGCGTTCCCAATGTCGGCCCGCGTGATCCAGAAGATGGCCCTCAAGGAAGACAACCAGAACCACCTGCTCATGCATGCCGTGGGCGCGAACGTCGCCGGTCAGATCGGCTCGGTCGTCGCAGGCGGCATTATCCTGACGGTGGTCCCCCGCCTGATCGGCGGCTGATCCCCGCCGCGGAAAGGATGAAGTGTTATGAATATTGAATTTCAAGGGTTAGCCAATCTCGGCAACGCGCTGCTGCTGATGCTTCTCGGCATGGTCGGCATCTTTGTGGTCATGGTCGTTCTGCTGGCCGTGATCGTGCTGCTAAACAAAACCACGGAGAAAAAGGATAAGGACGGTTCGGGCGAAAATACGCCGCAGTAGGTCTTTTTGCCGGAAGGGGAGGCGCTGCACAGCCTGCGGCGCCCCCCTTCCGGCATATCCCATTCCCGGCGGCTGTCCCCGGCCGCCCCAGAGAAAGAAGGAACATTTGATGGCCAATAACAAAAAAATGGTGGATGCCATCACCTCAATGGACGAGGATTTCGCCCAATGGTATACCGATATCGTCAAAAAGGCGGAGCTGGTCGAATACACCAGCGTCAAGGGCTGCATGGTCATCCGCCCCTACGGCTACGCGATCTGGGAAAACATGCAGCGGATCCTCGATGGTATGTTTAAGGAGCTCGGGCATGAAAACGTCTGTATGCCCCTGTTCATCCCGGAAAGCCTCCTGCAAAAGGAGAAGGATCACGTCGAGGGCTTCGCGCCGGAGGTGGCCTGGGTGACCCACGGCGGCAGCGAGGAGCTCGAGGAGCGGCTCTGCGTGCGCCCCACCAGCGAGACCCTGTTCTGCGAGCATTACGCCAACATCGTCCACTCCTGGCGGGACCTTCCCAAGCTGTACAACCAGTGGGTCAACGTGGTGCGGTGGGAAAAGACCACCCGCCCCTTCCTGCGTTCCCGCGAATTCCTGTGGCAGGAGGGCCACACCATCCACGCCACCGCCGAGGAGGCGGTTGAGGAAACCGAGCGGATGCTGGACGTTTACGCCACCTTCTGCGAGGAATCCCTCGCCATCCCGGTTGTCAAGGGCAAAAAGACCGACAGCGACAAGTTTGCCGGCGCGGTATCCACCTACGCCATTGAGGCCATGATGCACGACGGCAAGGCGCTCCAGGCCGGCACCTCCCACTATTTCGGGGACGGCTTCGCCAAGGCGTTCGGCATCCAGTTCGCCGGCAAGGACAACACCCTGCAGACCCCGTTCCAGACCTCCTGGGGCGTAACCACCCGCTTGATCGGCGCGGTCATTATGACCCACGGCGACGACAACGGCCTGGTCCTCCCCCCTGCCGTCGCCCCCATCCAGGTGATCATCCTCCCCATCGCCCAGCACAAGCCCGGCGTGCTCGAAAAGGCGGCGGAGCTGAAGGCCCGCCTGTCCGCCGTCGCCCGGGTCAAGGTGGACGATTCCGAAAACTCCGCCGGATGGAAGTTTGCAGAATACGAGATGAAGGGCGTCCCCCTGCGGCTCGAGATCGGGCCCAAGGATATTGAAAACAACCAGTGCGTGCTGGTCTGCCGCCATGACCGCGAGAAGCATGTCGTCTCGCTGGACGACCTCGAAACCGCGGTCCCCGCGCTGCTGAAAAAGGTGCACGACGGCCTGTACCAGAAAGCGCTCCAAAACCGCGAAAACCGCACCTACGCCTGCACCAGCCTGGACGAGATCACCCGCGTGCTGGACGAGCACGGGGACGGCTTCATTGAGGCGATGTGGTGCGGCGACGAGGCGTGCGAGGACGCGGTCAAGGAAAAGACCGGTGTCGGCTCCCGCTGCATCCCCTTTGCGCAGAAGCACCTGGCCGACACCTGCGTGTGCTGCGGCAAGCCCGCCAAGCAGATGGTGCTGTGGGCCAAGGCCTATTGATGGACCGGGAGAGCGGCTCCAGCCGGCAGGGCGATGCACCCGCCGCGGAACCGGCCCCGCTGCTCCGCCCGCCCTCCTTCGGCGGGGAGGCCGCCGACGGCCGGCGGTGGGAATTCGACTTTAAAAACGGGGTGCTGGTCACCAACCGCACCCCGATCGATGCGGTTTTTATCGGGGATTCGATCACTCATTTTTGGGAGCTGAACGCCTATTTCCGCCGGTTCGGCCTCGTGGTCAACCGGGGAATCGCCGGGGACAAGGCGCATATCCTGGCCCGGCGGTTTGAGGCGGACGCCCTCCAGCTCCGGCCGCGGGCCTGCGTGCTCCTGGTCGGGGTCAACAACACCTGGGGCCCCGGCACGCCGGAGGAAATCCCCGCCCTGGTGGCGGACAGCCACCGCCGGATGCTGTCCATGGCGCGCAAGCAGGGCATTCCGCTGCTGGTAGGTTCCCTCCTCCCGGTCGGCGAAGGATGCGAGGACTACCCCCGCCGCAACCTTTTGATCCAGCAGATCAACGGCCGGCTTCGGGAGCTGTGCATCAAATTCGGCGCGCCCTATGTCGACTACCACGCCGCCCTTGCCGGGCCGGACGGCCTGACGATGCGGGGGGGGCTTTCCGACGACGGCATCCATCCCCATGTGATTGGATACAACCGCATGGCGGAGACGCTTACCCCCTTTTTGGAAGCGGCCCTGCCCGGCTGACGATGCCGTGGCGGGCAAGAAATACGGCTGCGCGGTTTTATGCGGCCTTGATAAAGAAAGGATGCAAGATGAATCAGCTTGACCGGCCCGTGAAGGGCGAAACTGTGGCGATCCTGCACACCAGCATGGGGGACATCGCGATCCGGCTTTTCCCGGATAAAACCCCGAAAACGTTCGAAAATTTCACCACCCACGCCAAAAACGGCTATTACGACGGGCTGACCTTCCACCGCGTCATCCGGGATTTCATGATCCAGGGCGGCGACCCCGCGGGCAACGGCACCGGCGGCGAGAGCATCTGGGGCCGCCCCTTTGAGGACGAGCCGGACATGGAGCTGCGCAACTACCGCGGCGCGCTGTCTATGGCCAACGCCGGCCCCAACACCAACGGCAGCCAGTTCTTCATCGTCCAGGCGGCCGACTGCCCGGCGCAGATGCTGGCCCAGATGCCCGCGCTGGCGGACCGCGGCTTCCCCAAGGAGGTGGCGGACCATTATGCGGCGGTCGGCGGCACCCCTTGGCTGGATTTCAAGCACACGGTGTTCGGCCAGGTGTATGACGGAATGGACGTCGTCGACGCGATCGCCGCCGTCCCCGTGGGCCGCAATGACCAGCCCAAGGAGGATGTGGTGATCCGCTCCATAGAGATCAAAAATTACGAAGAGTAATGAGCTTGATAAAATTTACTGATCGTATCAATTATAAGGCGCTTTACGCCTTATTTGACCATCTTACGCCCCTTCCGGCGGACTGCGGGCAGGTGTGCGGCGGCGCCTGCTGCCGGGATCTTTCCCAGGGACAGGAGGGCGCCCCCAGCGGGATGCGGCTTTTCCCGGGCGAGGAAGCGTTCCGCAGAGAGCACGGCCTTGCCGGCGGCTCCCTTGTAGAAGCGGGGTCCGACCGGCTTTACGTCTGCTCCGGCGCTTGCCGGCGGGAGGAGCGTCCTCTGGCCTGCCGGCTCTTCCCCCTCTTCCCCGCGTTTGATGCGGACGGACGGATCCGCGCCGTTTACGACCCCCGCGCCTGGCGGGTCTGCCCGCTGGTGCGGCTTCAGCGGCACGTTCCGCTGGACCGCCGCTTTGTCCGGGCCGTCCGGGCAGCGGGGCGGGAGATCGCCCGCACCGGCGAGGGCCGGGCTTTTCTGGCCCGGCAGGCCCAGGAGATACAGGAATTCAACCGCTTTCTGCGCCTTGACCGGCAGCGGCCGCCGATCTGCCGCCGGGCGGCCTTGGCGGCAGGCGGGACGGGCCGGCATCCGGCCCGGACAGGAAAGGAGAACCTATGAAAAAACAACGTACCTTTGCCGCGCTTTCCGCCCTGCTGCTCGGCGCGGCGCTGCTGGCCGGCTGCTCCAAGGACGAGGAGCCCGGCGCGGCGGCCAACAACGTCAGCACCGTCTATGCCGACGAGGAGGTCGGCTTCCAGCTGGATATGCCGGAGCCGGGCGACACCATCGCCATCATGCACACCAGCATGGGGGATATCGCTATCCGGTTTTTCCCGGAGGCAGCGCCCAAGGCGGTGGAGAATTTTACCGACCTGGCCAAGCAGGACTATTACGACGGGCTGACCTTCCACCGCGTCATCAACGATTTCATGATCCAGGGCGGCGACCCGGACGGGGACGGCACCGGCGGCAAGAGCAAATGGGGCGAAGGCTTTGAGGACGAGTTTGACCAGAAGCTGCTCAACCTGCGCGGCTCCCTGGCGATGGCCAATGCCGGCCCCGATAGCAACGGCAGCCAGTTCTTTATCAACCAGGCCGGCCCGGATTCCTTTGACAAGGCCGATTACGATTATGATACGCTGTATGCCAGCTATCAGTCCATATACGAGCAGTATTCCGTGTATTACGGCGACAGCTTTACAAAGATTTATCCCACGGCGGACGATTTCATTGCGGACAACGGCGGCATTGCCCCGGACAGCCGGCTGGTCCCGGACGAGGTGTGGGAGCTGTACGAGGAGAACGGCGGCAACATCAATCTTGACGGCGCCTGGCGTGCTTCAGGAGGCCACACCGTTTTCGGGCAGGTGTTTGAAGGGATGGACGTCGTCGACGCCATCGCGGCGGTTGAGACCGACGACAACGACAAGCCGGTTGAGGACGTAACGATCACCAGCATTGAAATCACGGAATATCAAGGATGATTCCCGGCGATCCGGTGCCGCCCGCCGAGGTGGCCCGGATGCCGCGGACAACAGCGGGCCCGGGCGAGGATGCTGCCTCTTCCCGGGCCCGTCTGCGTGTACCGGGACGCTCCAGCATATGTCAGCAACACAAAAAAGCCGCCCGGCGGATCCTGGATCCGCCGGGCGGCTTTGCGGACAAAGCGGGAATTACTTCAGCTCGACCTTCGCGCCGGCTTCTTCCAGCTTCTTCTTCATTTCCTCGGCGTCGTCCTTCGACACGCCTTCCTTGACAGCCTTCGGAGCGCCGTCAACCAGTTCCTTGGCTTCCTTCAGGCCCAGGCTGGTGATCTCGCGGACCGCCTTGATAACCTGGATCTTGTTCGCGCCGACTTCCGCCAGGATAACGTCAAACTCGGTCTTCTCCTCGGCAGCAGCGGCAGCGCCGTCAGCCGGGGCCGCCACAGCGGCAACCGCAACCGGGGCGGCGGCGGAAACGCCGAATTCCTCTTCCAGAGCCTTCACGAGCTCGGACAGCTCGAGAACGGTCAGGGCCTTCACATCTTCAATCAGCTTCAGAACCTTGTCAGACATGGTAAAATCCTCCATTTTTTCATTTTTGCGGTGCGGATTCGCACCGTATGATACGGCCGGCCACCCAAGGGCCGGGACGATGCGCCGTCAAACGGCGGAGCGGCCGCTGGGCCGCCGGGGTTACGCCTGCTTCTGCTCGGCGATCGCGTTCAGGGCGACCACCAGGCCGCGCAGGTTGGCGTTGAGCACGCAGACAAAACCGGAAATCGGGGCGTTCAAGCCGCCGAGGGCCTTGGCCACCAGGACCTCCTTCGGGGGCATCTTCGCCAGCTCGCCCACGGCGTCCTTACCGATGACCTTGCCTTCGACAAAGCCGGCCTTGACCTCAATCGCCTTGTTGGTTTCCGCAAACTTGCTCAGGATCTTCGCCGCAGCGACATGGTCGCTTTCGCTCAGCGCAAGCGCGGTAGAGCCCTCGAGCACGGAGTCCAGATCGCTGAGGCCCGCCTTTTCGGCGGCGCGGCGGAGCATGGTGTTCTTGACGACGGCGTAATGCACGCCGGCCTCCCGCAGCTCACGGCGCAGCTTGGTGTCGTCGGCAACGTTGATGCCCTTGTAGCTGACGATAACGCCAGCCACAGAGCTCTTCAGCTTCTCCGCCAGCTGCTCGACATACTCCTGCTTCTGCTGCAAAATCTTCTCGCTAGGCAATGTAGAATTCACCTCCGGAATAAAAATCACGCTGTCTTTCTCCGGAACAAAAAATCTTCCTGCGGCCGAAAACCGCAGGAAGACTCATAGACACTATCCTCCCTCCGCACCGCGCGGAAGGAACCAGGCCCTCGTCCTCGGCAGGCGGCATAAGCCTTTACATCGGGAAACCGATACCTGCTGTCTGCGGAAGAACAGCGTTGAATATTTTACCGCAAGGGCTGACAATTGTCAAGCCCCCGCGGGAAAATACGTCAAGGGTTTGTGCAAGCCGGAGGCGCTTACGCGCTGAAGCGGCTCGGATTGATCTTGATGCCGGGGCCCATCGTGGTCGCGACCACGCAGGAGCGGACATACTGGCCCTTCGCAGCCGCCGGCTTGGCGCGGACAATCGCGCCCATCAGGGCTTCAAAGTTCTCCTGCAGCTTTTCAGCGCCGAAGGACACCTTGCCGATCGGGCAGTGGATGATATTGGTCTTGTCCAGGCGGTACTCAATCTTACCGGCCTTGGCTTCGGTGACCGCCTTGGCCACGTCGGGGGTCACGGTGCCGGCCTTGGGGTTCGGCATCAGCCCGCGGGGGCCGAGCACCTTACCGAGGCGGCCCACCATACCCATCATATCCGGGCTGGCGATGACCACGTCGAAATCCATCCAGCCGCCCTGGATCTTGGCGACCATGTCCTCCGCGCCGACATACTCGGCGCCGGCATCCGTCGCAGCCTGCGCTTTATCCGCCTTGGCAAACACCAGCACGCGCACCGACTTGCCGGTGCCGTGGGGCAGGACGATCGCGCCGCGGACCTGCTGGTCGGCGTGGCGGCTGTCAACGCCCAGCTTAACATGGACCTCCACCGTCTCGTCAAACTTGGCCTTGCCGGTCTTGACCGCGAGGTCCAGCGCTTCGTTTACGTCAAAGAGGTTTGACCGGTCGAACAGCTTCGCGCTGTCGACATATTTCTTACCGTGTTTCATTCACATATCCTCCCTGTTGAGTGGTAAAATCGGAATTCCGCTGTGAAGCCGCCCGCGGGGCTAAGCCCGTGACAGCCGGGGAAAAACGGTCAGCCGGAGGGGCCGCCGTTTCTTCGCGTGAAAGTCAGCCTTTCACGCCATCCTCCCACCCGGAACAGATTCCCTTAATCGACGACTTCCACGCCCATGCTGCGCGCCGTGCCGGCGATCATGCTCATGGCCGATTCAATGCTGGCGGCGTTGAGGTCGGGCATCTTGGTTTCCGCGATCTTCCGGACCTGTTCCCGTGTAATCTTCGCGACCTTGGTCTTGTTCGGCGTGCCGGACGCGGTCTCAATGCCGCAGGCTTTCTTAATCAGGACCGCCGCAGGGGGGGTCTTGGTGATGAACGTGAAGGAGCGGTCGGCATAGACCGTGATGACGACAGGGATGACAAGCCCCACATCGTTCTTCGTGCGTTCATTGAATTCCTTCGTGAAAGCCATGATGTTCACGCCGTGCTGACCGAGGGCCGGACCAACAGGGGGCGCCGGCGTTGCTTTACCCGCCGGAATCTGCAATTTAATGTACCCGGTTACTTTCTGAGCCATTTTTCATGCACCTCCAAAGATTGTGGTAGATGGCGGAGCGGCTTGCCGCCGCTCCTCCCACAGCCGGACCTGCGTCCGGGGCCGGGCCCCGCCCGGCAGGGGAGACCGGCCGCGCCCAAAGCGCGCCGGCCGTAAGGCGTAGGACGGATTACTCCATCAGCTCCGCCTGGTCCAGCTCCAGTTCCACCGGCGTCTCGCGGCCGAACATGGAGATGGTAACGCGGACTTTGTTTTTCTCAAGGTCAATTTCCTCCACCACGCCGGAGAAGTTCTCCAGCGGGCCGTCAACGATATGGACGGTATCGCCCACCTTGTAATTGACCTCGACCTCCCGCTTCTCCACGCCCAGGGCGGCGACTTCCTCCTCCGTCAGGGGGACCGGCTTGCCGTTGGGCCCCACAAAGCCGGTGCAGCCGCGCGTATTGCGCACGACATACCACGACTCGTCGGTCATGACCATCTTGACCAGCACATAGCCGGGGAAAATCTTCCTCTCGACCTCGCGCTTTTTGTTGTCCTTGATCTCCACGACGGTTTCGGTGGGGACGCGGATCTCCTTGATCCAGTCCTGGAGCTTGCGGTTTTCGACAATCGTTTCCAGATTGGTGGCTACCTTGTTTTCATAGCCGGAATAGGTATGCACCACATACCATTTCGCTTCTTCCGTCATCGGTGAATCCTCCTTCCCTGTGCCGGCAGAGGATTACAGCGACACCAGCAGGTCAATCAATTTTGACAGGCCCAGGTCGAACACGCAGATCAGCACGCCGAGGACCGCGCACATCGCCAGCGTCACGCCGGTGTTGCGCACGACCGACGGCAGGGTCGGCCAAATAATCTTTTTGAACTCGCCTTTGGAGTCGCGGAAATACTTTGCGACCTTCTTGCCGAATCCGGGTTTCTTTTCCTTGGCGGGCTTCGCATCTTTTTCCGCCTTGGCGGCCTTGCCGCCGGTTTCCTCCACGGCGGAGAGCTTTTTCTCGTCAGCCATTACGGACCCTTCCTTTCGTTGCCGGGGACGGCCGGCGTCCCAACAAACGGCATTCCTGCAAAGCGGAGCCATCGCCCCGACGGCGCGGCCTTACTTCGTCTCGCGATGAAGCGTGTGCTTGCGGCAGAACCGGCAGTACTTGTTCATCTCCAGTCTGTCAGGGTCGTTCTTCTTGTTCTTCATGGTGTTGTAGTTGCGCTGTTTGCACTCCGTGCAGGCCAGGGTGATCTTCACTCTCATAACGGCACCTCCAATAATTTCGGATTTTCTAGGGCTTTGTCGGCAAGCCGGCGGACGCCGGGCGGCCATACAAGCCCTGGCCTCCCTCGCGCCGGGGGCGTACCGGCCCTTTCCGGGCGGCAAAACAGGACGCGGCCGCCGAAAAATGGGCACAAAAATAAAAGCCCCCAATGAGGTACTATCTACTATAGCACAGTTCTTGTCCAGGGTCAAGGGGTCCCAAGGCGGGCGGGGAAAAAAATTTCCCTCTTTGATCCGGCGGGTGCCGTTTGGATGCCGTTTCAGCCGATTCGCCTGCGGCAGGCCCGCATAATCCTTCCGGTTACGGCTGGGAAGGGCAGCGCCCCCTGGGCGGCGTGCTCCTTCCGGATGGATTGGGCAGGGCCGCCATCCTTTGCCATTCTTTTTATTACATTATATGTTATCTCTTTATATGTTATCTCCTTGTGTTATTGCGCCGACAGCCCCTCCCTACCGCAGGATCGCCCCTGTTTCCCTTTCCGTCGCCCAGATGCCGGCTGCTTCCGGGGGACGGGCGCAAGGGCACTCCCCTTTTCCGCTGGATTTGCCCCAGCTTTGCCCGCAAAACCGTTGCCATCTCGGCGCGGGTATGGTATGATAATAGGAACTTCCTTCATCCGCTCCGGCCTCCCCGGTTCATCCCAGCCTGTTGCCGGCTGCCCGCTCCCCGGTTTCCTCCGGAAGCGGGCGGAGGCCGGTGCCGCGGCGCACAGCCGCCCGCGGATATCGGGATCGGCAAAGCCTTGAAACGCAGGCAGGCCGGCGGGGGGCTCCCCATCCGGACATATTCCCCGGCCAGGCCGCATAGGCATAGGATGCGGGCCGTCCATTCCGCGCCCGCGGCGGGCTTGAGGGTTCCCCGTGCGCCGGGGACCGGCGGCCACGTCCCGCTTTTACGGAAAGGGCGGGCAAGCAAAGAGAAAAGGGGCAAACACTGTATGGACAACCGGCCAATCGGCGTATTCGACTCCGGGCTTGGAGGGCTGACCGTGGTACGTCAGCTGATGCGCCGCCTCCCCGGCGAAGATATCGTATACTTCGGCGACACCGGCCGGGTCCCTTATGGGAACCGGAGCCGGGAGACCCTGGAAAAATATGCGCGGCAGGACTGCCGTTTCCTGCTCGGCAAAAACGTCAAGCGGATCATCGCCGCCTGCGGCACGGTCAGCTCGGTGGTGCCGCAGGTGCTGGACCGCCTGCCGGTACGCGCCTCCGGCGTAGTGGAGCAGGCGGCGGATGCGGCGGTGCGCGCCACCCGCAGCAAGCGGATCGGCGTGCTCGGCACCCAGGCCACCATCCATTCCGGCGCCTACCAGCGGCGGATTGGGCAGCAGATGCCGGAGGCCGCCGTCTTCCCGCAGGCCTGCCCCCTGTTTGTCCCGCTGGTCGAAAACGGCTGGATTGACCGAAACGACGAGGTGACGATCCTGACCGCCCGGCGGTATCTGGCGCCGCTGCGGGAAGCGGGGGTGGACACCCTGATTCTGGGCTGCACCCACTACCCCCTGCTCGCCCCGATCATTGGGGACATCATGGGCGGAAACGTCGCGCTGATTGACGCAGGGGAAACGGCGGCCGCCGACTGCGAGCGGCGGCTCCGGCAGGAGGGCGCCCTCAGCGGCAAAGCGCAGGGCGGGCAGCTGCATTTTTATGTAACCGACCGGCCGCAGGATTTTACCAAGGTGGCGTCCATGTTCCTGGGCTGCGAAATCACCGGCGAGGTGCATACGCTCGATATTGAACAGGTGGACTGCCCCGAGCGACGATGAAGGCGGAGCCCGCTGCGGTTCACCCCGCGGCGTTAGGGAGCCCGCGCAGGAAGCGCCGGACGGAAAAGGGCAAAGAAGGGAAGGCGGCGTCATGCCGGAAAACGGGAAGCCGGTTTGGATTTCGATCAAGGGGATCCAGCATTTGGACGGGGAAAGCGACACGGTCGAACTGAATACGACGGGCATAATGGAGCGCACCGATCGCGGCTTCCGGCTGACCTACGACGAAAGCGTGTCGATCGGGATGGAAGGGGTCACGACCTGCCTGTCGGTCCAGCCGGACCTGGTGACGCTTGAGCGGCAGGGCGCCATGAACTCCCTGCTGGTGCTGCAGAAGGGCAAGCGCACGCTATGCAATTACGATACCGGCTACGGCTGCCTGACGATGGGGGTTTACGCCCGCGCCATCCACATCGGCCTGGCCGACCAGGGCGGGACGCTCGATTTCCACTACACCCTGGATATCAACGCGGGGATCGCTTCCTCCCACGATATCTACGTCACGGTGCGGGAAGCGCCTCCCCAATGAAAAAGGAAACTGGTATGCGGCGGCGGACAAGCCGCCGGGAAAAGGAAAACGGCGGGCCCGTGGGACGGGCGCGCCTATAGAGAAAGGTGGATTCCCATGTCAAAAATCGTAGAAACGGCGGAAGAGCAGCTAAGGCAAGCCGTGCTTTCCGCTTTGGGGGAAGCCGTCGCGGCCGGGGAGCTGCCCGCCGAGCCGATCCCCGCCTTTGCCGTTGAGGTCCCGGGGGACCGGGCGCACGGCGATTTTTCCGCCAACGCGGCGATGGTTTCCGCCAAGGCGTTCCGCCTCCCCCCGCGCAAGATCGCGGAGTGCATCCTCTCCCATCTCGCGTTGGACGGCACCTATTTTGAGCGGGCGGAGACCGCCGGCCCCGGCTTTTTGAATTTCTTCCTCTCCCCCGCGTTTTACGCCGCCGTGGTGGCGGACGTGCTTGCGCAGGGGGAGCGCTACGGCCGCTCCGATTTCGGGAAGGGCAAGCGGGTGATGGTGGAATTTGTTTCGGCCAACCCGACCGGCCCGATGCATATGGGCAACGCGCGGGGCGGCGCGCTGGGCGACTGCCTGGCCTCGGTGCTGGACGCCGCCGGCTACCAGGTATGGCGGGAATTCTACGTCAACGACGCGGGCAACCAGATTGAAAAATTCGGCATCTCCCTTGAAGCGCGGTATATCCAGCACTTCAAGGGGGAGGACGCGGTGGAATTCCCGGAGGACGCCTATCACGGCGACGACATCCGGGAGCACGCGGCCAATTTTGCCGCCCTTTACGGGGATAAATACCTCAGCGCCCCGGCCGAGGAGCGGCGGGCGGCCCTGGTCGCCTACGCCCTGCCCCTCAACATTGAGCGGATGCACCGGGATTTGGAAAAATACCGGATCGTCTACGACGAATGGTTCCTTGAATCCTCCCTGCACAAGAGCGGGGCAGTAAAGGCCGTGGTTGATCTGCTGACGGCAAAGGGGCTGACCTACGAAAAGGACGGCGCCGTCTGGTACAAGGCCAGCGAAAACGGCGGCGAAAAGGACGAGGTGCTGATCCGCGCCAACGGCAACCCCACCTATTTCGCGGCGGACATCGCTTACCACCGCAACAAATTTGAGCGCGGGTTTGATACCTGCATTGATGTGTGGGGCGCCGACCATCACGGCCACGTCGCCCGGATGAAGGGCGCGATGGACGCCATCGGCCTGGACGGCAGCAAGCTGCACGTCGTGCTCATCCAGCTCGTCCGGCTGATGCAGGGGGGCGAGGTCGTCCGGATGTCCAAGCGCTCCGGCAAGGCCATCCAGCTTTCCGACCTGCTCGACGAGGTGCCGGTCGACGCCGCCCGCTTCTTCTTTAATATGCGGGAGGCCAGCACACAGATGGATTTCGACCTCGACCTGGCGGTGGAGCAGTCCTCCTCAAACCCTGTGTATTATGTGCAGTACGCCCACGCGCGCATCTGTTCGATCTTCAAAAACCTCGCCGCCGAGGGGATCGCCCCCCGCGCGTGCGGCAAGGCGGAACTCGCCCGGCTGACCTCCCCGGAGGAAAAGGCGCTGATCCGGCATCTGGCGGACTACACCGGCGAGATCGTGGCGGCAGCCAAGGCCTACGAGCCGGCCCGGATCACCCGGTACTGCCTGGAGCTCGCCACCCTCTTCCACAAGTTTTATAACACCTGCCGGGTCAAGGGGGAGGAGGAGCCCCTGATGCAGGCGCGGCTTTCGCTCTGCGCCGCGACGCGGGTCACGCTTGAAAACGCCCTGGCCCTGCTGAAAATCGACGCGCCTGAATCAATGTAACGCCGTTAGCCGCCCTTCCGGCGGCAGAAAGGATGGGTTTTCGCTTCATGGAACTTCCCTGTAGGCTGCCCCTGCTCCTGGGCGGGGCGGCCGGCCTGCCGCTGACCGGAGCGGCGGGGATGCCGGCCGGCGCCTGCCCGGAGCGGTGGGCGCTGGAACACCCGCAGGCGGTGCTGGAGCTCCAGCGCCGCTATATCCTGGCGGGATGCAGCGTGCTGTATGCCCCTACCGCCGGCGCCAGCCGCACGCGGCTGGCCGCGTACGGCCTGGCCGGCCAGGTGCAGGAGCTGAACCGGCGGCTGGTTTCCCTAACGCGGGAAGCGGCCGGCGCCGTGCCGAAAAGCCGCTGCTGGATCGCGGGCGCACTCTCCCCCACTGGCCTGCGGGGGGAATCCCCCTCCGAAGCGCCGTTTGATCAGTGGGTGGACATTTTTTCCGAGCAGGCCGCCGCGCTGAAGGAGGCCGGCGTCGACCTGCTGGCCTGCGAAGCGATGACCAGCTTAAGCGAGGCGCGTGCCGCGCTGCTGGCTGCCCGCCGGACCGGCCTGCCGGTCCTCGTTTCCCTAGAGGCCAACGACGAGGGGGAGGCGCCCTCCGGCGCCCATTTCCTCCCGGCAGTGATTACGCTGCAGGCGCTTGGCGCGGCGGCTGTGGGCTTGGACGGCCCCTGCGGCCCGGCCGGGATGCAGGAGCCGCTGAGCGAGGCGCTGCCTCATGCCTCGGTGCCCCTGGCAGTCCGGCCAAATACGGTGGCAAAAGACGGCGGCCCCCTGTCCCCCCTGCAATTCGGGCGGGCGATGGCCCCCCTGCTTGACGCCGGGGCGGCCGTGATCGGCGGAGGCCCCGCCGCCACGCCGGAGCACCTTGCCGTGCTGCGGGGGATTGCGGACGAGCATCCCACGGTGGCCCCGCGGGAAATCGACACCGACGCCTGCGCGGTGGAGAGCGAGGCGCTTTTCCTTTCGGACGATTTGGAATACGGCGCCCCCATCCCCTGCGACAGCGATCTGGCCGACCGGCTGATTGAGGCGGAGGAGGAGGGCAACGCCGCCCTGGTAGAGCTGAGCCAGCCGGGGGATATCGACAACCTGCTGGACTACGGCGGGATGAGCCGCCTGCCCATCCTGCTGCACGCCGACGAGGCCCTCCTGCTGGACGAGGCGCTCCGCCGCTTCCCCGGCCGGCTGCTGGTGGATTCCTTATGCGAGATTGAACGCCCGCTCTTGGAGGATATTGCCGCCCGGTACGGTGCCCTGGTGTTTTGAGGCCCTCGCTGCGATTCCCCGCCCTCCGGCGGGGCAGGGCACGGGCCACGGATAGGCTGTCACGCAAGGCGTTACCCCGGGCGGGGATCGTCTTTTCCAGGCTGTTTCCCTGACTGGAAGCGGATCCCCCACGGCAGCGGAATGCTGCTGTGCCAATGCAAAAAAGAAGGGACAAAGGGTTGTCCGCCTTGAGGCACTCTCCGTAAGGAAGGTGCCCCAAATTTTATCTATCTGTTTAGCGAGCATCGGATTTTGACGCCAAAATCCTTAATCTTAACTATTTCTCGTTTCAGGGGAACTTGATTTCAGATTGTAAGGAGGGATAAAAAGATGTTCACAAGCATAACGGTATGTCTTGACATGTTTGGTTGTCCAAATCGTTGTAAGCATTGTTGGATTGGACACTCTCCAAACGGAAATTTGACGAATGATGATTTAAGATTTCTTGCGGAAAAGTTTCGTCCATTTACAAACTGCTTAACAGTTTATGACTGGTATCGGGAACCAGATTATAACGATAATTACAAAGAGCTTTGGGATCTATGCAATAGTCTATCCGATACGCATGAAAAACATTTTGAGCTTATCAGCATTTGGCGTATAGTTCGCGACAAAGAATACGTTAAATGGCTTTCTTCACTCGGTTTAAAAAAGGCCCAGCTTACTCTGTTCGGAGGTCAGGAAAAAACGGATTATTATACAGGCAGAAAAAATGCATACAACGAAATATTGGAAGCCATTGAAATATTACTTGAAAGTAGAATTTCCCCCCGCATACAAGTTTTTGTTAACAAAGATAATATTGATGAGCTTCTGTTTGTTGAACATCTCATAAAAAGCTTAGATTTAGAAAACCGATGCCAATCTTTTGGCGGAGAATTCTCATTTTTTTTGCATCAAGGTTCTTGTGACGGAGAAAACGAAAAACTGTATGCAATCAGAGTAACGCCCGAAGATTTGCAGAAAATCCCACAAACGCTTGTAGAGTATACATTAAAGCATTTTAACAAAGCGAATATAGAAGATGTTTTTGGGAGAACAGAACAGGTACTCTACAAAGAACTGATAAATGATAATTCGACAGCAAGTTATGTAAGTGCAACTCCCACTTTCTACATAGATAAAGAGTTTAATGTTTATCCGAATGTGGCTCCGCCTGAAACAGCTTGGCTTTTGGGAAATTTAAAAACGGACAGAGTAGAAACTATAATAGAGAACTATACCGAAAACAAAAGCGCTGCACAGCACACGCGCCTATCCGTTCCTCTTTGTGACATCGTTCAAGCACAAGGCGATAGTAAAAGCCAAAGATTATTCAGTAAAGGCGATTATATAGAATATCTGCTAAATAAATATTGCAGAAAATGAATAAAAATTGCTTTCATACAAAAGGGACACTGCCTATTTGCGGCAATGTCCCTTTGTTTCCTTATGAAGTGTCTCCCTTTTGTCCCGCCGCGTCACAGCGTGTTCCATTTCTTCTTAGGAACCAGCGTTTCATCGGTCAGCTCATCCAATGTAATCCGGTAAAATTTTGCCAGCTTCTTTAAAAACATAACGGTCGGGAGCGTCCGGCCGGTTTCATAATACGCATAGGTGGAACGGGTCAAGCCCAGGATCTGGCAAAGCGTTTCCTGCGTATAGCCGTTTTTCTGACGATAGTAGGTGAGATTCTGCCCAATATACGACGGAATATCCCGTTTTCCTTTCATACGATGACCATTCCTTTCTCACTGCAGCCGGGAAAGCGTGCCGTTTGCGACCGCTTAAAACAGCGCGCTGCTCCCCGGCGCAAGGGCGCGCCCAACCGCCTTTTCCAGCACAGGACCCGCCGGCCATAAGCCGGGGAATGCGGCTTCGCGCCGGAAAGGAAGAAAACACGGCCCCTCCTGCGAGCCATTTCTTTAGGGGATACCGCCCCCCCATCGCTTTGTAGCGCTCCCAGATCCCCCGGCAAGCCCGAAAGCCGCTGCTCCTGCGGCGGGCCCCAAAGCCGCCCGCGGGAAAGAGGCAGGCGGCAGCGGCTCCCCCAAAAGCAGCCGAAGCATTCTGCCGAGCAGGGGACCGCTTCCGGCCCCAGCCGGCCCCGCTGATGAAGTGTATGGGTGTTTATGAAACTTATGGGAATAGAAGTTCGGCCGGAAAAAGGGTATACTAATTATGTGGAGAGTACATATAACTGTGAAAACAATTGGATTCCAAAGCCAATTCAAGGGAATGATGCCCTTTGTCTGCCCGACAAATCCGCCGCCCCGACACAGTTATGAAAGGATTGGTGCAACAATGAACGAACTGAAATACCGCGCCCGGCTATCTTCCTCTGTTGACAAGGGCCTCTACAACGCCGTTTATAACTACTCTCTCCAAAGCGGCATCCCTCTCTCCCGCATTTTGGACACGGCTATTGAGAAATACCTGACGGAAAACCAGATCCCCTATACCAGGGAATCGCCGTATAAGCAGGAAAAACGCTGAAAGACACCGGATGCTGTGACGAGGAATGCCACAATAGCTTCATAAACTTACCGAAGTTTGTGAAAGCTATTATGGCATTTTGTTTTTCATCTGTCAAGGGGCGTCCCATCCCTAAAACAGCCGGCCGCCGCGTTCCCTAAGGCGGCGAACATTTCCAAGGTCAGCTCCTCGGCCCGGGCCGTTTCCGGAATCCCGGCCTGCCGCAGGAGCGCCGCCGCCTCCCCTTTGGCGATGCCGGCGCCGCTCAGCGCATTGACCAGGGTTTTCCTCCGCTGGCGGAAGCCCGCCCTCACCAGGCGGAAGAGCAGCGCCTCGTCCCGCACATACACCGGCGGCTCTTTTCGCACCTTCAGCCGGATCACCGCGCTGTCGACATGCGGCGCAGGCAGGAAGCTCCCGCGGGAAACCGGGAACAGAAGCTCCGGCTCCGCATAATACCAGACGGCAAAGGTTACCGCGCCGCATTCCCTTGTCCCCGGCCGGGCGCAGAGCCGCTGCGCCGCCTCCTTCTGCACCATGACGGTAATGCCGTCAACCGGCAGGCGGCTTTCCAGCAGGCGCATCAGGATCGGGGACGTGATGTAATAGGGCAGGTTGGCGCAGACCACGGCCCGCAGGCCGGCGAAGTCTTCGGCGATCACCCGGTTAAGGTCCAGCTCCATCGCATCCCCCTGTAGGACGCGGGCGTTGGGATACGCCGACAGGGTTTCCTCCAGCACCGGCAGCAGGCGGCTGTCGAGCTCCACCGCCGTTACACGGGCGGCGCGGCGGGCGAGCTCCTGCGTCAGCACGCCGATCCCCGGGCCGATCTCAAGCACGCCGGTATGTTCATCCGCCCCGCAGGCCTGCGCCATGCGCGGGCAGACTGACGGGTTGACCAGGAAATTTTGGCCGAGCTTTTTGGAAAAATGGAAGCCGTGCCGTGCCAGCAGGGCCTTGACCGTACCGATGTCGGTCAGCCGGGCCTCCTGGCGGCCGGCCTCCATTTTTTCGCGCGGGGCAATCCCCTTCCCGCTGTTATTCATCGGCCGGCGCCCTCCCCTCTGTTTTTTGGTCCGGACGGAACCGGGCGAAGGCCTCCGGGAGCAGGGCGGACAGGGTGGTGCGGAGGACCTCCTCCCCCTCAGCCGCCGCCCGCAGGACGGTAAGATCCCCAAACTCCGCCAGCATCTGCCGGCAGATCCCGCAGGGGGCGACCGGCGTATCCCCCGCCGCCACCGCCAGGGCGACAAAGCGGCGTTCCCCCGCCGTCAGAGCCGCCGCCAGAGCCGCCCGCTCCGCACAGATGGTCGCCCCAAAGGAAACGTTTTCACAATTCGCGCCCAGATACACACGGCCCGATTCGGCCAGCAGGGCGGCTCCGACCGCAAAGCCGGAATACGGGCAGTAGGCGTTTTGCCTTGCCCGGCGCGCCTGTGCGATCAATTCCCGGTCATCCATTTTGCTATCCCCTTCCCCTGTTCCCCTCTGTTACCCTCTTCTGCCCTCTTCCGCCCGCTCCCCGCCCGGCTTTTGGCCGCGCAGGGGATTTTCCGGGGCGGGCATCTTCCCCGGAAACGCAAACGCATAGGGCAACCGCCCTATGCGTTTGCGCGTTTTCCTATTTGTATTTTTTCACCTGCTTCATGCGGTTGCGGCGGCGGCGCCGGTTGTGTACGATATTCAAAATAATATACCCGATCAGCAGCACCGCCAGAAGGGCCAGCCCGCCGTAAAACCAGGGCGAGGCAAAAAAGCTCTGCACCTGCGCCCAAACGGCCAGGATCTCGCTGCGCTCCACCGATTCGCTGGCAACCAGGTTGACCTCGCCGATTTTTTGGTCGACATTGATAAAGAGCTCCACCTTGCCGTAGACCTCGCCCTTGGTGACCGGCGCGTCCACCGCGTCCACATTCAGCGTTTCCTTTTTCAGGATGGTTGAGGAATCCAGGTCGTTGGGCACGGTGGCGGAAAAGTTGGTCTCCGGCACGAGGGTGACGGTGTCCCGGTCCCACGCCAGGCGGACGGGGAGCTGGGTGACCGGCTCGTTTTTGCTCAGCAGGGTTTTATAGGTGAAATTGTTGAACGCCCAGCGGTAAAGGGTCTTGGTGTCCCGGAAATGCACGCCGGACTGCCCCTCGCTGTCCGTCTCCGGGCAGCCCAGCACCACGACGAGGTATTCGTACCCGCTGTCCCGCGCCACCGAAGCCAGGCAGCGGCCGGCCGAATCGGTATACCCCGTCTTGCCGAACGCCATCGGCGAATAATACTGCGGCGAGGAAGGGCGGCTCATCTCGTTGGTGTTGGGCAGGGAGTGGTTCCCCTTGCCCCCGCTGACCGGCTGCGCGGTATACTCCGTCGCGGAAAGCAGCGACTCAAACTCCGGGTAATCCATCGCGTACCGCATAATCCGGTAAAGGTCCCGCGCCGAGGTATATTGGTTGAGCGCGTCCAGGCCGGTGACATTGGCAAAGCTGGTGTTTTCGCAGCCGATTTCCTGGGCCAGGGCGTTCATCTCGGCGACAAAGCTTTCCTCGCTGCCGGACAGGGTCACCGCCAGGGTCACGCAGGCGTCCGCCGCCGTCTGGATCATCGACATTGATAAAAGGTCCCGGACGGTCCAGACCTCCCCGATCTCCATGTTCGCGGTGGTCAGCCCGGTGCCGGCGATGCGGTTGAAGCAGTCGATCGTATAGGTCCCCGTGGTCGCGTCCATGTCGATCTCCTGCTCCCGGATGATCCGGACAGCCACCGCCCCCACCATCAGCCGCACCAGCGCCGCCGGGGATTTCATCGCGTCGGCGTCCCGCTCGTACAGCACGGTATCCTCCGCCTGGGTGGGGCCCAGACTGACCACCAGCGCGGCTTTGGCGCTGATTGACACGTCCTCCGGCAGGTCGTAGGCGGCGGAGGCTGGCAGCGGCGCGGCCAGGAAGGATACCGCCAGCAGCAGCGCCGCCAGCAGGGCGGCCAGGCGGCTCAGCCGCCCCTGCCTTAGGCCGGCCGCCTCCTCCCGTACAAGGCTCCCGCAGCGCAGGCGGGCCCCCGGCCGGGGAATCCAGAGAGTTTGGAATTTCTTTTTTGGATTCATAGACAATCACCAATATTCCAGATATAATGGGGTGTATGGCCGGGCGGAAGCCCGCGGGCGCCCCGGATACGGCCCGCGGCGGTTTTCTCTTCCAGTATAACAAATCCGGCCGGCATTTCCAGTAACAATATTGTCACTTTCCCCCGCGCCTATGCGCCGGGGCGCCCGCGGCCAAGGGCCGCTCGGGCGGGCTTTCAGAAAGGCAGGACATCGGCTATGGTTTACATTACCGGCGACACGCACGGGGATTATTCCCGCTTCACCTCCCCGGCCGCCCGCCGTTTAAGGCCGGGGGACACCCTGGTCATCTGTGGGGATTTCGGCTTTTTGTGGGACGGCGGGCGGCGGGAAAACGCCCTGATCAAAAAAATCGGCAAGCTGCCGTACACCGTCCTTTTCCTGGACGGGCGGCACGAAAATTACGACCTGCTGGCCGAATACCCCGTCACCGAATGGAAGGGCGGCCGGGTGCAGGTGATTGAAGGCAGCCTGATGCATCTGCTGCGGGGGGAGATCTATACCCTTGAGGACGAAACCTACTTTGCCTTCGGGGGCGGCGAAAGCCCCGACCCGGCGTTCCGCTCCGGCGCCAAAACCTGGTGGGAGGAGGAATCCCCCACCGCGGAGGAAATGCTCGCCGCCCGCCGCCGCCTTGAGCAGGCGGGCAACAAGGTCGATTACATCCTGACGCATGAGCCCTCCGGCAAGGCCCGCGGCTATATGAGCGGCCGGGGGGAAGCCCTCAACGGGGTGAACGTTTTCTTAAACACCATTGAGGATTCAGTGGAATACCAGCGCTGGTTCTTCGGCTGCCTGCATCTGGACAAGCCGATGAGCAAGCGGCATCTCGCCGTCTTCCGCGATATCGTGCCGGTCCACCCGCCGGAGGGACGCCGGTGAGGCCGGACAGGAAGCCCCGCCGCAAGGGGCCGGCGCCCCTGCCCGAAGAGCAGCTCCGCTTTTTGACGGGGTGCATCGGCGAGCTGATGCGGCAGGCCCCGCTGGAATGGATGGACCGCTTCCCCCAGCATGGCGATACCTCCTGCCTGCGGCACAGCCTGGCCGTCGCCTATACCGCCTACCGGCTGAGCCGGCGGCTCTGCCCGGGCTGCGACGCCCGCAGCCTGGTCCGCGGCGCGCTGCTGCACGACTTTTTCCTCTACGACTGGCACGAAAAGGGAGGCGGGCACCGCCTCCACGGGTTCACCCATCCGGGCACCGCGCTGCGCAACGCCCGGCGCTTCCTCACGCTCAGCCGGGTGGAGCAGGAGATCATCCGCCGCCATATGTGGCCGCTGACCCTGGTCCCTCCCCGCTGCCGGGAAGCCTGGCTGGTCTGCCTGGCCGACAAGCTCTGTTCGCTCCGGGAAACCGCCCGGATGCGCCCCCGGGTTCCGCAGGCGGTCTTGGCCGCGCTGCCGGGGACGTGCCGGGGGAAATAGGGCGATCCCCTTTGCCCGGGAAAAATCCCCGCGGCGAGGGGATACCGCACTGCGGGATCGGCAAAGCCGGCCGGCTGTCTCCAAAAAATGGTTATCCGCCCGGAGGCCTCCGGGCGGTTTTTGCTTCCCTATCCCTCCTGCCCGTCGGGATAAACCAGCTCGGTGTGGGCGCAGACCTCCCCGATCTTCTCCCGGAGCGCCAGCAGGTCGGCAAACGCGTCCGGCTTCTGGGAGGGGTTGCGCAGAAGAGCGGCGGGATGCAGCGTCCCCATCATCAGGGTGCCGCCCTTATCAAAGAACTGCCCGTGCTGCCTGGTCACCTTAAAGTCCGGGGAGATCAGGCGGCAGGCCGCGACCCGGCCCAGGCAGACCACGATCTTGGGGCGGAGGAGGGCAAACTGCCCCCGCAGCCAGCCGATGCAGGCCTCCTGCTCCTCGGGCAGGGGATCGCGGTTTTTCGGCGGCCGGCATTTTACAATGTTGGCGATATAGATATTGTGCGCGCGGGAGAGGCCGACCGCCGCCAGCATCTTATCGAGCAGCTGCCCGCCCCGGCCCACAAAGGGTTCGCCCTGCAAATCCTCGTTCTCGCCGGGGCCCTCCCCTACAAAAAGGACCTCCGCATCCTGCCTGCCCACGCCGAAAACGACATTCGTCCGGGTGGCGGCCAGGGCGCAGCTGCGGCATTGCAGGCAGTCCTTCCGCAGCGTTTCCCAATCTGGATATGGCATGGTGTAATCCTCCTAACTCTAGCGCCGCCCACCCGGCTTCTTTTCCTGCCTTTCCCGGCGGCGCATCCGAAATGCCTCCGGCATTTCCCTGCCGGCTTCTTTCCTGCGGCCGCCCGGCTTCTCTGCCGGCCTTTCCCGGCGGCGCTTGGAAAAGGGAAAATGGGCGGGAAGAACGGGAAAATCGGAAAACAAAGGAAAACCAGCGACGCAATCCCTCGTTTTCCTCCCTGACAGCATTATACCATAAAGCCGCTTGAAAAAACAGGCGGAGCGGGGTACAATAGGCAGGGAACAAAAATTTCTTGGGAAACGCCCAGGAATTTGAAAGGAAGTTGTTTTTATGAAAAACCAAGTGTTGGTGGAAACCTCCGCCCGGCACGTCCATCTTTCCCAGAAGGATCTGGACACGCTGTTCGGCGAGGGCTATCAGCTCACCAATAAAAAGGACCTTTCCCAGCCCGGGCAGTTCGCCTGCACCGAACGGGTAGACGTGGTCGGCTCCAAGAAGACCCTGGCCGGCGTGACCATTCTGGGACCGGTCCGCCCCGACACCCAGGTGGAGCTCTCCCTGACCGACGCCCGTTCGATCGGCGTGGACGCCCCCATCCGGGAATCGGGGGACATCGCCGGCAGCGGCGTCTGCAAGCTGGTCGGCCCCAAGGGGGAGGTCGAGCTGACCCAGGGCGTCATCGCCGCCAAGCGCCACATCCATATGACGCCGCAGGACGCCGAGGAATTCGGCGTCAAGGACAAGGACGAGGTAAGCGTTAAAATCGAAAGCGACGGCCGTTCCCTGGTATTCGGGGACGTGGTGGTGCGGGTCAGCACCAAATACGCGCTGGCCATGCATATCGACACCGACGAGTCCAACGCCGCGGGCGTCAAGCCCGGCATGATGGGCGAAGTCATCAAATAAGGCGCCGTTTCGGCTGTCCGGCTCCTTCCAGCAGGCCCCGTCCCTGGGGCCTGCTTTTTTCCGCCCGCCCCATGCAGCGGCGGCCCCGGCAGCTGGACGGAACCGGGGAGGGCCCCGGCGGGGGCAGGAGGCCGCTCCGCGCGGCTGCCTTGGGCAGCGCCCGGCAAGAAGAGGCCCCGGCGCCGTACGGCGCCGGGGCCTCCTGCTATGCCTTACGCGACAGGGAAGGGCTTTAGTCCTTGACCGGGCGGCAGTGCCAGATCCGGTCCGAATAGTCCCGGATGGCGCGGTCGGCGGAAAAAATCCCGCTCTCGGCCGTATTGACCATGGCCATGCGCGCCCACTTCTGCCGGTCGGCATAGGTGCGGGCGGACAGCTCCTGGGCCCGGACGTAGTCCTCAAAGTCGCCCAGCACCATATACGGGTCACTGTTGGCCAGGGAATTGGCCACCTCGTTGTAGGCCCGTCCGCAAAAGCCGTGGTACATATAGTCAATGGCGCGGTGGATATGCGGGTTGCCGGTGTACAGCGACTGGGGATGGTAGCCGCCCCGCTGCTTGAGCTCCTCCACCTCCTGCGCGGTCATACCGAAGATGAAGATGTTGTCCGGGCCGACGGCGTCGTAAATCTCGACGTTGGCGCCGTCCATGGTGCCGAGGGTGACCGCGCCGTTGAGCATCAGCTTCATATTGCCGGTGCCGCTCGCCTCGGTGCCGGCCAGGGAGATCTGCTCGCTGATGTCGGCCGCCGGCATCATCAGCTCGGCCAGCGTCACCCGGTAATCCTCCAGATACACCACCCGCAGCTTATCCCGCACCGCCGGGTCGCCGTCAATCAGCTTGCCCAGCGCGCAGATAAAGCGGATGATCTCCTTGGCCAGGTAGTACCCCGGCGCGGATTTGGCGCCGAACAGGTAGGTGCGGGGCACAAAATCCATGTTGGGGTTATCCTTGAGGGTCAGGTAGGTATGCAGGATGTGCAGCGCGTTCAGGTGCTGCCGCTTGTACTCATGCAGCCGCTTGACCTGTACGTCAAAGATCGAGTCCGGATCCACGGAAATGCCGTTGTTCTCCTGGATGTACGCCGCCAAGCGCACCTTGTTTTCCCGCTTGATTTTCAGGAATTCCTCCTGCGCCGCCGGGTCGTCGACATAGGGGCGGAGCTTGGATAGCTCCTCGGCGTGCAGGACGTAGCCGCCGCCGATCCGCTGCCGGATGAACCGGCACAGGCCGGGGTTGGCCTGGCAGAGCCACCGCCGGTGAGCAATGCCGTTGGTCACGTTTTCAAACTTCTCCGGCATGACAGTGTACTGGTCGTGGAACAGGTCGTCCTTGAGGATCTCGCTGTGCAGCTTGGACACGCCGTTGACCGAATGGGCCGCCGCCACACAGAGGTTGGCCATCTTGATGACGCCGTAGCTGATAATCGCCATCCGGCCCACCTTTTCCTTATCCCCGCCGGTCTCCTGCATCATCTGGGCGCTGAAGCGGTTGTTGATCTCCTTGACAATCTGGTAGATCCGGGGCAGCCGCTGGGAGAAAAGATCCTCCGGCCAGCACTCAAGCGCCTCGGCCATGACGGTGTGGTTGGTATAGGCCACCGTGCGGGTGACGATGTCCCACGCCGGCTCCCAGCCGTAGCCGCATTCGTCCAGCAGGATGCGCATCAGCTCCGGGATCGCCAGGGTGGGGTGGGTGTCGTTGATGTGGATGGCCGTCATCTCCGGCAGGGTATCAAGCGAACCGTACTGGTCCAAATGGCGGCGGACGATGTCTTGCACCGAGGCGGACACCAGGAAATACTGCTGGGAAAGCCGCAGGGATTTGCCCTCCCGGTGGTTGTCCGCCGGGTACAGCACCTGGGTGATGGCTTCGGCCATCGACTTCTGCTCCATGGCCCGCATGTACTCGCCCTGGTTGAACAGGGACATATCCATCCCCGGGGAGGTCGCCCGCCAGAGCCGCAGGGTGGAAACGGCTTTCCCGTCCTTGCCGGCCACCATCATGTCATACGCCAGGGCGACGACGATGTTGGGGTTCTCATGCTCCACATGGTGGTACCCGCCGTCCCACCACTCGCGGATATGCCCGTCGAATTTGACCTGCTTGGTCAGCTCCGGCCGCGGCAGGAGCCAGCTCTCCCCGCCCGGAAGCCAAAGGTCGGGCAGCTCGGTCTGCCAGCCGTCCACCAGCTTCTGCCGGAAGATGCCGTACTCGTACAGCAGCGAATACCCGACCGCCGGGATGGACTCGGTAGCCAGGCTGTCCAAAAAGCAGGCCGCCAGCCGCCCCAGGCCGCCGTTGCCCAGCCCCGCGTCCGGCTCTAGCTCGTACAGGGCGTCCAGCTTGACGTCGTATTGCAGCAGGACGCGGCGGGCCTCCTCCGTAAGGTTGAGGTTATAGAGGGTGTTCTTCAAGGAGCGCCCCATCAAGAACTCCATACATAGATAGTACACCTGCCGGGAATTCTGCTGATGGGCCTTTTCAATATAATCCACCCGGCGGCTGCGCATCAGGTCGCGGAGCACCAGCACCAGCGCATTGTAAAAATTCTCGTCGGTCGCGCCCTCCGGCTGGACCGAAAAATTATGCAGCAGCTTGGCGGTCAGCCGCTCGTTTAGGTCGCTCTCCGAAATGAGAGGCTGCTCGGGTGCCTTCGGCGCGGGCACCGCCGCTCCGTGTTTTGCCGGTTTGTCTGCCATACGATCCATCCTTTCTCCAAACTATTCCATTGCCCATCCGCCGGCCGGACACGGCCCAGGCCGAAAACGCCTGCGTCCCCCGCCCCGTGCGGATATCTGACTGCGCGCATTCCCGCGCAATGCCTAGTATTCCCTAACCGTTTTCCATTATATAGGATGCCGCCGGCATTTGCAATACTTAGGGGGATTTCCCTAAGTAGTTTCCACATATCCCGGATATTCCTCCTGTATTTTCATCAATATGCCCAAAAATCGCTGGATTTATCTTTATAATGGGCTTTTCCGCCCCCCATGGGAAGCCTCCGAACCCGGCATGGGCCGCGGGGCTCCCCGGCAGCTCCCGGCTGGGACATCCCTTTTGAAAGAATAGTAACTTGACAAAATAAACTAAGTATGATAAAGTAAAGTTACTTCCCCGCAGGGGGGGATGGAAAGGAGGCCGGCTATGAAAAACGCCTATGCGCTGCCCTGCAACATCGCGCAAACCCTCAACCTGATCGGGGACAAATGGTCCCTGCTGATCCTGCACCGCCTCCTGATCGGCAAGGGCACGTTCAAGGAGCTACAGGAGAGCCTTGCAGGCATCCCCACCAACCTCCTCTCCGAACGGCTGAAAGCCCTTGAGGGGGACGGCCTGGTCCGCAGCGAGCTGTACCAGGAGCATCCGCCCCGGTACCGCTACACCCTCACCGAAAGCGGCGGGGATCTTGAGGATGTATTCAACGCCCTGGTTCTCTGGGGGCAGAAGCATCTGTCCACCTGCTACAAAAAGCTGGTGCACGGTGCCTGCGGCCACCCGGTTGAGCATAGGTATTACTGTCCCCACTGTGGGAGCACGGTCGGGGCCGGCGAACTGGGGGTGCGGGAAGCCTCCGGCGCCCCCCGCGGCCAAGAAGGAGGGCCTTGCCATGAGTGAAAGGACCGACATCCTGATTGTCGGCGGAGGGCCGGCCGGCCTATCGGCCGCGGTCAACGCCGTCGCCCGGGGGAAGACGGTGCGGGTGCTGTCCGGCGAGCACACCATCCTCACGCGGGCGGAGGCGATCGACAATTACCTCGGGCTGTACCATCTCTCCGGCCCGGAGCTGATGCGCCGGTTTGAAGAGCACGCCGCCGCCATGGGCGTCGTCCCGGAGAAAGGCCGGGTCTCCAACCTCCTGCCCTTTGACGGGGCGTTTATGGCCAATTTCAGCGGGGAAATCGTCCAGGCCGGCGCCGTCATCCTGGCCACGGGGGCCGCAAAGGCCCGTGCGGTCCCGGGCGAAAGCGAGCTGCTCGGCCGGGGCGTCAGCTACTGCGCCACCTGCGACGGGATGCTGTACCGCGGGAAAAGGGCGGTGGTCTGGGGGCTGGCCCCCGACGCGCCGCAAGAAGCGAATTTCCTCCACGGGATCGGGGTAGAGGTCTCGTACCTCGCGCGGGGGGAGCGCCCGGCGGAGCTTGACCCCGGCATCCCCTTTTATTCGGGCCGGGTACAATCGGTCCAGGCGGCCGGCGCCAAGGACGGAGCCGACGAAGCCGGCGTCAAGGCCGGCGGCGTTCTCGCCAGCGTGAGCCCCTCCCCCGGCGGGGAAGCGGCGGAGGAAGCCCTCTTCCTGCCCGCCGACGCCGTGTTCATCCTGCGCGCCGCCATCGCTCCCGCCGCGCTGATCGACGGGCTTGAAATGCAGGACGGCTTCGTCAAGGTGGACCGGTGGATGCAGACCAACATCCCCGGGCTGTTCGCGGCGGGGGACTGCACTGGCGCGCCGCTCCAGATCGCCAACGCGGTGGGGGACGGCCTGATTGCCGCGCAGCAGGCGGCCAAATACCTCGACCGGCAGGGCGGCGGGGGCCCGCTCTCCGGCTGACGGTTTCGGGGCGCCAGCCGGCAAAGCCTCCGGCGTCATGCCGCCACGCCCTTCGCCATATATATGACCGACGGGCCGGCTTTTCCCTTCCGGCACCCCCCGACCCTTTGGCTTTGGCGGATTATCGTTTAGTAAACACCCATTTTATTATAAAGAAAGAAGGACGATTGTATGTCAACAGCTATCCAGTATCCCAACGTCAGCGAATTCGACGAGCTTCTCGGCGGCGATCGGCCGGTATTGGTGGACTTCTGGGCCGAGTGGTGTATGCCCTGCCGTATGCTTGCCCCGGTGATTGAGCAGCTGGGCGAACGGTATGCCGGCCGGCTGGCCGTTGCCAAGGTGGACATTGATAAGCACCCGGAGCTGGCGCAGCGGTACGGCATCCAGTCCATCCCCACCGTCATCCTGTTCGACAAGGGCCGGGCGGTCAACACCATGATCGGCCTGCGCCCGCTTGACGCCTATACCCGGGAAATCGACGCCCTGCTGGGATAAACACCGGCAAAGGACAAAGGGAAAGGAGGAAAGCAGCAAAACGCTGCCTTCCTCCTTTTCCTTCGGCGGGGGGCGCGCGGCTTGCGGGGGCCTCCCGGGGCGGCCTGGACCGGGGCGTTCTCCCGCGCGGCTTTTTCGCTCCCCTGCGGATCCTTGCCGACTTTCTCCCGGCTTCTACACCCCGTCCTCCACAAAGTGGACCGGATGCCGCTGCCAGTACCCCCAGTAGATACGGCCGGCGCGGCCGTCAAGGTTCCGCTGGTACATCCGGAACACCACCCGGATATCCTTGGGCTGCCACTGCTCCTCGTAGGAATACCGGTAGCTCATGCCCAGCTTTTTCATCACCGCCCCGCTCGCCGGGTTGCGTACGTCGTGGGTCGCCGTGACAAAGGGGACCCCCTCCCTCTCGAGCTGCCCGAGCACGGCGCGGCCCGCCTCGGGCATAATCCCCTGCCCCCAGAACTCCTTTTGCAGCGCATAGCCGAGGTCCTTCGCCTCGCCGTCGTCCACATGGACGTACCCGATCGGCACGTTGTCCGCTTTCCGGCAGACCGCGTACCGCCAGCCCGCAGGCTTCGCATAGCCAGCAAGGTAAAACTCCCGCAGGAGGCGCCCCGCCTCCGCCCGGCTTTGGAGGGGGAACCACGGAAGGAAGCGGTTGACCTCCGGGTCGCTGTACAGCCGGAACACCGCCTCCTCGTCCCCGGGGGCAAAGCGGCGCAGGATCAGCCTGGCCGTCTCCAAAGCCGGGGTATTCGCCGGGTATGGCTCCGCCATCGTTCCTCACCCCTTCTTCGCACAGGCTTAGCCGCGCGGAGAGCCGCCCGCAGACAGCCGCGGCGCCGTGCTGCGCCGGCCGCCTTTTGTTTCATTTTACCACAGCCGGGCCAAAAAGGGAATGGCGGCGCACAGTCCCCCCGGGCCGGATTGTCCCGCACCCCTCATATTTTCCCGGCGGGCGGCATAGGCTGTACCGGAGGCCGCGGCCGGGCAGGCCCGGCGGGAAAGGACGGGCTGGGGAATGTGGATAGATACCGGTATTGTGGCGCTGTACCTGGGGGTACTGGTCTGGATCGGCCTGCGGGGCGGCCGGAAGGTGCGAAAGGCGGGGGATTTTTCCGCCTCGGACGGGCGGTACGGGACGTTCGTCCTCTTCGCCTCCCTGTCCGCCTCCTATATCGGCGGGGGATACTCCTCCGGCAACGCCGCCCATGCCTTTTCCGAGGGGATCGGCATGACGCTGGCCCTGTTCGGCTTCAGCCTGGCGACCATCCTGATCGGCAAATTCCTGGTTCCCGGCGTCCGGCGGTTTGAAGGGGCCCGTTCGGTGGGCGGGCTGATCGGCCGCGCCTACGGCCGGGCGGCCCAGGTGCTGACCGGCTTTTTCTCCTTCCTGTGCTGCGCGGGGGTAGTCGGCGCCCAGATGGGGGCGATGGGGATGGTGTTCAACGTGATCCTAGGCATCCCGCCGAAAACGGGGATCCTGCTGGGCTGCGGGATCATCCTGCTGTATTCGACTACCGGCGGCTTACAGTCCATCATCCTTGCGGATATGGTGCAGTTTGTGATGCTGGCCGTCGGGATGCCCCTGCTGCTCGTGATGGCCCTGTCCAAGGCGGGAGGGGTCGGCGCGGTACTGGAGGCGGTACCGCCGGAGTACCTCAACCCTCTGAACGGCACCACCGCCGCCGGGTTCCTTTCCCTTTTCCTGACGATGATGTTCGGGGAAGCGCTCGCCCCTCCCTATACCCAGCGGCTCCTGATCGGCAGGGACCCGGAGGGCACCGCCCGGGCGACGGTGCTCAGCGGGGTGTTTTCCATCCCCTTTTTCCTGATTACCGGGATGATCGGCATGACCGCCTACGCCCTGCATGTCACCAGCGACCCTGCCACGGCGATGCCCTCGCTGGTGCAGGAGGTGCTGCCGGTCGGCATCCGCGGGGTGGTG